>DASYZH010000354.1:0-27771 GCA_035946435.1 Puia sp. | reverse complement strand
CTTGAAATTGTCCTTCTGGCTGGTGACCCAGAGCAGGAAGTCCTCGGAGAAGTTATAGATGTCCTGCGCGCCCTTTTTTACCCAGAACGCGCGGTCCTTGAGTTCCGCGGGCGTAAACCCATCCTGGTTGTCGTGCAGATCGCCGGCGAGCATGGTCAGGAAACGCAGGGGTGAACGGAGGTCGTGGATCACCAGCGAGATCAGCTTTTCGCGTTGCTTGCCTGTCCTGAGCAGCGCTGCATTCATCTCCTTTTTCTTTTCCACCAGCTTTAGCCGTAGCTGGATCAGCAGACCCACCAGCACGAGCACAAGCATGCCGACCGCAATAAGGAACCCCGTGGTGCGGTAGAACACGGGGGGCACGATGATGCTCCACCTGCGGTATTCGTAGTTGTTCTTGCCGAACCCGCCCGTCTTGCGGACTTGTAAGGTATAATTGCCGGGTGCGAGCCGGCTGAGGTTTAACTCGCCGTCCTCCGGTAGTTCTTTCCATTCGTCATTGAAACCCTCCAGCCGGTATTCCAGATACAAATTGCTGCGGTCTCCAAGGTAGGGAGAGGCGATCTTTGCGATAAGGCTATTGTAGCCCGCCGAGAGCGAGATCGTATCCGTATGGCGTACGGACCGGCCGTCGATATCCAGGTCCGTGATGTCGATGGCGCCGTGTGGAAAATCGGTTTGTAGCGAATCGGCATAGAAGCACACCATGCCTTTCATGGAAAGCAACGCAACGAATCCCTGCGGGGTGATGATGCCGGAGGCATTGAACCCGCCGTTGAACTCATTGGTCAGTAGTCCATCCTGGCGGCCATAATAATAGTAATAGAGCTGATTGCTTTCTCCGCGGATCCATGCGTCCATGTCCGCCTTGGGGGTCTTGAACAGCCCTTTGTTACAGGGGATCCAGATATTTCCTTTCCCATCCTCCAGAAAACAATGCGCCGTTATCAGGAAGCCATTCTTATCGAGCGGCATCCGGAAGAAGTGTTGCCCGGAATAATAGTAATAGCCCTGTCCGTATGTTCCGACAAGAATGGAGCCGTCCGCGCAACAATGGATGGCGCGGACATGTGCGTCCGCCAGTGCGGAGATGGGGTGTGCTTCGCCCAGGTCCGGATCGTATTCGATGAGGCCCCGGGTATGGCCGATCCAGAGGCGATGCGGACCCACGTACCGGACGACCTCGTTGCCCTGGGGACCGGTGGACAAAGGTATCGCCGCATCGAGCCGGTGAAAGCGGTCGCCGTCGAAGCGGTAGAGGGACCTTTCCGTAAGACAGTACAGATTACCGGCGGAGTCTTCCGTATAGTCCACGATGTTGGCATCCAGGCCGGGGTAAACGGCCACCGGGTCCATAGCCGTTGTCCGCCGCTTCGGCAGACTGTCGAAGGCCGACCAGACCTGGTTTTTCCGGTCGATGTACAGGCAGCGTTGCCATATCGGGCGGTGGTCTTTGACCCAGGAGAATTTGCCCGCCGGGGTGAAGATGAACTTGTCGGTGAGGAGGGTGGAGTCGTGCAGCAGGGCCATCGGTCCGAAAAGATGATTCGCCATTTTCTCTTTAAGATCCTCGGACCAGCCGGAGATGCCAAAGCGGTTTCGCCGGAGGACGTAGAAGCCCTCCGTGTTAGTGGCCACGAGCAGCAGGTCCAGTCCGGTATTGTATTCCACTGCCGAGATATTCGGGATGAAGCTTAGGTCCAGCAGGAAGGTTGCACGCAGGCGCCCACCTTCCTCCGGATAGAGCCGGTAGAGGAGATTCCCGGCCAGGAGATGATTGACACGGCCGCAGGAAAAGATATGATACCGGTCGGCTGGGATATCGGCGGGAAATGCCTTGCGCGGATCGCCTTCGACCGGGAGTTCCCGGGTGATGCTTCGCTGACCTTCAAAAACGCTTAACACCCTGTTGCGCTCCAGAACAAAAAGCCGGTTGCCGGCGGTAAGGAACCGGCAATTAGGTGTCGTGCGTTGCGATAACCGGTACAGCTCGCCGCCGTTATAATAATATAGGCTATCCCGATAGTGCAGATATACTCCGCCGTCGTCTGCGACAAAAAAATTCTCATTATGGGTGTCGAGGTCCGCAAAGATCGCGCGCCGTTCCTGTGTTTCGGCCGGGGAGGGGGCATTGGTCAGAAAGGAAGAGAAATCGAACAACCGTTTTTGGGTATTGAGGAGCAGTGATGACCGGGCGGGCGGTGTGTTCAATGGCAACAGGCGCCGGCTGTTGTTCCCCTGATAACAGTACAGCTGGTGATCGATGGTCTGAAAATACACGGAACCCTTGCCATCCTTTCCCAACCAGAGGATGTTGGATTCCATGGCGGGCTTGTCGCCCGGGTAGTACAATTGGAAGGAGCTGCCGTCATAGCGGACCAGCCCGACCTGGGAAGCCAGCCAGAGATAGCCGTTCTCGTCGAACAGCAAGTCATTGATACTATTTTGCGGCAGCCCATTGTCGTCGGTAAAATGCTGGACCGCATAGCCGTTGATGGGGACAGGCTGAGTCAGGGCAGGTCTTACAGACAATAAAAGGATAATAACAATCAAGAACCAGATAAACTTGTTTATCATGCCTTAACCTTGAAAGCTAAAATTAGCAGAAATAAAACGATTGAGCAGCCGCCCAGGAGTTTTTTTTCTCATGTATTTGTCTCCGTGCGTTATCCTTTTTCAGGGAATGAGTAAAGGCCCCTACCGGGGACCAATACCTTTATCGAAACAAAATCAGTATTCTATGAATAAATTCTACCATCCCGGCGATGATCGCCATTTTCTTCCCATGACCCGGCTGGTTCGATGTTGAGCGTTATGCCTTCTCTGATGCTATTTTATCACCCTCAATTAATCAACTATGCCAATCTTCGATATCACCTTGAACGTTTACATTTTCCTGTTGATCATCGGTTTGGCGGTAGTGCTGGGGTATCTGCCCCGGAGCCGTCAGCTTGCCAAAAAGCAGCGAAAGATCCTGGAACTCGAGCAGGAAATGGTGCAAGCCCATGCCGAACTATTGGAAAATCAGCGTGAATATTGCCAGCTGGAATCGCGGCTGAAGGACATTGCCAATCCCAATCCGGTAATCAGCATGAAAGATAAGAACCGGGCTACGGGCACCGATTAGCAACGGCGGTCCTATTGCGTAGATTTGATTCAATTAATGAGCATTTTTTGCTTATGCCGTATCCTTTTCCCAGGCCGGGAAAACGCCTGTTTTCCGGTATCATCCTCGCCCTCTTGGCGACCGGCGCAAAAGGCGCCATCCCACCCGAAAATTTTGGGGATTGCGCTCGCTTTGCCCCTCATATTTCCCCCGATTGTGCGTTATACAAAAGGGATACTTCCCTGGAACAGCGGCAGTCCGGCATTGTGCGTCATCAGCAGAATGGAAATGTCGTTATCGCGGTGCCTTCGGGCGTCAAAGGGCATTATAAAGTCCGCTTCTTTGATGAAACGAATGCTTTACTGTTCGAGATCCGGGAGATCGGGGATTCCCCGCTGATCGTCGAGAAGTACAATTTTGTCCATGCAGGCGTCTTCCAGTACGAACTGTACAGGGACAACAGGCTGATCGAGCGACGGCGTTTTCGTATAAATCCGTAACTATGGCCCAAAACCGTATCAATTATCAAATCCAAATCTTATGCGAGTATTCGCCAACCTTATGTTTAAGGTTACCCTATCATCCATGGTATTAACTGCCCCTGCCATGATATCTCGGAGCCACACTGATAATCCCAACGGCAACCTGCTGACGGCAAAAGAGACGGCCATGTCTTTTTATTCTTCGGCAGTGATCCGAAAATATATCGATCATCCTGTCCTGGAGGCAAGGGCGGTCACTTTTACTACGACACCTGCTGCGGCGCTGGCTGCTGCGACGCTCGCTTCCACGATGGCACCCGTTGCGACGAAGCCGGTGGCTGTTGCCGCTGCGCCTGTGGCCGCGGTGACGATGCGGGCTCCCGAACCGATGCCGGCGCCGCGTGCACCGGAAAGGACGTCTGCGAAGGCTGCCGAGCTGCGGATGGTGATCAACCAGGCCTCCTACATCTACGCCAGCATGAACCTGAATGCGAAGGGGCTGGACCCCAAAGCCTTCGAATATGCCTGGCGCGGTTATCATAACCTGCTGAAGAAAGGGCTGATCCAGAAACGTTCCGTGCTTTCCATCTGCGATTTCAGCCAGAGCTCGCGCGCCAAAAGGATGTATGTGATCGATGTATCACACCGGAAGCTGCTCTATCGCACCTATGTGGCGCATGGTCAGAACAGCGGAGATGAATATGCCACCTCTTTCTCGAACGAACCCGACTCGTATAAAAGCAGCCTTGGCTTTTATATTACGATGCGGACCTATGTTGGCCATAACGGGCTTTCGCTCAAGCTGAACGGGGTCGATCCCGGCTATAACGATATGGCGCTGAAACGGCAGATCGTATTGCACGGTTCCTCCTATGTAAGCGACAAATACATGCAGGATTATGGAGAGCTGGGGACTTCGCTGGGATGTCCGGCGCTTCCTTCCGCCGTGAGCGGGGAGATCATCCACGCGGTGAAAGGGGGCAGCTGTTTGTTCATCTACCATCCTACCCCGCAATATCTGGATAACTCTACCGTGATCAACGGGTAGACAACTTATTATAGACAGCTAGAGAGGCACCCATACCGTCACGGTGGTGCCTTTTTCTTTTCCGCTTTGGATGGAGAGATGGCCCCGGAGGATCTTCAGCAGGTCTTTGATGATGAGATAGCCCAGTCCGTTGCCTTTGCGGTTATCGACATTGGCGGAAGAGATAATGAAGTGATCGGCCATGATATTGTTGATCTGTTCGGGGGTCATGCCGACGCCCGTGTCCTGGATTTGCAGCGCGATCCCGTCACGGGTATAATCGCTGGCGGCGCGGATATGGCCGCTGCTGGTGAAATTGATCCCATTCAGGACCAGGTTGTACAGGACGATCTTTACCGGTTCGATGTATTGATACAACACCAGGTTTTCCTGCATGGCATTGACCAGCCGGATGTCCTTTTGTCGCGCGAGCGCACCGAGGACGCCGAAGACCTGTGCGACCAGTTCGTGCAGATCGAAGCTTTCTTTGGCCAACCGCCGGTCTTCATTGCGGTATTTGATCCAGTTGAGGATATTGGTGCCGAGAAGCTCCAGCTCCTTACTTGTCGTGGCCATCTCGCCGATGGCTTCCTGCAGCAGTTCATCGGGCAGCTCACGCCTTTTTTCGATAAGGTTTTTACCCGTCATATGCAGAAACCGTAGCGGGGTCACGAGATCGTGGCTGATGATCGAGATCAGCCGGGTCTTGATGAGATCGGTTCTCTCCAGCTCTTCGTTCTTGACCTGTAGCTGCCAGGTCTTCTCGGCGATCTGTTTCTCCAGGTTGTTCTGCCGGATTTGGAACCAGCGGGTCCGCCAGCGGACGATGACGATGATCAGACCGCAAAACAGGCAAAGCCCCAGCAACCAGCTCCACGGTTGCTGATACCAGTGCGGCTGGATATAAAAGCCGGTGATGACCAGGCTGCCGTCGGGACGACCCGCGGCACCTGTCTGCCGCACCAGCAGCCGGTAGGCGCCATAGGGCAGATTGCTGAAATGCAATTCCGGACTTCGTGCGGGGTCGAGTGTTTGCCAGAAGGCATTGTAGGGCTCCAGCTTGTATTCAATGCCAGGATTCTCTTTGCTTAGCCAGGCCGGAAATGCCAGGTCGAAGTCGATCTCGCGCGTGCCCGCCGGCAGCACGGGTTTTACCAGGCTGCCCAGATCGATCTGCTGGCTGTCGGCAAGAAACCCGTCGATATACACGGAACCCCGGGGCAGGGTGGGGATCGGGCGGGTAGGATTCACCCAGACCAGGCCATCCATCGAAGGGAATGAGAGGACCGTGTCATTGAGTGACAGCGCGCAGGGCGTGCAGCCACCGTTGAGTTCCGTCATGTCCATGCCTTCATCGTGGCCGTAATAGTGATATGCGACGCTTGGTGTTCCCTCGTCGAAGGCGTGGATGAGCTCCTGGGGGCGGGTGCGGAACAATCCGCGGTTAGTGCTGATCCAGCAATAACCTAATTTGTCCGGGATAAAACAATGGGCGTATTGCAGGTAGCCCTTTTTGTCTATCGGGACGGGGCGGAGCTTGCCATTCTTATACAACCAGATGCCGCGGCCATAGGTGCCGATAAAAAGATAGCCGTTGTACTTCCAAAGCGCGCGGACGCAGATACCCGGGATGCGGAGTAGGGTGTCCAAAAGGTGGTCGACGGTATTAAAGCGCAGCAGACCTTCACAGGTGGCGATCGCGAGATGCCCAGGGCTGATCTCTACCATGGCGAAGGGCACATTGCTGTTGTTGTTCGCCTGGGGATAACGATAAAGATAGTCGATTACGGAGTTACGGATGACGCCGATGCCGATGGCGTTGGCCACATAGAACCCGCCGGCGGTTTGAAGAAAACCGGTGGTGACAGAACCGGCTCCGGCAAAGAGCGTGGTGGTGCGGCGGCTTCTGAACGAATAGGTAAAGATGGTATCCTCGTGGCTATACCAGAGCGTGCTGTCGGCCTCCTGCAACACATAGCTATTGAAAGGGACATGGATGGCGGGGAAGGTGGACGCGTTTCCAAGACCGTCAAAGACCGGTCCTTCATTGGTGAGGACCTTGCCGCCCGGCAGGGCGACCTGGCTATAATAGGCCGTTTGCTGGTCCGGCGATCGTAAAGGCGCCCGCACCGGTCTTACCAGGTTTTTCCGGATCACGATGAGTCCTTTGGATTGGGTACCGGCGAACAGCAGCCCGCTGCTGCTATCGTATTTAAGATAGGATATCCGCCCGTCGGTGGGCAGTGCGGTGCAGATCAGCTGCGCTTCCAGCCGTTCCCCGGTCTTCCGGATGATCCACACGTTGGGACCCTCGAGCAACAGCGGTTGGGGCATACCGTTGTCCCAGAACAGCGAACTATTTTCCTGTGCGCCCTGGTCCGGGGCAAGCCCCTGCAGCGTCACCGGGTATTTCTTGCCGGAACCCGCGTCCAGCTGGAAAAAGCCATGCCGCGGGTCGAATAAAAAAAGGGTCGTGTCGAGATAGCCGATGCGCGCATCCGGCGGCAGCGTCATCACGAAAGCAGGGAGCGGTTTCCCGAGGCGGTAGTCATACAGGGTATCGTTATGCGTTAGCAGCAACCGCTTTTCGGATAGGGGTACCAGTTGTTCCCGGAACCAGTTGAACCCGAAATCGGGCGGCTCCTGCTGCGAGCTTTGGCGGAACAGCCGGCCAGAGGCGACGAGACCGGTGAGGCGGAAAGACGCCGGGCGGGTGTCGATCCTGGTGCGTCCCATAAAGGCCAGCTTGTTGCGTGTCACGAAAAAGAGATCGCCTGTCTCATCCGACGAGAAGATGCGGCCTTCCCGGGTCTTCAGCAGGAAGAGCATCCGTTCCGAATAGAGTTCGGGCGTGTTAGCGCGGTCAAAAAGCAGGAAGTCGGCACCATTGTAACGGACGATGCCGGCCTCCGTGGCGATCCAGAGAAAACCCGTTTGTGCGTCCCATTGCAGTCCTTTGATGCCGTTGGAAGGGAGGCCGTTATCGGTGGTGAACCGTTCGATATGATAAGTGGACTGAGCCGAAAGGGAGATGCAACTAACTAACAACCAGGTAGCTATACCGGCTATCTTAATAATTGACATTATACAAGGTAGCCAATTCTATCAATTCTTTGAGGTTTGAGGTCAGCGTTTTTTCGAAGATGCGGTTCTTGACGGTGGAAATAGTATTCATCTTGACATTGAGCGTCTCGGCGATCTCCTTTGTCCCAAATCCTTTGAGGACATAGTGCAGGATCTCCAGCTCCCGCGGGGCCAGTGCGCTGAAGGGGTTGTTGGGGTAACGCACGCCTGCGGCATCGCGGCCCGGATGTTCATTCAACAGGAAGCGACGCAGCAACAGGATCGTTTCCTCCTCCGGCGTCGTCTTCGGCAGATAGTGGTCGATGCCGTATTGGCGCAGTGCCTTGCCATAGACCTCGGCGGGTTGCATGGAAAAGACCATGATCTTCAATTCAGGATACAGTTTCTGAATGTTGGGCAGGATCTCGAGCGTGCTCCCATCCGACAAGATAATGTCGAGCACCAAATGGGTGTATTTCTTTTTAGCCAGCTCTTTCATCAGCTCGTTGCAACTGACGACCTCGGATACCTGCGTGAAACCCAGATGCAGTTGCAGCAACAGCTTGAGTCCTTTCCTGATCATGCTGTGATCATCTGCAAGTAATATCTGTGGTTGCATAGAGCTAAATTCATCAATAAAAAACAATGGCCTGTAGAATTAATTCTACTTTGCCTTTTGATAAAGCCATTAATTTGCCCGGGATAACCGAACGCTCCTATTCAAAGCACAGACCCTCACTCAGACCTGAAGTCCCTGTTCCGAGATCAAATATGTATCGTCATTCATCATCAATTTTTAACTATGTCAGGCTTTCGCTTAAGACTCAACAGGTTAAAAAATATTCCTTATGCGTCCTCGATCCAGGCGCATCTGCCCTTCGAAAAGTCGTTTGAGCTGGAGTATATTTTTGACGGGGTACCAAACACCGTTGTGGTGAAGCCCATACTCATCAGCAATGTCGTGATCTTTCTCGTCCATTTTCCCGGTGAGGAGGCCGAGCCCATGGCGCTCGTCTACAACAAAAAAGATACCTGGAGTGATATCGAAAAGGAATCCACGGGGCTTACTGAAGCTGTCGGCGAGGCCATCGAGGATCATTATTCCGATTGCTATCTGCCCTGGCCGGGTCATGGTGAGGGAAATGTCAATTCATTCCGGGACAGCCACCTATTAAATTAGCGGTCATGATCAACCAGCAAGAAACAGCCGGGAAGGATCTGCCCCTTTATTATTTTCGCAAGGGAAGCCCAGAGGCATTTAAAATGCTTTTTTTTGAGCACTATCCCGAGCTCTTTTCTTTTTCCTCCATGCTGGTACAGCGCCGCGCCGTGGCGCAAAAGGTGACGATGGAGATCTTTTTTCTGTTGTGGAACCGGCACGCCGATTTCGACGATGAGAAAAAGATCAAGGCCTTTTTGTACCTCGCCGCCCGTAACCGCTGTCTGCAACAGCTGAGAGCGAATCCTGATGACCTGCACCGGCCGGTGGCCGAGGCGGCCCGGATCGATGTTGTCCCTGGTTCGCTTCCTGCCGGGATCGTCCGGGATGTCTTCGCTTTTGCCGCGCGGACACATTAATGTAACTTTCCTTTGTGTTATTGCAAGATGCTACTTCCCGACAATTGGAACAGGCGGCAGCCGTAAACCATACTGCGTTATTCCGGCAGGAAGCAGCGGTCCTTGGCGGTAATGTCATTTCCCGGGAGGGGCTGGAGTGGACCAGCGGCAGCCCGCAGGTACCATCGATGATCGCGTTTCCCACGTTGCTGCCGGAGCAGACCGGGGAGCGGCTCGACGAGCTGATGCATTTCTATCTCCGTTATCCGCCCAAAGGAGCCGGTTGCTGGTCCCTCGATCCGCCGCAACCCGTGGATCTGGGACTCCGGCTGCTGGCCCGTGGTTTCCAGGTGGGCTGGCGCCCGCGCTGGATGGCGCTCGATCTGGGCCGCGTGCAGACCCCAAACGCTTCTCCCTGGGGGCTGAGCATTGTCCGCGATAATCACAGCTCGCTCGACAAGGTCAAAGGTCTCCCCTATGCACAGGTGATCATTCCTTCCGAACACACGGCGGAGATGCCGGGGCAGTGGACCCGCTTCATCGCCCGGTGGCAGGGCAAGATCGTGGCGCACAGCGTCGTTTTTCTGAGTTCCGGCCCCTATGGTGCTGCGGGCATCTATCATGTCGGTGTGGTACCCCGGGCGCGCCGGCTGGGGATCGGCAAGGCCGTGACCCTGGCCGCTTGTATGTATGCCCGGGACAAAGGGTACCGGTATGCCGTGTTGAACTCCACCGACGCCGGCCGGCGCACCTATGAAGCGCTGGGATTCGAAACGATAGGCGAGGGTTGGACCTGGTGGTTGGTGACCGACCGGCTTTTGGCACATCCGCCTACACCGCAGGAGGTGAAGCTGGCCGAGGCCATCGGCATGGGCCGGCTCGAAGAGCTGCAAGAACTGCGTTCGCAGTTCGACGCTGCCGCACTGAATCGCCCGATGACCAATCACATGAGCTGGATGCAGCTCGCCGTTTATGGACATCAGCCCACTGCCGGGCAGTGGCTGCTCGATGCCGGGGCCACCTGTACCGTGCTGGATGCCTGGGACCTGGGCTGGAAGGAACGGGCGCGGCAGCTGTTGCACGATGATCCCGCCGCGGTAAATGAGCTCTATGGAGAATGGGATAAGACGCTGCTGCATGTCGCCGCCGAACGCGGCGACGAAGAGCTGACACGCCTGGCACTCGGCGCAACCCCTGATCTGCGGCTTAAAGACAAGGCGTATCAAAGTACATCGCTGGAATGGGCCCGGCATTTTGGGCACAACGGGATCGTACACCTCATAGAAGCCTACCGGCGATAGATACAGGATGGAACCACAGGTCGCCGAGGTCCACCGATCGTAAAAACTTGATAAGCGGTTTCGGGGTGCATGCAAATAAGTCTTACTTTAAACCTTTATAACCAGCTACACATGAGAAAAGCAATCTTGCTCTGCTGCCGGCATTTCGTTCTTCTACTTCTGCTCGCCGGCTGCTTCTGCTCTCCCGGTTTTGCCCAGTCGATCGATACCTCGCTATTCGGCGATCTGCACTGGCGGATGATCGGCCCGCATCGCGGCGGCCGCACCGTGGGCGGATGCGGCGTTCCACAGCAGCCCAACGTCTTTTATATCGGCGTCAACAACGGCGGCGTATGGAAGACCACCGATTTCGGCAGGACCTGGGCGCCTATCTTCGACGCCGAGCCTACGCAATCCATAGGCGATGTCGCCGTGGCGCCTTCTGATCCGAATATCGTATATGTCGCCAGCGGCGAGGGCATCCAACGGCCGGACCTAAGCGTAGGCAACGGCATCTACAAATCAACCGATGCGGGAAAGACCTGGACGCATCTGGGACTGGCCGAAGGACAGCAGATGGGCGGGCTCGCCATTGATTCGCGGAACCCCAACAGGGTCTTCGTGGCGGTGTTGGGTCATCCCTATGGTCCCAATCCCGAACGTGGCGTTTACCGCAGCACGAACGGGGGAAAGACCTGGGAAAAAATATTGTACAAAGATGAGAATACGGGTGCGGTCCAGGTCACCATCGACCCGGTGAATCCGCAGATCGTCTATGCCGATCTCTGGGCCGGCCGGCAGGGCCCCTGGGAGAACGGCGCCTGGAACGGCCCGAACAGCGGGCTGTTCAAATCCACCGATGGCGGTACCACCTGGCACCAGCTGACGCAGGGACTTCCCACTCCGGCGCAGGGCCTCAGCCGCATCGGCTTCTGCATAGCCCCATCCGATCCTTCACGGCTATATGCAACCGTAGAAGCCGGCGCCTATGGCGGCATCTACCGCAGCGACGATGCCGGCGAGACCTGGAAGAAGCTTAACAGCGACGAGCGTTTTTGGGGCCGGGGCGACGATTTCGCGGAGATCAAGGCCGATCCAAAAGATAAAGACATCGTGTATACCGCGGATGTAGTGGTCTGGAGATCCACGAATGGCGGCATGAGCTGGAATGCCTATCGCGGAGCCCCCGGCGGCGACGACTATCACCGCATCTGGATCAACCCCGATCATCCCGAGATCCTGCTGATCGCCTGCGACCAGGGCGCCATCGTCACCGTCAACGGCGGTCAGACCTTTTCGTCGTGGTACAACCAGCCGACGGCGCAGTTCTATCATGTGAGCACCGACAATGCCTTTCCTTATAATGTCTACGGCGGCCAGCAGGAAAGCGGTTCTGTCGGCATCGCGTCGCGTGGCAACGACGGCGAGATCACGTTCCGCGAGTGGCATCCCGTGGGCGTGGAAGAATATGGTTATATCGCCGCCGATCCGCTGGACCCCGATATCATCTATGGCGGCAAGATCACGCGGTACGACAAACGCACCGGCCAGGTCCAGAACATCGCGCCCGAAGCCGTGCGGAGCGGCAAATACCGGTTCCTTCGCACGGCGCCCGTTCTTTTTTCGCCCACCGATCCCCATACTTTATATTTTGCAGGCAACGTACTTTTCAAGACGACCAACGGCGGCCATTCCTGGGAGGTGATCAGCCCCGATCTCAGCAGGTCTACATGGAATATTCCCGCCAGCGTGGGCATCTACAATACCGATGCATTGAAGAAAATGCCGCGCAGAGGGGTGATCTATACGGTAGCGCCGTCGCCGGTGGATGGGTCCACTATATGGGCCGGCACAGATGACGGACTGATCCATGTCACCCACGACGGCGGTAAGACCTGGAACAATGTCACCCCGCCGGATATTGCGGATTGGACGAAGATCTCGCTCATCGACGCCGGGCATTCCGACGCCCGTACCGCCTATGCGGCCGTCAACGGCATCCGGCTGGATGACATGCATCCGCATATCTATCGCACCCACGACGGCGGCAAGACCTGGACCAGCATCGTTAACGGGCTGCCGGATGATCCCATCAACGTGGTACGCGAAGACCCGCGACGCAAAGGATTGCTGCTGGCCGGCAGCGAACGCTGCGTCTATATCTCTTTTGACGACGGCGACCACTGGCAACCGCTTCGGCTGAACATGCCCGCGACATCGATCCGCGACCTGGTGTTCAAAGATGCCGATGTCGTCGTTGCTACACATGGCCGTTCGTTCTGGATACTGGACGATATCGTTCCGCTCCGGCAGCTTACGCCGGCGACGGCCGCCGCCGATGCGGTGTTGTATAAACCGGAATCGGCTATCCGTGTACGTTGGGATATGAATACCGACACCCCCTTGCCGCAGGAAGAGCCGGCAGGCGAGAACCCGCCCGACGGCGCGATAATCGATTATTACCTGAAGTCCGATGCCACCGGACCGGTGACGCTGGATATCCTCGATGGTGCAGGCAAGGTGGTTAGACATTATTCCAGTACCGATACCTTGTATACTGTTCCTGATGTGAATATTCCCACGTACTGGATCCGGCCGCAGCAGTTGCTGTCGGCGAAGGCCGGCCCGCATCGGTTCTTGTGGGACCTCCATTACCAGCCGCTGAATGTACCGGCATCCTATCCCATCGCCGCGGTCTACGCCAACACCGCGCCGGAACCGACTTCCCCCTGGGCCTTGCCGGGAACCTATACGGTACGGCTTACCGCGGACGGAAAGACTTCGACACAGCCGCTGGTGATCCGGATGGACCCGCGGGTAAAGACCTCCGCCGCGGCCCTGCAACAACAATTCACGTTATCACTAGAAGCTTATGAAGGGCGGAAACGGGCCATGGCGGCCTATGACTCCGTACAGGCCTTGCGCGGGTCCATTGCGGCGATGCTGCCGGGCGCCGGTGCCGATCTCGCGAAGACCCTGCACGAATGGGATGTGAAAGCCGCGATGCTGGCCGGTGTGCCCCACCGCGGCAGGGGAGGGATGTCCCCGGCCTCTGCGGAGCTGAAACCGTTCTCGCAGCTGCAAAACGACTATGCCGGTATCTTCGGCATCCTGGAAGGCGCCGATCTTTCGCCGACGATGCAGACGCAAACGGCCTTGCAAAGCACCCGATCCGCTTTCAGGGCCAGCGATGCGGCCCTGAACCAGCTTGAAAAAGAAATGAAAACAATCCATAATTGACTATAACATGAGAAACGTTCTATTTTTCCTTGCTGCTTTCCTGCCCGTCCTTGCGGGCGCTCAGAAAAGGCAAAGCACAGCCGTGACGGCGGACAACGACTCGACGTATTATTCCGGTCTCAAATACCGGCTGATAGGCCCCTTCCGCGGTGGCCGGGCCGATGCGGTCTGCGGCAGCCTTACGAACAAGAATACCTTTTATTTCGGGGCTACCGGTGGCGGCTTATGGAAAACCACCGACGGCGGCAGCAACTGGAAGAATGTATCCGACGGCTGGTTCGGCGGTGGCGTAGGGGCGGTAGAGATTGCCCCATCCGATGAATCCGTCGTCTATGCCGGCGAAGGGGAATGCACCCTGCGGAACAATGTCTCCGAAAACCTCGGGGGCATATGGCGCAGCGACAACGGCGGCCGCAGCTGGCGCAATCTTGGATTGAAAGACACCCGGCACATCGCGCGGATCATCATACACCCCAGAAACCCCGATATCGTATGGGTGGCGGCCATGGGCCATCTTTTCGGGCCCAACACCGAACGAGGTGTATATAAGACCACGGACGGTGGCAAGAGCTGGAGGCGGGTGCTTTATGTCAATGATCAAACCGCGTGTTCAGACATTGTGATGGAGCCGGGCAATCCCATGGTGCTGTATGCAGGGATGTGGAGGGTGAAACGTACACCGTACAGTATGGAAAGTGGTGGTGAGGGGAGCGGGCTGTACAAAAGTTCGGATGGCGGCGAGACCTGGGTGAATCTTTCCGGTCGCAGGGGCCTGCCCAAAGGTATCTGGGGCGTGGTGAACATCTCTGTTGCGGCCACCAATCCCGACAAGGTGTATGCGATGATCGAGAACGCGCACGGTGGTCTTTTCATGAGTACCGACAGCGGCGCAAACTGGAGCCTGATCAACAGCCAAAACGATGTCAAACAAAGAGCATGGTATTTTAACAGGGTATACGTCGATCCTACGAATGAGAACACGATCTATTGTCCCAACGTGGAATTTATGCGGAGCCTGGATGGAGGAAAGACCTTTACGCAGGTGCGGACACCGCATAGCGATCACCATGATCTCTGGATCGACCCGCAGGACGGCCACCGGCTTATCCTCGCCGATGACGGCGGCGCGCAGATCAGCTTTGACGGCTGCGAGAACTGGAGCTCGCTGGACAACCAGCCCACGGCGCAGATCTACCGCGTAACGACCGACAATGCGTTTCCCTATCGTATCCTCGGTGCGCAGCAGGACAATACCAGCGTGCGCATCAGAAGCAGGACGAGCGGCCCCGGCATCACTCAACGCGACTGGGAACCCACCGCCGGTTTCGAGGCCGGCTATATCGTGCCGGACCCGCTGAACCCCGACGTCGTTTATGGGGGCAACTACGACGGCTATTTGGGCCGCCTGGACCATCGCACCGGTGAGAGCCGCGCTATCGATGTGTGGCCCGACAACCCTACCGGGTATGGCGACGATTCGCTGAAATACCGGTTCCAGTGGAACTATCCCATCTTTTTTTCACCGCATGACCCGCACCGTTTGTATTGCGCCGGCAATCAGCTCTTCATGACGGAGAATGAAGGCCAGAGCTGGACGGCGATCAGTCCAGATCTCACGACCAACGATAAATCGAAACAAGGCGCCAGCGGCGGTCCCATTACCAAGGACAATACGTCGGCCGAATATTATTGCACCATCTTTACCGCCACGGAATCTCCGCTGGAAAAGAACCTGTTGTGGGCGGGCAGCGATGACGGGCTCGTTCATGTCAGCCGCGACGGCGGCGGCCATTGGGACTTAGTCACGCCGCCGGGCGCCGGCAAATGGACCCTGTGGAATTGTATCGAGACCGATCCGTTCAAAAAAGGAACGGCCTATGCCGTGGGTACGCGTTTCCGGCTCGACGATTATACTCCTTATATCTTCAAAACGGAAGACTATGGAAAGACCTGGAAGCTCATCACAAAGGGAATTGCCCCCATGCATTTCGCGCGGGTCGTACGCGCCGATCATCGCCGACCGGGCTTATTGTATGCGGGAACTGAATATGGCATGTATATCAGCTATGATGACGGGGAGAACTGGAAACCCTTTCAGTTGAACCTGCCGGTGGTACCTGTAACCGATCTTACCATAAAGGACAATGATCTGGTGATCGCCACCCAGGGCAGGGCATTCTGGTCCCTGGACGATCTCAGCATCGTACAACAAAAGGACGACGCGATAGAGCAAGAACACCTGCATGTCTTCACACCGGGCGATGCCTACCGGATGCCGGGAGGGGGAAGAGGGCGCAGAAGGGAAAATGTCCTGCGGAATGTCGGTGAGAATCCACCCAACGGGGTTGTATTCCGTTATTGGCTCAAAGATGCGCCGGATTCGCCGCAGGTATCGGTCACGATCTTCGATAAACAGCATAAGCCCATCCGTACCTTTAGCACCCGGTCACACGATGACGAGGAAGGCACCAGGCTGGAATGCCGTTCGGGCATGAACACCTTCGTTTGGGATATGCTCTACGCGCCTTCCGTGCGCATCCCCGGAATGGTATTGTGGACGGGTGGGGCGGGCAGTCCAAAAGCGGCGCCCGGAAAATATACCGCCCGTTTTCATTACGCGAAGGATTCGGCCGATGTGTCCTTTACTATTCTCCCGGACCCAAATGATTCGATGAGCGAAACGGATTACGATGCCCAGGTCGCTTTCCTCCTGCAGGTAAAGGACAAATACGATGAGGTTCAGAAGGCCATACTCCGCATCCGCGATCTGCGGACGCAGCTTGGGGATCTCAAAGGGCGGTTGGATAGTACGGAAAAACCGATAAGACACCTGTCGGATAGCCTTATCCATAAGCTGACGTTGATCGAGGAGTCGCTTTATCAGACGAAGGCCAAGAGCTCGGAAGATGTGCTCAACTATCCCATCAGGTTAAATGACAAACTATCCGGTCTCTATGGCGTTGCCGCCGGCGGCAATGCTCCGCCCAGCAAGCAGTTCAAAGAAGTGTTTGCGACGCTCAGCGCAGCCACGGATGTGCAGCTCGATAAGCTCAACGTCATTATCCGAACCGATCTTCCGGCGCTCAACAACCTGATCTATGAACAAAAGGTGCCGGTGATCGCTGTCAAAGAGAATGTGAAAGAAAAAGAAACCCATCAATAAGAATCATGGAAGACAATTTGCTCGATCTTTCCTCGACGCTTGGCCTTATCGCCACGGTAGTATTGACGATCAATTTACTGTTGGGCATCCTGCTGAGCACCGCCTACCGGCGCTCCTCCCTGTGGAAACAAACGCCGGCATGGGTGAAACGCATCAGCATCGACGATCTGCACAACTGGACAGCCTATGTCGCGCTTGCCCTCGCCCTCGCGCATCCCCTCCTGCTGCTGCCCGATAAGGCGGAACATTACCGGATCGCCGACATCCTGTTCCCGAGCCATGCGCCGCATCAGCCTGTGTGGACCTGGCTGGGCACATTCGCACTCTATGCAGTGGTGCTGGTGATCATCACGACCCAAAAGGTGGTGAAGAACGTACTGGGCTTTCGTGCCTGGAAGAATATTCACCTGATCTCCTACGGCACCGCGCTGCTCTTCGTCATTCATGGCATCGTCATGGACCCGGAATTAAAAGATCGGCCCATCGACTGGCTCGACGCGGAAAAGCTGGTATCCGAGATCTGCGGGGTCGTGCTGATCGTCGCCATGGTGATCCGGTATCGCTGGCATCTGCGGCACCGGCGGCCGCTGGTGGTTGGCCTGCTGGTCCTGCTCACGTGCTCGAAGGCCTTTTCGCAGCAATTCGACAGCAGTCTTTTTCGCCAGCTGCATTTCCGGTTCATCGGCCCGGATGGTAACCGCGCTATCTCCGTGGTGGGCGTGCCGGGCGACAGGAATGTCTCCTATGTGGGCGCCGCATCGGGTGGTATCTTCAAAACCGAAGATGCCGGCATTACCTGGCATCCCATCTTCGACAGTACCGACAACTCTTCCATAGGGGCGCTGGCCATTGCGCCTACGAGTCCGCGACAGGTATGGGCAGGAACGGGCGAGACCTTCCTGATCCGGCCGGCGGAGGCGATGGGCAACGGTGTGTACAAATCCACGAACGCGGGGAAGACCTGGACCAATATGGGTCTGCAGGCCACGGGCCGCATCAGCCGCATCATTGTCGATCCCACGGACAGCAATACCGTGTATGTAGCAGCGCTGGGCAACACGCACCGGCCGCAACAGGAACGGGGCGTCTATAAGACCACGGACGGCGGCAAGACCTGGGAGCGGGTGCTTTTCGTAGATACCCTTACCGGCTGCTCCGATCTGGCGATCGATCCGCGGCATCCCGGCACCCTCTATGCCGCCATGTGGCAGATATCCTTCAATACCTGGATGCTGAAAAGCGGCGGTCCCGGCAGCGGTATCTTCAAGACCACCGATGGCGGTAAGACCTGGACCCGGCTGAGCGGCGGTCTGCCGGGAGGGCGAGAGCATCCGGTAGGAAAGACCTCGGTTGACGTGGCTTATAGCAACCCCGACATTGTCTATGCGCTGGTCGAAGACAAGGACCCTGCGCTATATCGTTCGTCGGACGCGGGCCTCACCTGGAAAAAGATGTTCACCAGCCATTCGATGGCGCAACGGGCCAGCTATTATACCCGGGTGCGGGTCTCTACGGGTGATCCCGACGATGTCTTTACCATCTGCGTTACCGTGATGGAATCGAAGAATGGCGGCAAGTCCTTCAACGGCGAAGGCGAGAACGGCAACTACCGGCCCGGCGGCGATACCCATGACATGTGGTTCGATCCAAAAGACCCGTCCCGCGCCATGGTCGCCCACGACGGCTGTATGAACATGACCTATACCGGCGGCAAGAGCTGGCAGAATGTGAATCTGCCCATCGCCCAGATGTATCATGTCTCGGTCGATAACCAGGTGCCGTATTTTGTTTATGGGAACAGGCAGGACGGGAGCTCCTACCGGGGGCCGAGCAATAGCCTCCAGGGCGGTATCCCCACGGCCTTGTGGACCACCGTGGGTGGCTGTGAAAGCGGTTTCGCTCAACCCGACCCGGTAGACAACAACATTATCTGGTCGGGCTGCTACGACGGCGGGCTCGACCGAACCGACCTGCGCACGGGCAACGAACGCGACGTGCGCGCCTGGCCCGAGGCAGGGTATGGCTATCCGCCCTCGGAGATGCGCTACCGCTGGCATTGGAACTATCCCATGACCATCTCCCGTCATGATCATAACAAGGTCTACATCGGCAGCCAGTACGTACACGTGACCACGAACGGCGGACAGAGCTGGACCGTGATCAGCCCCGATCTTACCACCAACGACAAATCACACCAGCAAAGCTCGGGCGGCGCCAGCACCGATAACCTTTTTACCTTTGACGGCTGCACCTTGTACGTGATCGCGGAATCGCCGGTAAAAGCCGGCATTCTCTGGACAGGCAGCAACGATGGTTTGGTGCATGTGACCCAGGACGATGGCGGGCACTGGACCGACGTGACGGCCAATATCCCCGGCTTGCCCAAATGGTCCACTATCCGGGCCATCGACCCGAGCCCGTTTGACGCAGGAACGGCCTATCTTTCCGCGGATGCGCAGTTCATCGGCGATTTCAATCCCTATATCTACAAGACCACGGATTTCGGCAAGACATGGACCATCCTCAGCGGGAATTTTCCCCGCAGCAATATGTCCTTTGTCCACCAGATCATTGAAGACCCGGGGAAGAAAGGACTGCTATGGGCCGGCACCGACAATGCGCTTTATTTTTCACCCGACGATGGCGGCCACTGGATCCATCTAAAGAACAACCTGCCTCCGGTGCCCATTTACGGGCTTACCGTCCAGCGCGAATTCAAAGACCTCGTGATCGGTACTTATGGCCGGGGATTTTATATCCTCGACGATATCACACCCATCCGCGAGTTCAGCAGCGCAGTGCAGCAGCAGGATGCCTATCTCTTCTCCTTACGCAAGGCCTGGCGTTTCCGGTCGAAGATCAGCATCCATGGCGAGCGATCCTTCTCCTCGGGTCAGAACCCGCCCTATGGCGCCGATATCAATTACTATCTGCGGGATACCGTAAAGGACACGGTGAAAGTGCTGATCCTGGATGAGGCGGGCAACACCATCCAGCAGATCGACGGCTCGAACAAACGCGGCGTCAACCGCGTGTGGTGGGACCTCGGCCTACAGCCTTATGTGCTGCCGCCGTTGCGCACGCGGCCCGAGGATGCGGACTGGGTCAAGCTTGACTCCAACGGCGAGCGGGCCATGGTGATCTATGACCTCGATATTGGCCCCGGCTTGCCCACGACAAAAGTGCTGCCCGGAACCTATACCGTAGTGCTCAAGATCGGCGACAAAGAATACCGGCAACCCGTCGAGGTGCTCCGCGATCCGCATACCGCCGGATCGGAGGAAGATATCCAAGAACAATTTACCTTTGGGAAACAGCTCTATGGATCGATCCAGCAGGTGCTGCACATGATCGATACGCTGGAGATCTTTCGGAGCCGCGCCGATTCGCTGGAGCGGACGCTTGGACCAAAAGATAAAAAGCAACGGGCCCGGCTGATGGCCTGGGAAAAACAGCTTTATGAGACGGAAGGGCTGTTGCACGATGTCCACGCGACGGGCGCACGCGAGGATATCTTTCGTAACCCGGCGCAATTGCTCGAACGCTTTCTCACGATCTCGAAGGAGTCCATCAACGGTGGTGCGGACTGGCGGCCTACCGATCAGCACCGCGAAGTCTATAGCCTGTTGAGCGGCCGGCTCGTGACAGCAAGGGCAAAATACGTGGATGTGCTGGAAGCGTTTCCCCGGCTGAAGCCTGGAGGGCAGAAACTAATCGACTCGAAAATGAAGTGAAGCGAAGTATCATCATACTGTTGTTCTTACCGGTGCTCTATACCCAGCTGGGTTATTTCGGGCAATTCATCTGGCGGCAATGGCAGCTAAAGGAAGCTGCGCGTCTCGCCCGGCTCGAGGTCCTGCCGGACGCGGAATTCGTCCGGATCGACCAGGCGGAGATCGATGCCGCCGGAACCTGGGAGGAGCGGGGTAAAGAGTGCCGGTACCATGGACATATGTACGACGTGATGCGTTCCAAAACGATCAATGGCGCCACCTGGCTTTTTTGTCTCGATGACGAGAACGAGGAACGCCTCGACCGGCAGTCGGACCTGGTGATGCGGGCTAACCAGGACCAGCCGTCCAGAAAGACGGGGCATGCGTTATCGCTCTCCATAGGCGATCTCATTTGCGAGCGGCCACATTGGTCGCTCGCGGCGCCTTTTTACATCCTGCGGAAAAACGCTTACGTTGATGCTTTTGCGCTGCTGGCCGCCCGTTACCCTGAGATAGCAGGACCTCCCCCCAAGGTTTAGTCTGTTTTCGTCATGCTATTCTCTTACCAAAACTTATTGACATGTTGCAAAAAACAGGCATATTCCTATTGTCATTCGCATTTCTATCGTCCACCGTGTTCGCACAACGAACTGTGAAAGGCACGGTGATGGACGCGCAAACGCATCAGCCCATACCCGGCGCGACGATCACGGGCGATGATCATCAGCAAACCGTCGCCGATGAGAACGGCGTCTTTACCTGGAGACCAGGTTCGGGCGGGATCACCGTCTCGAGCGTGGGTTATCTCGAAAAGACCGTGTTGGTAAAAAAAGGCTCGGGCGATCTGCTGATCTTTATGGACCCGGCAGGTTACCGGCTCAACACGGTGCAGGTCACCGGTTGGTCCACAGGCAAAAAAGACAACCAGCTCGACGTCGCCCAGAGTGTGGGTGTGCTCACGGCCGGTGATTTCCATCGCAATAACGGGCTTTCGCTCGAAAACTCGCTCAACCTGCTCCCGGGCGTGAACATGGAATCGAGGAGCAGCTTTGGCGGCCAGCGGATCAGTATCCGCGGCTATGGTAACAATACCAATTTCAATGGCCGGGGCGTTCAGGTGCTGTTGAACAATATTCCCATCACCGACGCCACCGGTACCACGATCCTCGATGACATCGATTTCTCCACCCTGGGAAAGGTGGAAGTGATCAAGGGCCCTGCTTCGAGCCTGTATGGCAGCGGCATCGCCGGCGTCGTGAATCTCTATACCCTCAAGCCGCAGCCTAACCAGACGCGGATCGCCGAGGAGAATACCTTCGGAAGCTATGGGCTTTGGCGCAACAATACCCGGATCGAAAGTGCCAATGCCAGCAGCGCCGTGCTCTTTAACTACGGTCACCAGGAATCGCAGGGGTTCCGGCAACACAGCGCTTCCGCCAAGGACTATGCGCAGTTAAACGGCGATTTCTTTGTAGGCGACAAGGCGACGATCTCCACTTTTTTTTCGTACGCGCATTCGCATGAAGAGCTGGCGGGGGAGATGGACAGCAGTCAGTTCTACAGCAAGCTGAGATGGAGTGATCCGGCCTATCTGGTCAATGATTCCAAAGTAGACATCGAAAGCTTTCGTGCCGGTGTAAGTGATAATTACAAGATCGATGAGCACTTCAGTAACCTGAGCACCGTTTTCTTTAGCGGTTATACCCTGAATTCTCCGTTCGCTCATGGACTTACCCAAGCCGAGGCCTTTACCTTTGGCGGACGCACGGGTTTCGTCTATGCTTCGGCACCCGGCGCCGGAACGGTAGACGTACACGGCGTGCTGGGGGCGCAATTCCAAAAGACCCTTGCCTTCAACAAATCGTATAACCTCACCAACGATACGGTGGGCGGCATCCGGGGGGATCTGCAGAATGGCTCGATGGCCTACAATATCTTTACGGAATGGAAGTTCACGCTGCCATCCAAATGGATCGTTACGGCCGGCGGCAGCCTCGATTTCACCGAATTCGATATCGCCGATCTGCTGGCGAATTCCGCCAACCCCACGCATGCGAACCAGGGCGGCGTGAAAGCCTTCACACCCGTGTTCACCCCGCGGGTGTCGCTGTTGAAGCTGCTCACCGATCATGTCTCCGTATATGCGGACGTCAGTGCGGGTTATACGCCGCCCCCCACCGCCGATGTGATCATTGCCGCCATCGGTGAGACCAATATGGGGCTGAAACCGGAATCAGGCATCCAATATGAGATCGGCACCAAGGGTGATGTGTTGGGCCGCAGGCTTTCGTATCAGCTCGCGTTGTTCGGCCTGGATGTCCACAACAAGATCGTCGCCGAGACGGTGGCCGCCGCAGGAAGTCTGCCGCAGTATACGGCCTATGTGAACGCCGGACGGCAGCAGGACCTTGGCGCCGAATTGTCGCTGAGCTATGTGGTGATCGATGATAAACATACCGGCGTGACGCTCCTCAGGCCCTTTGTGACCTATGCCTATTCGGATTTCCGGTATAAAGACTTCTATAGCGACAACAACCACAACGCCGCTACCGTCAACTATTCTAATAATTCGGTCGCGGGTGTTGCGCCGAGTGTCCTGAATGCGGGGGTTGATCTCGAAACCCGGCCCGGCTTCTACGCTTACGCGACTTACCGATATGTCGGATCTGTCCCTTATACTTTCGATAACCTGCATTATGCGAAGGCCTTTACCGTGCTCAGCGGCAAGATCGGGTATCGCAGGGTCTTCGGCGACCATTTCTCGGTGGATGTCTATGCAGGCGCCGATAACCTGACCAACAGCACGAACTATACGTTCCTGTTCTTCTCGGGCAATCTGGCCGGGACCACCGACCCGCATTTTTTACCGATGCCTTATACTGCGACATTTTATGGCGGCGCAAAACTCGCCTATATCTTTTAACTTGTAACTATGCATTGGCGAAAAATTACGCTTTTTTCTGTTTTGGCGCTCGCTGCCTGCGGCGGGCGTTTCGGCGACAAACAGAATAATAAGACCGGTTTACGTATCGTGAGCGTCAGCAAACAGCTCACCGAGATCATCTTTGCCGTGGGCGGCGATACGGCGCTGGTGGGTGTGGATATCTCCAGCACCTGGCCTGAGGCTGCCAAAAAGATCACGACGGTGGGGTATCACCGGGCATTGAGCCCCGAGGGGATCATCTCCTTGAATCCTTCGGTTATTTGGAATGACGGTAATTGGGGACCTGCGTCGACTATCGCCCAGCTGAAAAAAGTGGGCATTCCCATGCGGCAGTTCGATGGCGGCAGCACCATCGATAGTACCGAGCGGCTGATCCGCATGATCGCTTTAGAATTTCATAATCCCCGGGCCGGTGACAGCCTCTGCGTCCGGCTGGATGCCGATATGCAACGTGCCGACTCCTTGCGCAAGACCTATGCGGGTGAGCGGCCGTTGAAGGTGCTGGTGATCCATTTTGGTCAGGCGGCAAACCAGTATTTTGTCCTGAACCATCGCGGTACGCAGCAGCAGATGCTGGAATGGGCCGGCGCCGTCAACGCCGCCGATACAGCGCAGAAATGGAAGAACCTGAGTCCCGAGGTCATCGCCGCCGCGCAACCCGATGTGATCTTAGCCACCGACTATGGCTTCGATCTGCAGGGCAGCGTGGAGAAGTTCAAACGGCTGCCGGGAGTGGCGCTTTCGCCTGCGGCGAAGAATAATCGCATCTATCGCATCGAGGAGCATGACCTCGTTTATCTCGGACCGCGGACCGGCCAGAATGTATATAACCTGATCCGGCTGATCCATGGAAAATAAATTTGTCCTCTACTACCGGGTGCTCGGCATCGGGCTGGCGCTTTCGCTGGTCGTTTCGGCGAGGGTGGGGGCCGTGCCGATCTCCTTTGACCACATCGGGCTTTTTTTGAAGCACGCACTGGGCTTTGGACGCGGCGACGGGCCGCCAACCATCGAAGAACAGCTCTTCTTACAGATCCGGTTGCCGCGCGTGCTGCTGTGCGCGCTCACGGGAGCGGCCTTGTCGGTCTCGGGCGTGCTGATGCAGGCCTTGTTCCGCAACCCCATCGTGGAACCGGGTTTGGTCGGCACGTCTTCGGGCGCCGCCTTTGGTGCGGCTTTCGTATTCGTCATGGGGCGCACGCTCACCGGCGCCTGGGCGGATATCCTCGGTCCCTGGCTTTTGCCGCTCTTTGCCTTTGCGGGCGGCGCCGTGGCGACAGGACTGGTGTACCGGCTCTCCAATGTCTTTGGAAAGATCAATGTCAATACCCTGCTGCTGGCGGGTATCGCCGTCAACGCGCTGGCGGCCGGCGGCACGGGTTTCTTTTCCTATATCGCCCGCGATCCGCAGGCCCGTAGCATCGTCTTCTGGAATCTTGGGACGCTTTCGGGCGCCGACTGGCACAATACGGCTCTTGTGGCGGTGACTACCGGCGGCGGCATCCTGCTCGCACTCCGTTATACCAAAGCGTTGAATGCCCTCATGCTAGGGGAAACCGAAGCGGGCTATCTGGGGGTACGCACGCGGCGGTTGAAGACGCATATCCTGTTCGTCAATACCCTGATGGTTGCCGTGGCGACCTCCGTCGTCGGCGTCATCGCCTTTGTGGGGCTCGTGGTGCCGCATATCCTTCGGTTACTCGGGAGCTCCGACAACCGTTTTCTCGTGATCGCCAGCGCGCTGCTGGGAGCGATCCTGCTGAACTTTGCCGATATGCTGGCGCGGATCATCGTGGCTCCGTCCGAATTTCCCATCGGTGTACTCACAGCATTCGCCGGCGCGCCGGTATTTCTGTATCTTTTGATCCGCGCGAATCGCAAGCAACAGCAGGGAGGTTTTTATGCTTAGCATCCATGGACTTCGTTGCGTAGCGGGGGGCAAGCCGGTCCTGCAGGATATCACCATCGATTTTGCCCCGGGACAGCTGCACGTGATCGTGGGACCTAACGGTTCGGGTAAATCGACCTTTCTAAAGGCCTTTTCGGGTGAATGGCCCATCGCGTCGGGGGAGGTTCTCTACGATGGGGCCGCCTTGTCTGTTTTGGATAAAACAAGCTTGGCACGGCGCCGCGCGGTGATGAGCCAGCTGCCGGAACTGCATTTTCCGCTGCGGGTAGAAGAGATCGTCCTGATGGGGCGTTACCCGCATTTTGCTTTCGAGGCTACGCGCGCAGACCATCAGATCTGCCGGGCTGCCATGGAGCGGCTGTCGATCACCGGGCTTGCGGGTCGTGACTACCTGACCCTTTCCGGTGGGGAGAGACAGCGGGTACAATTTGCACGGGCCCTTGCCCAGATCTGGGATGCGCCTTCTGCCGGATGTCGCTATCTTTTTCTCGATGAGCCTGTTTCCAGTCTGGACATCTATTATCAGCACGAGCTGCTGGAGGTCGCGCGGGAGCTGGTGCGCGAGCAGGTGGTATTGATCGCCGTGCTGCACGATCTGAATCTTGCTATGCAATATGCTCACCGGATGCTTTTTTTGCGGCAGGGGATTCTCGTGGCCGAAGGACCCGTGCCCGAGGTGGTGAAGCCGGAGCTTATCCGCGAGGTGTTCCAGATCGACGCGCGGCTGCTGCCCGATCCCGAAGGCCGGCGGCCCGCGATCGTCTATGGGCAAACTGATCAATTTCCTGCAGCACGCGGCTAATTTCAATCTATTGTTTTACCGGGGGATGTCGGAAATTTAGTCATATGAACAAGCCCTTGATCTTTTTTTCGCTTTTGCTTGCGGCGGCCGGCTCGGTTAGCGCCCAGACGCCGGGAGTCACGGTTGTGAGTAACAATCCTGCTGCACGTCACGACAAGTCGCAACGGTTGTCGGCCCAGTTCGCCACCGATACCAGTCGTGACCATGCGGAGCCGATGGCTGCCGTGATCGCCGATACCAGTAAGCGGCTGAGCCCTGAGGACGATGACGAAGAGGAGGGCGGTGTCACACAGCGTGCCGATGGTTTCAAAACGGGTCATGGGGTGCTGGGACGATGGCATTTCGATACAGCCGGCGCGATGATCGGGGCCGCGGCGGTGGAGCAGACTCATCAGGGTTCCCGCGCTGCACCGGCTTTATTGGCCGCCTTCGACGGACTCGGGGAAGGGTTCTCAGGACCACAGGGGACCGCGTTCTACCGGAACCCTTCCGACAACGCGTTGGCGGTTGGCCCGGATCATATCTTTCAGATCGTCAACACGCGGATGGCCATCTATACGAAAAAAGGGAAAAAATACGATACCACGGGCCGCATCCTCTATGGTCCCGGCGAGACACGAAGTATCTTCAAGGGTTTCGGCGGGCCTTGCGAAAAATTGAATAACGGTGACGCCGTCGTCCGGTATGACCAACTCGCTAATCGCTGGTTGATCGTGATGCCGACCTTCCGCCGCGGAATCCCCCGGACGGAGGAAAAGGATACGCTGCATGGGATGGCGGCCTATCCCGCGCAACCAGGGCAGGCGGAGATGCTGTACCAGGCGCCGCCGACCTATGTCGGCGAAAGACCGGCGTATTCCCGGCCGCCTCGCACGCATACGGATACCGTGGGGACTTTTTGCATGTGCTATGCCGTTAGTACGGGGCCCGATCCCTTTGGACCCTATTACCGGTATGAATTCGACCGGCCGCTTTTCCCCGACTACCCGCGGCCTTCGATCTGGCCGGATGGCTATTATATCCCGACGAGCACCAGCGACAACCTGATCCAGCGGCAGGTTTTTGTCGCCGACCGTGCCAAAATGCTTCGCGGCGAGGACGCTACGGAACAGAGCTTTATTCTCAACGGCGTCAATTTCCTGCTGAATGCGGATGTCGAAGGACAGCAATTGCCGGACAAGGGCGCGCCCAATATTATGATGACGAACGGCGGCACGCAGCTTCATAATCAATTCGAGGACGACGGCATCTATGTCTGGAGATTCCATGTGGACTGGAAGGATACGGCCAGGACAAAGCTCATCGGACCGGAGAAGATCGCTGTAGCGCCATATCACTATGCCGGTGATGGGCAGCTGAAGAAGTCGGTACCGCAGCCCGGGACGGATATGGGGCTGGACACGCAGGGCGACAAGCTCATGGGCCGGGTGATCTACCGGCGGATCGGGAAGCAGCAGTCGTACGTCGTGGTGCATTCCGTGAAGA
>DASYZH010000353.1:0-66730 GCA_035946435.1 Puia sp. | reverse complement strand
GTTCTTGATGATCAGCTGGAATTTCTCGCCGGTGGGATTATCGAACTGAACCTGAAAAACTACGTGGTTGTCGTCGGTGCCGACGTATTTTACAGATACTTGCCCATCGTTGATGGCTTTGGTACCACCGCCATTGGCTTTAGTTACCGTGGGATTGCTAACGAGTACTACGAGGGCGGTTGCTGCTACTGCGATTGCTTTTACTACAGATTTCATAACTTATGGAATTTTATACTTTACGAATTAATTAACAAAATTGAATCTGGGTTAACAAAGTTGATCGGCAGGCGAGTCGTTGAAGTGATATGGCAGGCTCGAGAGAAGAAGTATGGCGAGCGGATCGGAGGAGATTCAGTGGGGATCGTTGTTCTTCCTGAATTGTTACACAAATTTAGATCGTTGCGGGTCGTTGTACAAACACAGTTTGTTTCGATTTTATTACGTCAACCGAGTTGGTGGACTAATTAACGAGTTGGTTGTTAGTTAGTTGAGGGGTTGTTTTGCATGACAACCAACTGTTTTTGGAGGCGATAAATTCTTAGGAGGCGGTGGTCAGACGGATCTGCGTGCCCCATTTTTCCAGCATATAGGTGAGCTGTTCGAGATCGACGGGTTTGCTTAGATAGTCGTTCATGCCTTCGGCCAGACACTCTTCGCGGTCCTGGCGGGTAACGTTGGCCGTGATGGCGATGATCACGGGCTGGGGGCCATTGCCTGAGCGGATGCGGCGGGTTGCTTCGAGGCCATCCATCTCGGGCATTTGCACGTCCATAAAGATCAGGTCGAAGCAGGCTTTTTTTAAGTGGTCGATGACTTCTTTGCCGTTGGCGGCGACGCAGGGTTCATAGCCCATTTTGCTGAGGATGACCAGGGCCAGCTGTTGGTTGATGGGGTTATCCTCGGCCAGGAGTATGCGCAGTGGGTATTTTTCGGCGATAGGCGGGATGGCGGGGTTGTTGGCGGGTATGTTCCGGACCTGTACCGGCCGGGCCTGAATGGTAAAGACAAAGGTCGAGCCGGCGCCCGGCGTGCTATCGACGGTGATGCGGCCGTTCATTAATTCCACCAGTCTTTGTGAGATCGAAAGGCCGAGGCCGATGCCGCCGTATTTGCGGGTCACAGAGGAATCTACCTGGGCGAAGGGCTGGAAGAGCCGCTGGATCTGGCCGGGAAAGATGCCGATGCCTGTGTCTTTTATCTCGAAGCCCAGGGTGGTCTGACCCGAAGGGGACACAGGATGCTGGGCGATGAATACACGAATGCGTATCTCGCCCTGGCGGGTAAACTTTACGGCGTTCCCCATGATATTGATGAGGATCTGGCGCAGACGCTGGCCGTCCGTATGAACGCGGGCGGGGACGTCGTCGTCGATCTGGGCATGCAGAAGGATGTCGGCGTTGAGCGAGCGGGCCATGAACATGTCGAGGACGCCTTCGACGCAGGTGCGGATGTCGGTGGATTTCTCTTCCAGGGACAGCTGGCCGGATTCGATGGATGAGAAGTCGAAGATGTTGTTCATCACGGTGAGTAGGCTTTCGCCGCAGCTGCGGATGGTATCGATATAACCGCGTTGTTCTTTGTTGAGGGCGGTGGTATCCAGGAGGGAGGTCATGCCCATGATGCCGTTCATCGGCGTACGGATCTCATGGCTCATATTTGTCAGAAAGAAGGATTTGGCGCGGAGCGCTTCTTCGGTGAGTCGTGCTTGTGAGTCTACCTGCAGACGGAGCTGCGCCGCCCGGTCTTTGAGCCGGCGAACGATGATCAGGCTGAAGATAAGGCAGGTTACCGCTGTTCCGATGATGATACCGAGGGCCAGGCTCCAGAGGCTGGGATGGCTGGGAGTTACAAACAGGAACAGGTGTGCCAGTACTGCATTTCGAACGGGTAAGGACAGCATTTGGGCTTGGGTTTCAGAGCTTAACAAATCGATTCATAAAACCTCAGGGTCAAGAGGTTAACGGTAAGTGGGTAGTTATATTTTTATCTGTTCACACTTTTTTAACACGGGTAGGGGTTTAACCTTAGTTACGAGCCCGACAACGGCAGAAAAATGACGGCAAAGGGTAAAATGTTATCTATTGGCTAAGACAATGTTAGAGATAAGTTATACCTAAGTATGGGGAGTAAACTTTGAACGGTTTTTGTGTTCTCATATATGTACACAAACACTTAAAAACTTAGGATATGAAAAGAAATATTTTAATCATCCTACTGACGTTTGGGCTGGCCTATGGGGCTTCGGCCCAACGCGGGCATGGCGGTGTCGTTGCAGGTGGTCACGGTTATTATCATGGGGGTGGCTGGGCTTATCATCCCAGAACCTATGTAGGCGTTGGTATTGGGTTGGGTTATCCCTGGTGGGGCTGGGGATACGGATGGTATGGCCCCTGGTATGGGGGTTATCCCGGCTACTATTATGGGTATGGGGCTATGCCCAACCAGCTGGAATTGCAGGTCCGGGATATCAAAAATGATTATCAGCAGCAGATCAAAGACGTGAGGCATGACAAGGCGCTTACCCACAGGGAACGCCGGGCGAAGATCGATCAGCTGAAGACCGATCGCGACAATGCGATCGTCCAGGCGCGTCATGATTATTTTTATCATTCGCGGAGGAATTATCAGAATCAGCCGCCGCAGTACCAGAATCAGCCGAGCCAGCAGCAGCCGAAGACCAATAGCAATAGTTCCGGCAACAATGGTTCTTCCTCGGGCGATGGGCCGGAATACCAGGAGCAGGGGGCTAATACGGCCGGCTCAAAATAGTTAGTTACGAATACTTAGGCTTTAGTTTACCTTTAGAGGGCCGCCGCAGGCGGCCCTCTTTTTGAGAGTATTCCATTGAAGCGATAAACTATTTCATTACCTATAGCGTTGACTACTCAGGCACGGCTCGGCCACTTATAATCCCGGACAAATGAATTCGGTCAATATCCTGCTATACAGAAATAAACTCAGATGATGGGCCTACTGTTTTTCGAAGCAGGAACTCGTCATGCCCTCGCACTATAAAATCCGTAAGCTCCCCTATTTTCTTATACCCCAATCTATAATAAAGCCGCGCAGCATCAACATTAAATGAGGAAACACATATAAACGCATTAGGTGAAACTTTAAATATTCTTTCTTCACAGAATTTCAAAAGCGCCGTACCAATCCCTTTCCCTTGCACGTGCGTCGCGATACAAATAGATTGAATATATCCTTTGAAAACTCCGCCCATCTGCAAGGCGGAAAAGCCTAGTAGTTCACCATCGCATTTTATAATGTAAACTTCCTTATCACACCCATGCAATGCCTCGATGCAATCATTAAAGCCGCGCTTAAGCGTGATCCAAGGTTGAGACTTACTCATCATCCTTGCACATTGTTCTAGAACTTCTTCATCATGGCTTGATTCTATGTAAAAAGACATAGGATACTATTTGAGTTTCACTTACTTTGTCCGGGCATATAGCCGGTTTTCGTTAAATATGCCGATTAAACTGATTCTTTCGTTGACAATTCCTGCCTATCATTATAGTAGATAAGCATTCAAACCTAAACGAATTTCTTCCATAAATTAGATCTTGCCCATAGTTAAAAAAATGGAGAGCCTTACTCGCCATTAGACAAATACCAGAATTGACAATAACTGTCTAATCAGTACCTTGAAGTGAATTGAGATGGAATCTTATTCTAAGGTAAAGAAAAATAATTACTGAACTCCTCTCGCAATCGTTCATGCGCGTCATGATTATTTCTACAATTTCCGGAGGAATTTCAATAACCCGTATCACAATGGGCAGCAGCCCGTCAATGGCTCTTCGCCGGGCGATGGGCCGGAATACCAGGAACAGGGGGGAATAATGATTAACTTTGGGGGCCGCCGCAGGCGGCCCTCTTTTTATGAATGATTATACCAATAAGGTCATTTGGATCACGGGCGCGTCTTCGGGGATCGGCGAGGCGCTGGCATATGCATTCTCCGCTGCCGGGGCGCGGCTGCTTTTATCCAGCAGGCGTACCGAGGAGCTGGAGCGGGTCAAGGCGGGTTGCGCCAGGCCGGATCAGGCGAGGGTGTTGCCGATAGACCTGCTGGACATCCCTTCGTTCGTGGTGAGGACGGCGGAGGCCATCGGGGCGTTTGGTCAGGTGGATATGCTGATCCACAACGGCGGGATCACGCAGCGGTCGCTGGTGATCGAAACGGAGCTGGAGGTTCAACGGCGGGTGATGGAGCTGAATTATTTTAGCTATGTGGCCCTGACGAAGGCGATATTGCCGCATTTTGTGGAGCGGAAGTCAGGGCATTTCGTTGTCATGAGCAGTGTCATGGGCAAGATCGGCACGCCCATGCGGAGCGCTTATGCTGCTTCGAAGCATGCGTTGCATGGATTCTTCGATTGTCTCCGGGCCGAGGTGGCGGCTTCCAATGTCCAGGTGACGATCCTTACACCGGGTTATATCCAGACCAATATTTCGCAACATGCGTTGACCAAGGATGGGACGGAGCTGGGCACGACCTCCGAGAATATCGCTCATGGGTTACCGGCAGATAAGGCGGCGGCGCAGATGTTGCGGGCCATAGGGAATGGCGCTTTTGAGGCGTATATCGGGAAGTCGGGCGGCGGGGAGCGGCTGGCGTTGATGCTGAACCGGTGGGCGCCGGGGGTGTTGATAAGGCAGGTGCGGAAGCATCCGCCGAAATGAATTTATTGGACACGACGCAAGATTATTTCTCTAAGGGATCAAAGAATTCCCTGCGATATTGAGAGGGTGTCTTCCGGGTGATCTCTTTGAAGAATTTATTAAAATTCGTGGGGTTCTCATATCCCGACAGATAGCATATATCCGAGATCGACAGGCTTTCGTTTTGAAGAAGTTTGCACGCATGTCCGATGCGCAGTTCATTCAGGAAGCGTGAGAACGAGCGCTGGGTGCGTTTTTTAAAAAAGGTGCAAAAGGCCGGTGGCGTCAGGTTCGCTATCGCCGCAACCTTTGACAGGGGAATGCTTTCCGTGAAATTCTGTATGAGGTATTGGTAAACCCGGCTCATACGCTCTGTATCCTTTTCGTTAAAGGAGTTGTTGTAACCGAAAGTGGCAAGGTATTCATATTCGTCGCTTTCCATAAACAAGTGGATCAGGTGCAGGAAATCGATGAGCCGCTCCAATCCCTGCTTCCCGGCGATATTTTGCAACCTTTGGGCCGCATGTTGTTGCGTATCTCCTACGAACCGGATTCCCCGCTTCGCCCTCTCCATCAGGTTTTTGATCTTCACCGAATATTGTTCGTCATTGCATAGGTTTACCAGGAAATGAGTATCGAAATAGGTCACGATCGCCTTCGCGGTCCCGCGGCTCTCGTCCGCCAGGTAATCCTTGTCGTTGTACCAGATATGAGGGAGATTCGAATTCATTAGCACCAGGTCGCCGGACGAAAAGCTGGCGATATTGTCTCCCACGATCCGCTTGCCGGAACTCTCTACGACAAAATTCAATTCACAAAGTTCATGAAAATGGAAAGGGGTTGTAAAGCGATCACAGTCAAGCTTTTTAACAAAAAAAGTTTGTTCTTTTTGCAATCCTACTTCGATCAGTTGGGCCTTCATGGGAAGCTGCTTTAAAATCCTGCCGAAATTACAATTTGTAATTTATAAAAGTATTTTATTCAGATGGGATTCATTTGTTGTAAAACTCGTTAAAAAAGTTTAAATGTTCGTTAATTCAGTTGTAGAAAATTTTTAATGTGCCGGGTATTTTTGTGTGCCTAAGGCTCTATTGGTTTTTAACAATATTTTTTAACGGATGAACTGCTAATATGAAAAGAGAAAGAAAAGCTCCCCCCCGGATCTTAAAAACATTCTGTTTTTTTAGTCTCGCTCTCGCCCTTTGTTTTAATGCCGCCGGGCAACGCACACCGACACATGTCACCGGCACCGTCACCGACAGCACCGGCCTTGCGCTACGCGGTGTAAACGTAACGATCAAGGGCTCCCAAAGGGGCACCGCAACAAACGAACGTGGCCAATTCTCCATCGAGGCGACCGATGGCGCCGCCCTTATCTTCAGCATTACGGGATACCAGCAGCAAACGGTCCTGGTCCATGGCAATGGCGCGGTGCAGGTCGCACTGGTGCCAAGGACAAGCGTCCTGAATGATGTAGTCGTTATCGGTTACGGTACACAGAAAAAAGCGGATGTAACCGGCTCCGTTGCTTCGGTAAAAGCCTCCGATATGGCGGATAGGATCACTTCCAACCCGCTGGAGGCGCTCTCTGGTAAAGTGCCCGGCCTCAGTATCTACAACAACTCCGGCCGTCCCGGCGGCGGGATCAGCGTCAATCTCCGCGGCTTCAACTCCATCTCGGCTTCCAACTCGCCGCTATTCGTCATCGACGGGATCGTAGGCGCCGATTTCCAGTCGATCAATCCCTCCGATATCGAAGCCGTGGATGTACTCAAAGACGCGTCTTCGACCGCGATCTATGGAGCCAGGGGCGCGAACGGGGTCATCATCGTCACTACCAAAAGAGCCCGCAACGGCGACTTCAGCATAGCTTATAACGGTAGTGTCAGCGCCAATGTCCTCGCCCGGAGGATGAGCATGCTGGATTCCAAAGGCTGGATGGATTGGTTTACCCGTGCCTGGGCTTACAACCCGGATCGCGGGCCGCTGCCCGATCTCCATGCCGATTACCCGCTCTTGTTCAATTCCAACGAACAGCCGATCTACAATACGGACTGGCAGAAGGAAGCCACCCAAACCGGGATCTCTCATCGTCATTTTGTTTCACTTACCTCAGGCACGACAAAATCGAAATCGGGCCTCTATACCGGTTACCAGGATGATCAGGGTATCCTGCTCAATACTTACTATAAGAAGCTCAGTGTTCGCTACAACACCGAGCAAACGCTTCGTCCCTGGCTGACTACGGGCGGGGACATCGCCTACAACCAGATCAACACCAATCAACTCGATGACTACGGGGTCGGCGGCATGACGCCCACCCGTATGATGATCGAAATGCTGCCGATCTTCCCGGTAAAATACCCGGACGGCACCTGGAGCCGCCTGGATCAGTTCGGATACAATTTCGATGCTTCGGGCAACCACACGAAATCGGGTGTATATCCGGCGGAGAACCCGGTGCGTATTTTGCAGAACTTCACCAATATCTATCTCACAGATCAGGTGCTGCTGAATCTCTATGCCAATATCCGGCTTGCGAAAGGACTGACCCTCAAGTCGACCTATGCATCGCAGATATTTTCTCAAAAGAACAATTTTTACCTGAGTAAGGAATTGGAAAGCATGGGGGCATCTACCAACGGCCAGGCCTCGGTAGGCGACACCCGGACCAATTACTGGCAGGTCGAGAACTATTTAACTTATGATCGGACCTTTACCGGTAACGATCACCTGAACGCGGTTCTCGGCAGCAGTTGGATGTCTTCCACCACCGAGGGTGTTACGGCCAGCGCCACGGAATTCTCAACCGATTTTTATCAATTCAACAACCTCAGCGCCGGCTCCGTGCCCGGAACCCCCCTGTCCAGCTATAGTAATTACAAACTCAACTCCTATTACGGCAGGCTTAACTACAGTTATCTCGAAAAATACCTGCTGACGTTCACCGGCAGGTATGATGGATCATCCAAATTCGGGGATGCCAACAAGTTCGCCTTCTTTCCATCGGGCGCCTTGGGCTGGATCGCTTCCAAAGAGAATTTCCTCGCCCACAATGGCTTTATTTCTTTCTTAAAATTCCGGGGCAGCTACGGATTGACCGGTAATTCGGAAATTCCCCCCTACTCGTCTCTGGGTAATGTTGGTGTCTACACGATTGCAATGGACAACCAGATCGTTCGCGGCACCGCGCCGGTGAGCATCCCCAATCCCAACCTCAAATGGGAACAAACGGCGGAGGCCGATCTCGGCCTGGATATTAAAGTGCTCGATGATCGCCTGAGTGCGACGGCCGATTACTATAAGAAGAAAACTACCAATCTGCTCCTCAACGTACCCGTGACCACGGTCACCGGCTACTCGTCCGTATTCACCAATATCGGCAGTCTCCAGAATCAGGGTTTTGAATTGGCGGTCAATGGAGACGTGTTGCGTACAGCAAATCTCACCTGGAGCCTCGGCGCCCAATTCTCGACCAATGCAAGCAAAATACTGGCCCTGGGTACCACCAACGCGGATATCTATCCCGGACCAAACTTCCTCGGCCAGACCAATATCCTGCAGGTGGGTAAACCACTCGGGAATTTCTGGGGCTTCAAACGTATCGGGGTCTGGGGTACAAAAGAAGCTGCCGAAGCTGCATTGTATGGCAAGAAACCGGGTGATATCAAACGTCTGGATGTCAATGGCGACCACGTTTTCGACAACAGCGACGCCATGGTGCTGGGCAATATGTTTCCCAAATATGAGCTGGATCTGACGACCACCGTCCGCTATCACAACTGGACCTTAAGCGCAGACGTGATGATCCGGCACGGGAACAAGGTCATGAACGTCTCGACCCTGACACTGGAAGACCGGCAATATTATGCCAACAGCTATTCCACCATCCTCAGGGATGCCTGGACCCCGCAAAATCAAAACACGATGGTCCCGGCCCTTCGCTTTGCGAATGTCGATCCCTGGGGTACCGACCTGCCCTTCTTCATGGATAGCCGTTGGGTCGAAGATGGGTCCTTCATAAGAGGGAAAAGCATCAACTGTTCGTATGCCTTTCCGGAAAAGCAATCCAAAAGGCTGGGCTTGTCCGGCCTGCGGGTATACGGCAACGTAAATAACTTCTTCCTGATCTCGAAGTATCGCGGTTTCGATCCTGAAGTCAGCACCTTCAGCGGTTCGACCTTTTCACAGGGTGTCGAATTCTATGGCTCACCCCGTCCCAGGACCTTCACCGTCGGCATCACCGCAAATCTCTAAAAAAAGAAAAAATGAAATCGAAGAATATAGCTCTCTTCATCATAGCGATCATCGCCTTCCCGGGCTGTAAAAAATGGCTGAAAGAAGATCCTAAGTCTGTAATTACAACTAACCAATATTATCAGACCGCCGAGGATGCGCAGTCTGCCGTCGATGGCATCTACGCCAATCTTTATGTTCCCTATACGGGCGGTGGTCGTAACTACAGTTATGCGATGCTGGAACTGGTCACCGGTCAATTTAATACGGTGTCCGAAGGTAACGACCTGGTCAACGTCTACAACCTTCGCCAGAACTCCGCCAGCCCCCTGCTGGAACAATGGTTCTCTTCCGCTTACCAGGGCATCGAAGCCGCCAATCTCGTAATCGCCAATGTGCCGGGTATTTCTATGGATACCGTGCAACGAAGCGCGCTCATCGGCGAGGCCAGATTCCTGCGGGCGTACTTTTATTATACGCTCGTCAACATCTTTGGCGACGTGCCGTTGAAACTAACCCCTACAAAGAGCGCCAGCGACGGCTTGCTGTCAAAGACCCCGGTAAAAGATATCTATGAGCAGGAGATCGTTCCCGACCTGCAGGCGGCCGAAGCGAGCGGCATGCGAGCCACTCCCGCCGGTTCCGGACGTGTTTCGACCGGCGCCGCATCGGCCCTGCTGGCAAAAGTCTATCTTGCCATGGCCGGTTATCCTGTCAATGAGACGGCCAACTACGCCCTGGCACGTAACAAGGCTTTAGAGGTGATCAACAGCGGGAATTTCTCCCTCTTTCAAACGGATGCCAATATGACCTGGTTTGACAAGCTCAACAACCCGGCTTTCGACAACACCCAGGAACATATATGGGACATCAATTTCAGCTCCTATATCGTCAACGATATTCTTCCGCTCGAGCTTTGCCCCAAAGGCGTAACTTTTATCAGTGCCAGCGCTGTTAACAACGACCAGGGTCTGCTCGTACCGCAAACCAGCTTCGTCGCTTCCTACGACCCTGCCGACCTGCGTGGCCAACAAAATGGCTTCTTTTTCAACAACATCACCGTTGGCGGCTCCGCCTACAATTTCCCCTGGAGCCTCTATAAGTTCTTCGATAAAGGCCTGCTCACAAACGCACCCTTTTCGAGCAAGAACTTTCCCGTCATCCGCTATGCCGATATCCTGCTGACCTATGCAGAGGCTCAAAACGCGGCTGACGGCTCACCCAATGCTGCCGCTTACGCTGCTCTCAACGCTATTCGCACCAGGGCCGGGCTCGCCGCCTTGTCGGGTCTCAGCCAGTCGGATTTCCAAAACGAAGTGTGGAAAGAAAGATGGTGGGAGCTCTGTGGCGAAAATCAGAATTGGTACGATATCGTCCGTACGCACCAGATCTTCGACGCCGTTCATAATACCATGGTGAATGCTGTAGGCTTTACACTGCCCTCGGGGGCGACCTTTCAGACCAATAATCTTCAATTCCCGATCCCCCTCGCCGAGGTAGAAATAAATCCCAATTTAAAATGAGAAAAGGTTTAAGATTCGCAGGCCTGGTTTGGTTGCTGTCCGTCCTTGTGTCCCGGGTTAGCCTGGGCCAGGACGGCGGCGCCCGGGTGTCCAACGGTTACGAAAGTTTTAGCGGTGGCAAGGTCCTCGTGGTGCCCTCTTCACACCAGGACATCGCCTGGATGGATACCCCTGACAGCTGCCGCCGGTTTCGCGACAAATTCATGATCACGCCGGCCCTCGAAAGACTAAAACAGAATGATAAGTTCTGTTTTTCCGTAGAGAATGCGCTCAACTTCTATGAGTATGTCGAACGTCATCCCGACCGGTTACCGGATATCATCCGATATACCCGGGAGGGAAGAATGGAATGGGGCGCTACCTACAATCAACCCTATGAGGGTCTCTACGAAGGAGAAGCACTTATCCGCGAGGTATACTACGGTAAGAAAAAGCTCGAGAAAATGATCCCCGGCGGCCGCTTCATCACGGCGTGGTCGGAAGATGTCCCGGGCAGATCCCTCCAGACGGCCCAGATCTGGTCGAAAGCAGGGATCCGGTTCCTCCAATTCAGCAGGTTCCAGCCCGGTGTCTATAAATGGTTCAGCCCGGATGGCAGCTTTGTTACTTGCTGGACACCCGGTCAATACTACGAATCATCCATTCCCTTGATCCATGCCGCCACAAATGAACAGCGCGCGGCTGTTGTCAAAGCCCGGCTGGCGGAATGGGCGGGATACTATAAGGACCACCAGCTTCCCCCAAACTTCATCTGGCTCAACTCCCAGGATTTTTCCGTGCCTCCCAACTACGATGGCTTTTTCAATCAATGGAATACCGAGTTGAAGGACCGGCATGAGCCGCTCCCGACCATCGGCTATGCCACCGGTACCGAAGCGCTTGCCGCGCTGACCTCCTCTTCCGGTCATATCGACAGCGTTCAGGGCGAATACCCGAACCTTTGGCTATATATTCACGGCCCTGCCCATGAGAAGGCTATCAAGACAGCAAGACATTCCTCGAGAGTGCTTACTGCGGCGGAGAAGTTCTCGGCCGTTGCCGCGGTCCTGCAGGGGAATTTCAAGGATTACCCACAAGCCGCCTTCGACCAGGCCTGGCAGCACGCGATCTATCCGGATCATGGTTGGGGCGGCGTACATGGCGACATCACGGATGCCATCTACGCGAACAGCTATGCACTGGCCGCAAGGGTAGGGGACTCGATCCTTAAAACAAAGCTTGACGATATTGTACATGCCATCAAATTCAAATCCATTGGCAAACCCATTGTCGTGTTCAATCCCTTGTCCTGGACGCGTACCGACCCCGTCGAGGCCACGATCGACATGGAAGGTATTTATGACAACGAGTTTCAATTGGTCGATGCCAAGGGCGATCCGGTGGATTACCAGGTAGTCTCTTCTCCCGACAAAGGACCCCAATCCACCCTTACCATCGCGTTTGTCGCACGGGATATCCCATCCATAGGCTATTCCACCTTCTATCTTATCCCCGGCAGGGCGGCAGACGATCAGAAATTGCGGATCAACATAACCGGTAACGTTGTCGATACCAGGTTTTACAAGATCACACTTGCGAAAGGCGGCATTAGTTCTATATTTGACCGGCGCTTGTCACGTGAGTGGATACTCCCCGGCGGATTGCTCGCCGGCGAGGTGTTTTCGATGCAATCCGTTGGCAACGGCGCGGGCGAATTTACGGCTGTGCAACAACCCACGATGGAAGGATTTGAGCGCATGAACCAATATGGTACGGATTGGAGTCTCGTAGAAAATGGCCCTGTACGGACGGTAATCGAAACTATTCACCCCTGGAGGAATTGTACAGTGCGGCAACGGGTCATATTCTATACCATGCTCCCGCGCATCGATTTCCAGGCCGATATCATCGGTTTCAACGGCGAACATTCGCGGGAATTCCGAATGGCTTTCCCGCTGGACCTGGATAGCGGACATGTAGACTACGAAGTGCCGATGGGCATCGTAGAGGTTGGGAAAACGGAATTGCCCCGCGCAGCGGGATTCTCGAAAGCGGATCAGGTCTATAACACACCCTGCCGGGAGATCCATCCGCGCGAAGTACAGGATTGGTTTGGCGCCTGGGATCACAATGGCTCCGTCGCGATTAGCTCCGATGTCGCCGTATTCGACTGGATCGATCCCACAGGCAAGAACTCAAAGCCCGTGTTGCAACCGCTGCTGCTGGCAAGCCGGCGAACCTGTAACGAAAGCCCGCTGGGCAACTGGTATCTTCAGCGCGGAGACCACCATTTTACCTTCTCCTTTTGCTCCGGCCAGGGGCATCCGAACTGGAAAGCGGGCAAACAAGCCGCTCAACCACTGCTGGTCGTCGACAATATCCCGGACAACCGGTCTCGCCCCGCAGCCGTACAGGCCGTATTGCCGGAAAGCCTTTCTTTCGCAGGCACGGACGCCGACAACATCGTGATCTCTACGATAAAGAAGAACGATGATCTCGACAAGATCGTTCTCCGGTGCTACGACCTCGAAGGCAAAGAGTCGGACATCCGGCTGGATTGGTTCCGTGGTGTACGTGGCTTGGAGAAGACCAATATCCTGGAACAACAGCCGCAGCCGATAGCGCCTCAACGGGGCGGACAACGGGTGCATGTCGGCAGGTATGCCATAGAAACCTTTGAGTTCGATCCCGGTTTTAAGACGAATTAATGATAAACGAATAAGCGGCGGATGAAAAAACTATCGATTGTTGTCCTTTGGCTATTTACGATTGCGCTTACCGGCGGGTCTTCCCTTTATGCACAATCACCCGAAGAAAGTGTACTAACGGTGAACGATGCCACCTTTGCGCTGTTGAAAAAAGTAGACGCCCTTTCCGGCGGCGATGCCAGTATCTATCTCACGGTGACTACCCACGAGGACCTCGGATGGATCAACTCCATTGAAAAATCCACGATCGCCCGCGATACGCTTTGGCTGACGCCTTTCCTCGCCCGGCTACGGCGGTCTGCGGATTTCCGGATGGACATCGAACAATCCTCGATCGTCATGGAATATCTCCGGCGTCACCCGGAGATGAAGGATACAGTGGCCGCCTACCTCCGGTCCGGCAGGATGCTGGCGGGCGCTTCCTATACCCAGGTCTATGAAGACCTGTATAGCGGCGAATCCCTCGCCAGGCAGTTCTATTTCGGAAAGAAATGGTTACGCGATAACCTCGGCTATAACAGCACCATCTACTACAATTCCGATGTGCCCGGTCGAAGCCTGCAGATGCCCCAGCTCATGGCCAAGGCCGGTGTGACAGGGATGTTCTTCAGTCGTTTCGGCATGGGATTATACAATTGGACGAGCCCGGACGGCTCCTATGTGACCAGCTATTCACCCGGCCATTATATCGACTTTTACAATATCCTCGCAAAAACCGATACCGCCGCCATCCGGACCATGGCCGAACAAGCCGTTTACTGGCTGCTCCATTTCAACGACCGGCAAGGGTTGCCCAAAGCGATCCCCGCCGTGCTCAATTATGAGTTCGGTTGGGATCAAAAACCGGTGCACAATCTTTACCCTTTTATCAGCCGGTGGAATGCCATCAGGCGGGTGCGCAACACGGCGGGCGAAACAATATCGGTCCGGCTGCCCCGGTTTCAGCATGCCACCTTTGATCAATTCATCGGCGCCATAAAGTCCTCGTCTTCTCATATCCCGACGATCAGCGGGGAACGCCCCAACGTCTGGATCTATATCCATGGCCCTTCCCACCACTGGGCGGTGTCCGCAAGCCGCGAAGCGGATGTCCTGCTGCCCGATGCGGAAAAATGGTGGTCGCTCAACCGGGTCGTCGATCCTGCTTGCGAATACCCCACGACCGCCCTGGACGAAGCCTGGGAGGCCAAGATCTACCCCGACCATGGCTGGGGCGGAAAAGAAGGTCAGTCCACCGACGATATCTTTTTGGCCAAATACGCCCAGGCAAAGACCGCGGGGCGCTACTTGCTTACAACGGCATTACAGCGACTCGCTTCGCATATCGCTACTTCCCCTGCCAAAGGGATGCCGGTAGTGGTCTTCAACAGCGCCAACTGTCGCCGGACCGATGCGGTGTCCGTTGATCTTCCGGCCTCCTGGGGTCACGGGGCGGTGAAGGTATACGACGACGCCGGGCAGCTTGTTCTATCTCAGTGCGCATGGATATCCCCGGGAACCGGCCCCGCCCGGCGCAGCCTGAGCTTTGTCGCGGCCGACCTACCATCGATGGGGTATGCTACCTGGTACCTGAAACCAGGCGAAGAACAGCATTCGGCTTTGCCACTGGCCAGTGACAGCATGTATGAGAATCGCTTTTATAAACTGCGTTTCGGACCCGGCGGCATCACCAGCCTCATCGACAAAAGCACCGGAAAACAAATAGTCGCCGACGGTCCCCTGGCGGCGGGCGAAGTCTTTACGTTGCAGAGCGTAGGCACCGGAGCCGGCGAGTTCGATGCTGTACAGCAACCCACCCTGGAAGACTTCGACCGGCTGGGCAGCCACGATAACCGCTGGACCATAAAAGAACAGGGACCGGTATATACGCTTTGGCATTGCCGTCAGGCCATTCGCCACGCAGTTGTCGAAGAAGATATCAAGGTTTTCAATACGATCCGGCGGATCGATTTCGATGTTTCGCTCATGAACTGGGACGGCACCCTTTACCGGGAATTCCGGCTCGCGCTTCCCGTAGCTGCTCCTCACGCCCGTGTAACGTATGAGGTTCCTTTTGGGAAGGTGGAGATCGGCAAGGACGAACTGCCGCAGCCCGCTGGTCAGATCTATATGACCCTGCCCCGGGAGATCCACCCCCGGGGCATGCAGAATTGGATGAGTGCGTCCGGCGATGGTTTTGGCGTGACACTGAGCAGTTCGACGGCCGCTTTCGATTTTATGGATGTTACTGGTTTGGAACCCAGGGCCACCCTGCTACAGCCCATCCTGCTGGCCTCGCGCCGTAGCTGCCATTCCGAAGGCAATGAATATCTCCAGACGGGTGACCACACGTATCATTTTTCGCTGACTACCCACGCCCAGGGCTGGGAAGCGGGCGCGGCCTTCGGCCGTCAGGCCAACGATCCACCGATCGCCATCGTCAATCCCCAGCGGGCCATCGGTCCCGCACTTCCCGGGAACAACGCCTTCGTCTCCTGCGACAAACAAAACGTAGTGATCACCACCATTAAGAAGGCAGAGGATGACAATGGCACGGTGCTGCGTTTCTACGAGTCGGAGGGAAAAGATGTACAGGTTACCTTTACCTTTTCCAGGGCCATTAAGACAGCCTATTACACTTCCCTCGTCGAAGATCACCCGAAACCCCTGAACCCCAACGGCCGTCAATTAACGATCCGGCTTGGACACAATAGTATTGAAACGATAAAAATATTCTGGCAATAAGCCAGGCAGATGCATATGGTAAAAGTTTTTTCATTCCTTATCGTTCTTTTGCTCGCTGCTGTCCGGACCTCCGCGCAAGAGGTTACCCTGGTCTATCCCCAGCCGATGCGTTACGCGAAGATAGACGGAAAGTTACAGGCAGAGGTTACCCTGGTATACGATGGGCCCACGGGCGGGCTTGGCATTGAACTGGCCGGTAAGCCGCTGCACTTCGTCGTCGAAGGCGATTCCTTACATACCCGGGTGCCGCTTTTCGGCAAGACTCAGACCCTTACCTTCAAAAAACAGGGCCACATCATCAAAGAGCAGGAATTCACACCTTATATTCCTGACGATTGGAATTATTTCGGCAAGGGGACCATCGATATCATCTCCTCCTCGCACCAGGATATCGCCTGGATGAATACGCCGGATTCCTGCCGCATGGAGCGGATCGACAAGATCATCGTCCCGGCCATCGATATGATGCAGGAATCACCGGAATTCAGATTCGGAATGGAACAGACCCTGAACCTCATGGAACTCCTCCACGAGTATCCTGCCTATGAAAAAGAGGCCATAAAAGTTTCCGCATCGGGTCAATTCGGGTGGGGCGCCACTTTCAACCAACCATACGAAGGCCTTGAATCCGACGAACAGCTGGTTCGGGAACTGTACCTGGGAAGGAAATGGCTTCTCGATAGGTTTAACGGCCGGATCGACGCTCGTACCGCCTTTAGCGTGGATGTCCCCGGGCGGACGCTGCAGTTTCCCCAGATCCTAGCCCGTGCAGGTGTCCGTCATCTCTTCATCAGCCGTTTCAAGGAGGGATTCTGCCGATGGTATAGCCCGGATGGTTCAAATGTCCTCACCTATAGCCCGGGAAATTATGGCTGGGCGGTGATGTTCTATAAATATTTCAATATTGATGCTCCCACGGCTATGCACAAGCTGCACGAGGTGCTCCGGAGCTGGAACACCTATTATGCCTCCCGCGATATTCCACCGCACTATGCCGTGGTGATCAGCAATGACGCCTCGGGACCGGTATTCTACAAACAGGTACTGGCCGAGTGGAACAGGTTGGTGGACGAATCCGGTTTAGCGATCCCACATCTCCGGTATACGACGGCCGACCAGTTCCTGGATAGTGTCGACGTCCCCGGCGCGCGATTCGACTCCGTCGCAGGTGAAAGGCCGAACCTTTGGCTCTATATCCATGGTCCCGCGCACTATGAAGCCATTGCAGCCAAACGCGCCGCCGCCGTGCATCTTCCCGCATCGGAGATGTTCAACACCATCGACGGGCTGCTCGCGGGAAATTTCAACGACTATCCGCAATCTGCATTCGACACCGCATGGTACAAAAGCATCTATCCCGATCATGGATGGGGGGGCAAACACGGCGACATAACAGACAGCATTTACCGGAGTTACCTCGAAGCCGGCGATAGCATTGCCAGGGCAACGCTTTTCCCGGCACTTAAGCACATCGCGGCCCGGGTAGATACCCGCCACGAGCATCCTGTCCTCGTCTTTAATGACCTCTCGTGGGACCGCGACGCACCGGCGGTCCTCCCCCTCGATGGTGACCCGGCGGACTTTCTCGTCCGGGATGCTCAGGGTCGGACTATTCCTTCACAGGTTGTAAACAATGAGCAGGGACACGGCCTCGCGATCATCGCGGAAAAGGTGCCGGCCATTGGGTACTCTACCTACTACCTTTCAAAGGGAACAGCCTCACCCGCTTCCCAGCCCACGGCGCCGGAAAATGCCTATGAGAATGAATATTATCGCATCCGCTTCGGCGACGGCGGGATCACGGAGCTATATGATAAACAACTTCGCCAGGACCTCCTCAATACCACCCGGTTTGCCGGTGGTGACGTGCTGGACCTGGGTTACGATGGCCTCGATGCGGGCGAATTCACCGAAATAACACCCGCCAATATGCGGGATTTTGACAAGCTCAGCAATCACGCCTCCAGATGGTCGCGGATCAGCGATGGCCCCGTATTCACCACCTTTGAATGCCGGTATCTGCTCGGGCAGGATTCGGTGATCCAGCGGATTGTCGTCTACCGCAGGTTGAAGAAGATCGACTTCGAGATCGAGCTGCCGGACTGGAAGGGCATCAGGAGCCGGCAGCTGAGCTTCGCCCTGCCCTTGAACACAGCGGATGCGCATCTCCGTTATGATGTTCCTATGGGCATTGCCGGGGTTCACGAAACCGAATTGCAGGTACGACCCGGAGGCTGGGCCTGGGGCGGCACCTATTACCAAAAGCCCGAAGAGATCCATCCGCGGGAGTCGCAGAACTTCGTCACCGCCGACACTCGTAATTTCGGCTTCACGCTTTCGTCGAGACTGGCTGTTTTCGATTGGATCGACCCTACCCGCGAATCGGTTAGCTATCCGGTGCTGCAGGCCGTTCTGCTTACGACCCAGAAAAGCTGCCATGGGGAAGGGCCCTGGTATCTGCAACGCGGCAGGCATGTCTTCCGCCTTTCCATAAGCAGCCATCTGCCGGGACTCGGACCGGCGATGGCCTTCGGGATCGGCAACAATCATGAACTGTACTGCGTCGCGAAGAAGACGAATGCCGCGCCGGAACCAACCGTCGGGGGGCCAAATGCCGCGCCGGAACTGCCAGAACGTCAAAGCTTCTTCCGGTCGGCCGCACCGGGTACGCTGATCACCGCCATCAAAAAAGCCGATAAGGGAGACCATCTCGTCTTGCGCGTCGTCAACATGGAACGGCGTCCGGCAAAAGATACGCTGCGGACCTTCCTGCCGGTCGAAAAATGGCAAAAACTCGACCTTATCGAACAGCCATTAGGTCCCAGCGAACCTGGCGCAGGTCTTATCCGCTTGCCGATGGGACCCGCTGCTATCCAAACCCTATCCCTATCCTTAAAAAATAACCTCAAACAAAAAGAATGATCAAGGGGAATACCTATTTGACGGCGATCTGTGCGACAGCGGGCATGGGTGGCTTTTTGTTCGGTTTCGACACGGCTGTTATCTCGGGCGCGGTAGGCTTCCTCAAAGACCAATTCCGGCTGAGCCCGGCGATGGAGGGATGGATCATGAGCTCGGCGCTCGTCGGTTGTGTCGCCGGCGCCGCGATTGCCGGCTATCTCGCGGACAAGTATGGGCGAAAAAAAATGCTCGTCTCTTCCGCCCTTCTCTTTATCCTTTCCGCGGCGGGCTGTATGCTGGCCTTGAACCCGGCATGGTTGGTGCTGGCCCGTATAGTGGGCGGCATTGGGGTAGGATTCGCGGCGATGGTGGCCCCGCTGTTTATTTCCGAGCTGGCGCCGGCCAGGCTACGGGGAAGGCTGGTTTCGCTTTATCAATTGGCGATCACCCTGGGTATCCTCTGCAGCTATCTTTCGAATGCCGGGTTGTTGCATTACGCCTCCAGCCATGCCCAGGATGCCTCCAGCCATGCCTTGGATGCCCTCCATCATGCCGCCGGTGGCGGAATATTATGGCCCTACTTCGTTGCCGAACCCTGGCGCGGCATGCTGGGCTCCAATATGATCCCTGCGATCCTCTTCCTCCTGCTCCTGCTGGGCGTACCCGAAAGCCCGCGCTGGCTGATAAAAGAGGGTAGAAGCTCGAAAGCAGGCGAGATCCTTTTGAGGATCAATGGATCGGAGCAAGCCCGGAACGAATTGAACACGATCGTCGCGGCGCTCGCAGACGACAAGAAGGGAAGCTTCCGGCAACTCCTGGCTCCGGGGATTCGGACGGCCTTGGCGATCGGGATCATCCTGCCCTTCCTCAGCCAGCTTACCGGCATCACCACCGTCATGTACTATGCGCCGGCTATCTTCGAAAAAGCAGGGTTTGCCTCCGGATCCGCGATGGAAAGCGCAGCCGTCATCGGGTTCTTCAACATGATCTTTACATTCGTCGCAATTTGGAAGATCGACCACTGGGGTAGGAAAAGACTGCTCGTCGGTGGATTTGCCGGCCTTTCCATCGCCCTGCTCGCAATCGGGGTGCTGTTCTTCATTGACGGAAACCAACGACTTCTTATGGGATGCTTCATTTTCTATATCGCCGTATTCGCGGCCAGTATCGGCCCCGGTGTATGGGTCGTCATCGCCGAGATCTTTCCGACGCGGATCAGGGGCCGCGCCATGTCCATCGGCACGCTATCGCTGTTTGTCGGTTCGACATTCGTAACTCAAACGTATCCGCTGCTTCGGGAGTCCCTGGGCATCGGGTTCACTTTTATCCTGTATGGATTGACCATGATCCCCGCCATGATCTTCGTTCTACGCACGGTACCCGAAACAAAAGGCCAATCCCTGGAGGAGATCGAACGGGAATGGAAAGCAAAATTAAACTGACAAAAAATAGTATGACCCTTTTAAAAGGTATTACCTGGGACCATCCAAGAGGCTATCAACCCCTGAGAGCGGCCGCCGCTTGCTGGGAGAAACGCACCGGCCATCGCCTCGAATGGGATGTCCGTACCCTCAAAGAATTCGGCGATCTCCCCGTCGAGAAACTCATCGACCGTTACGATCTGCTGATCATCGATCACCCCTATATGGGAGAGGCCGGCGCCAATGGCTACCTCCTGCCCTTGAACGACTTTCTCGGGGCCGGCTTCCTTGCTTCGCAGCAAAAACAAAGCGTAGGTCCGTCCTATGAAAGCTACAGCTGGCGTGGCAAACATTATGCCCTGCCGGTCGATGCCGCCGCCCAGGTGGCCGTATGCCGCCGCGATATTACGGATGCCCTGGGCTGGCATCCGCCGCTTTCGACCGTTCATCTCCGGGAGGCAGCCGGTTTGTTGCCACGGCAATACAAAATGGCCATTCCGCTTTGCCCTACTGATATCTGGTGCGTTTTCCTGACGCTCTGTGCACAGTTTACAGTCGGTAACTTCTTTACAGCGGAAGGTATCGACTCCGCCGCCGGCAGCTGGGCCCTGGAGCTATTGAAACAGTGGCAGTCCTTCTTACACCCTGATTCCTTACGCCTCAATCCCATCCAGCTCCTCGATAAAATGGCGCTTGAAGAAAATATCGTCTACTGTCCTTTTAGTTTTGGCTATACGAATTACTCCCGTAAGAAATTTCCCCATCACCGCCTCACCTTCATCGATGCACCCCGCTTTGGCCCAGGAGAGGTATCGACCCTCTTAGGCGGCGCAGGGATTGCCGTTTCCAGCAAGTCGAGGCACAGGGATGCTTGTTTTGATTTCATCCGCTACGTTCTGGACCCGGGGATCCAGCGAACCGTCTACTACGAAAATGGCGGCCAGCCTGCTCATCTCACCACCTGGCTCGACCCGGCCTGTAACGAGGATTGCGGCCGTTTTTTTGCCGGTACACTGGATACCCTGCGACACGCCTATCGCCGTTCGGGAGTGCCTGGCTTCAATCGCTTCCAGGAACAGGGCGCCGACCACATCCATGATGCAGTGTTAAAAAACAGGGATGGAAAGTCCGTTCTGAAGCAATTGAACAACCTTTATCAAACGCTCTGCCATGCAATCATTTGAGACCATCGAATATACCGTCACAGCCGGCATCGCAACCCTGACCTTTAACAGACCGGACCAGCTCAATGCCATGAACCGCCGCATGATGGACGAGATCATCGCCGCGCTTCAGGCCATCATACAGGACAAACACATCGACGTGGCCGTTATCACCGGCAAGGGTCGCGCTTTTATGGCGGGCGCCGATATCAAAGAATATGCCGCACAGACTAACGACCAGTTCGTCCGGTTCCAGCGCCAGGGACGTCAGCTCTACTCGCTTATCGAAACGGCGGAAATTCCCTTTATCGCCGCTGTCAACGGATATGCCCTGGGCGGCGGTTTCGAGATCGCGCTTGCCTGTGACTTTATCGTTGCCGCTGTCTCGGCTTCCATGGGCCTGCCGGAGATCCATCTCGGACTCATCCCCGGCGGCGGCGGTGCTCAACGGCTGCTGCAAAAGGTAGGAGTCAACCGGACAAAAGAGATGCTCCTGCTTGGAGGTTCGTACCCGGCTGCCCAACTGCATCATTGGGGGATCGTATACGATACTCCGGCCGGCGAAGACCTTCCGGCCACCGTTCTCGCGCTTGCGCAAAAGCTTCAACGCAGACCGCGCATTTCAACAAAGGCGATCAAGGCCATGCTCACTCCGGCGGCGATCGGCCTGCCCTTCGAGACCCGGCTGGATCAGGAAGGAGAAGCCGTGATCGAACTGTTCAACCACCCGGTAGCTCAGGATCTCATAAAGAAATTCACAGAAAAGAATTCAAAGTAGCTCATGGATCGATACAGAAAAGAGATAACCGATCGGCTCCTGCGCCGCCACCAGCTTTCAGCCCTGGTCTTCTGGCGTCCCGATGAATTGGTGATGATGCTCGGCTATATGCCGCTCTGGGGCCTGTCCGTACTGCTCTATACGGCAGATGGTGAACCGGTACTCTTTGTGCCGGAGTTGGAGCCCGATGATTGTCTGCCGCAGCATATCGAGATCCGGCGATTCCCGTGGGGCGTGCACAATGGCGAAGATCCCTGGCCCTGCCTTTATAAACTTATGGCTGATGTATTGCGGCTGAAGGATCTTACCCGACTGCCCTGCTCCTATATTCCATCCATCGGCGGCAGCGCCCCCTGCCGGATGTCCGGGGAGCAGCCACCACTGCCGGCCGATCTCGTCCAACAGTTCGCCAGTCTTGCAGGCGGCTTCCGGGACATCACTTCCGATTTGCTCCGGCTCTACGAATATAAGAGTCCAACCGATGTTGCCGGCTTACATTTGGCGCACGAGGTGGCGGGAATAGCCATTAGGGAATTCTATGCGGAGGTAGTTAAGGGACATTCCGAGGCCCGGCTCGCCGGCCTCATCGAACTGGCCGTCCAGGAAACGATTGACCGAGACGGAATCGGCTTTGCAAAAGCATGGCCGATGGTGCAGTCCGGCCTCAATACCGCCGACGCCGGCAGGTTCAACAGGAGTACCGGGAAGGTCATCCGAAGCGAAGGCTTCGTTCTCCTTGAAATGGGTGTTTGTGTAAACGGCTATTGGGCCGATATTACCCGCACGGCGCTGCCTTGTGAACCCAGCCCTGAACAACAATCTTTGTACGATACGGTGAGCCGGGCACAGACGGCGGCCATCCATTTGATACGCCCGGGCATGGCGATGCGGCAGGTTGACGCCGCGGCACGCAACATCATCCGCGATGCGGGATTCGGCGATAAGTTCAACCATGCGCTTGGACATCACGTTGGCTTCCGCTATCATGATCCCGGAGAAGTGTTGTCGCCGTATTCCGAGGGCGTATTCAGGGAGGGCATGGTTGTCACAGTCGAGCCCGGTGTCTACATCGATCGAATGGGCGGTCTGCGGATAGAAGACAATATTTTGGTAACCGGGGAGGGCAATCAGGTATTGTCTAACTTTCCCCGCACATTAAACGGCAAATAATATGCAAAAAGAAAATAACAACAAGGGGCCATTGGCTGGTGTCCGCATAGCCGATTTCACCCAACTCGTACAGGGCCCCTGGGCAACCCAGATGCTCGGCGATATGGGCGCCGAGATCGTCAAGATCGAGCCGCCTGCCGGCGACTGGATGCGGAAATATGCCTACGGCAATCTCTACCCGGCCGGCGAAAGCATATCCTTTTTGGGTTTCAATCGCAACAAACGCAGTATCGCCCTTGACATGAAATCCGAACAAGGTCTGGAGGCCGCCCGGGCGATCATCTCCCGGTGCGATATCCTGATCGAGAATTTTCGGCCCGGGGTCATGGATCGGTTGGGGATCGGCTACGAAACGCTCAAACTTTCCAATCCCGGTCTCATCTATTGCGCCAGTTCCGGCTATGGGAGCGACGGCCCCTACCAAAAACGCCCGGGTCAGGATCTGCTGGCGCAGTCTCTCGCCGGCGGCGCCTATCTCAACGGCCGGCGCGGCGAGCTGCCGGTCGTCACTGCGGTCGGTCAGGCCGACCTGCTTACCAGTCTGTTTATCGTGCAGAGCGTACTGGCAGCCCTTTACTACCGGGAACAAACGGGGCAGGGACAGCGCATCGACGCCTGTCTCCTCAACTCCATCATTGCCTTTCATACCCAGGAGATCACCGCCTATCTCTGCAAAGGCGAGAACCCCGAGAGAAGCAGCAGCGGTATCCCGAATCCATGGCTTGGCGCACCCTACGGCCTGTATCCCACCCGGGACAGCTTCATCGCGATCGGCATGAATTCGGTTCGTGCGCTGGCCCGGATCATGGGCATCACGAAATATGACGCCGAAAAATACGCCGGCAACAATATCATCGAGGACCGCGACGCCATTTACGCCGACTTCGCAGCCGTATTCCGTACCCGGACCACCGATGAATGGCTGGCCCTGCTGCTCCAGCACGATATCTGGTGCTCCCAGGTCAACAGCTTCAGGGAAATGGTCGTAGACCCGCAGGTGCTGCATAATGAAATGATCATAAACTATGATCATCCTACCGCCGGTAAAGTTGCGACGACCGGCATCCCAGTATCGTTCAGTAAGACCCCTGCGGGGGTCCGCCGGCCTGCGCCCCTCCTTGGTGAACATACCGCCGAAATACTCAGGGAGGTCTGCGGCTGGGATGAAGCCCGGGTCCGGGGATTTCTTGATCAAACCACAACGAAAGCATAACCGACACCACCTTGTTTATGGAAAATACCATCGATCTCAAAAATAAGAACGTACTGATCACCGGAGCAAGCCGGGGGATCGGAGCGGGCATCGCTCACGCCATGGCTGCCTGCGGCGCGAATTTGATGATCAACCATTACCAGGATCAGCAAAACGCCCTTGATCTCGCCAAAGAGCTAAACGCGCGTTATGGGGTCAGAGCAAATGCCTTCGCCGCGGACATCTCAGATAAGCCGGAGGTCCTGGCGATGTTCCGCGATTTCGACAATACGCATGGCACAATCGATATCCTGGTTAATAATGCCGGCTGCGAAACGGTCGAACACGCGGTAGACCTCGATCCCGAAACATGGGACCGGGTTTTAAATGTAAATTTGCGGGGAGCCTTCTTTTGTGCCCAGGAAGCAGCAAGGAGGATGATCCCGCGAAACACCGGCGTGATCCTGAACATCTCCTCCATCCATGATAAGATCCCCCGCAAAGGGCTGATCCACTACTGTTCCGCCAAAGCGGGTCTGAATATGATGACCAAGTGTCTCGCGCTGGAACTGGCCGAACATCATATTCGTGTGCTCGCCGTCTCGCCCGGCGCTATCGAGACCGAGATGAACCGGCACGAAATTGAATCTTTTGGGCGCGATAAATTCAATGGCTGGATTCCCATGGGGCGTGTCGGCAGGGTGGAGGATGTCGCCTGGACCTGTGCCTTCCTCGCCAGTGACAAGGCGGCCTATTTCACCGCCACGGAGCTGTACGTCGATGGCGGTTACAAGGAAACCACGATCCCATATGATCCCCGACCAAAAAAATAAGCCCGTGAAATCAAAAATCGAAAAATACGAACATGCCGGCCCCGGATACGATCCCTTTTTGATCCGGGCGGGATGGCAGGTGGCCCAGCTAAATCACCTCGATGAACAGGACCTGGCGGGGATTGCCAAGATCGATATGCATCGGCTTACCGACGAGGTGTTTATCCTCCTTCGGGGATCGGCCGTGCTCATCGCCGCCCATCCCTCGGGGGCGCCCGGTGAAAACGGGAAGCTCGACTCATCGGGGGCGCCTGGTGAAAACGGGAAGCTCGACTACGAATGCATCCTGATGAGGCCCGGGATCACCTATAATATCCCTGCCGGCACCTGGCACAATATCGCGATGGACAAAACGGCCTCGGTCATCATCGTCGAACGCAATGACACCCACCTGGGAGATTTCGTCTTCCGGCAATTATCCCCGGCGGAAAAAGAGGACCTGCGGCAAAAAATAATGCGTGCGGTCGAAAGCAACGGGACCAGCCTTGAAAATTATAAGTCAATCGATAATTCCAAAAAAATGATAGAAACGTCAACACACAAAAACCTTCAGCGGCCGTCATGGAATGACGATGAGGAGTTATTCTCGTTATACAGATCCGAACTCTATACCCCGGTGGTTGGTGACATCCTCGACGAATTGGGTTGTTATCACCAATTTCTTCCCCAACCCATCCAGCCGGTCCGTATCGAGGACAAACTTATCGGCAGAGCTATGCCTGTCCTGATGATCGACGTATACGGGCCTCAGCAAACGCCGTTCGGGAAACTCACGGAAGCGCTCGACCAACTCGAAAAGAACGAAATATATATTGCCACCGGTGGGGAAATGCGTTGCGCCTATTGGGGAGAGATCCTTACAGCTACCGCCAGGATCCGCGGCGCCTCCGGCGCCGTTATCAACGGGTATTATCGCGATACTCCCCGGGTGCTCGAACAAAACTGGCCCGTTTTCAGCAGGGGCCGCTATGCCCAGGACTCCGGCGTTCGGACGCAAGTGGTCGACTATCGCTGTCGCATCGAGATCGGTGGCGTCACGATCATGCCGGGCGACCTCGTATTCGGCGATATGGACGGGGTGGTTATCGTACCCCGGCAGCATGAAGTAGCCGTCACCGTTCGCGCCCTTGAAAAAGCAAGAGGTGAAAAGCTGGTCCGGAAAGAAATAGAGAACGGGATGTCCAGCACGGCTGCCTTCAAGAAATATGGCATTTTGTGATCGACTTCTTTTGCAAATAAATCATTCAAAATGAAACTTGGATTGGGCCTATACCGGCACATGCTTGACCGGAGACATTTCGACTTTGCAAAACAATGCGGCTGTACTCATTTGGTCGTTCACCTGGTAGACTATTTCAACAAGGGAAACCAGGGGAATAGGAATAACCAGCCCATTGGCGACGACGGAGGCTGGGGAATTGCGGGCGATGCAAAAAACCTATGGACCGCGCAAGAGCTCATCGCCCTCAAAAAAGAGATAAACGATGCGGGCCTGGAACTGGAAGCCATCGAGAACTTCGACCCCGCCCATTGGTACGATATCCTGCTCGACGGCCCACGGAAAGCCCAACAGGCGGAAGGGCTCAAGGAAATGATCCGCAACGTCGGTAAGGCCGGCATCCCGATCATCGGCTACAATTTCAGCCTGGCGGGAGTCTCCAGCCGCATCACAGGACCCTTTGCCCGGGGCAATGCAGTATCGGTGGGAATGAATGGTGTAGACGACCGGCCGATCCCCAACGGGATGGTCTGGAATATGATCTATGATGAGAACGCTCCCACCGGTCATCTTCCTGAAATTTCGTCCGGTGAGCTTTGGAACAGGCTACAGTATTTTCTCGACGAATTGATTCCTGTAGCGGAAGAAGCCGGTGTTCGTCTGGCGGCACATCCCGACGACCCGCCCATGCCGCTTATCCGGCGAACTCCCCGCCTGGTTTACCAGCCGCAATTGTACCGGCGGTTGCTCGACATGCGGCCCAGCCGCGCCAATACGCTAGAGTTCTGTTTGGGGTCGATCGCCGAAATGACCGAAGGCGACATTTATGCCGCAACACGGGAGTTTGCCCGGGATATTGCATATGTCCACTTTCGGAATGTAAAGGGTAAGGTCCCCCATTATAAAGAGGTATTCCTTGACGAGGGCGACATCGATATGATCGCTGTGCTTAAGATATTGCAGGCATCGCAGTTCGACGGTGTGCTCATTCCCGATCATACCCCGCAGATGAATTGCGAAGGTCCCTGGTACGCTGGAATGGCCTATGCATTGGGGTATATGAAAGCATGCCTGAATATGTTGTCCACTACTGGCTCGTGACTTCGAAATCCGCCAGGAGGTTGACGTTGGGATCGGGGGTGAGCGTGTTGGGTTTTTCCGGCAGAGGGAGGTCGACGTGGGTCTCGGCGTCCCTGATGGCGACGTGATACAATGTGCCGTCGATGGCGTATTCCAGCGGAAACTGGAAGTCGCCGGTGTGCGTGATGTCGATGGCGGCGACCTTTTTATCCTGGTCGTATTTCCAGGTGATGGTCACATGCGGGTGGCCGGGCTCCTCGAGCCACTGGTGGAAGAAGGTGTCGAGCCGCTGGTTGCTGACCAGTTCCATGATCTTCCTGAAATCGTCCGTGGAGGCATTGCCGTTGCGATACGTGGAATAATAGGTCGAGATGCCTTTCCAGAACAATTCATCACCGATGCGGCGGCGTAGCATATGGAGCACCCAGCCGCCTTTTTCGTAGCTGTTGGGGTTGAGGAGCTGCATGTAATCCTGCCTGATCGATGTATCGACAACGGGCGTGAGCCTGGTCTTTTCGAATTGGATCACCTTTTTACGGTCCTGCACGAGGCTGGCTTTGAGTGTATCGATTCCATATTTGTTTTCCAGATAGCAGAGGGTCATATAGGTGGCGAAGCCTTCGCTGAGCCAAAGGTGTTTCCACCCGGTTTCCGTGGCGGCGTCGCCGAACCATTGGTGGGCTATCTCGTGGGCCATCAGCGATTCGACGCCGGGGGACTCTACCGAATTCTCATAATAGAAGATGGCGCTGGCATTCTCGAGGCCGCCGAAGCGGGTCTTGGACTGGACATTGCCTTCTTTTTCGAAGGGGTAGGGGCCGATGTGCGAGATATAGAAAGGAAGGATCTGCAAGGCGACAGCATAGCTTTTAAAGCCTTCCTCCTTGTTTTGCTGGTAGACGTAATTCCAAACGGGCACGCCCATGGCGTCACCGGGATGGTCGACGGCGAAATCCGCGACGCCAATGACCATGATCTTGGGCGCGAGCGGTTCGGATTCCTTCCAGATCGTCATCTTGCGATGGCCTGAAAGCTGCGTCTCTTTATCGAGGGCGCCATTCGCGACAACGGTATAATGGTCGGGGGCGATGATGCGGAATTCGAGTGTGGCTTTGTCGGAGGGGTGGTCTACGCACGGCAGCCAGTTGTGCGCGCGGTTCGGCCAGTTGTCGCCGAAGAAGCCGCGTTTTCCGAATTTGTTGTTGGAAATGATGAGGCCGTCGGCGGGAATACCGCTATAGACGATGAGGTAGGTATGTTTCTGTCCTGCGGCGCCACGGCTGTGAATAAAGAGCTTTTGGCTGTCCTGGACGAAGGGGACCTGGTCCCCGTTCTCGGAGACGGAGCTGACGGTCATGCCTTTGCCGTCATCGGTTTTTTTGGTGAGGTCGAGGGCAAACTGGTCAACGGTTTGGGTGAATTCAAGGTTGACGGTAGCTACCCCACGGATGGTATTATTGCTGTCGTTGAGATTTAATAAAAAATCATAATGCTGAATGTCGATCGAAGGGTTATAAGGTTGTGCTACGAGTCGGGAGCCGGATAAGAGGAGTACGGCGAGAAGTGATCTGTGCATTATGGTTTTTGTTTAGACTTTAGTGATGTCGAAAGGCAGCCGGCGGATACGTTTGCCCGTGGCTGCGAATATGGCATTCGCCAGGGCGGGGGCTACGGGTGGCAGACCCGGTTCACCCACGCCTTTGATCGTCGGGCCGCCTTCGGCGAGGATATGTACTTCTACGGCCGGCATCTCGTCGATGCGCAGCATGCGATAGTTATGAAAGTTGGATTGTTGCGACCGGCCATTCTCGAAGCGGATGCCGTCCTTGGTGGCGGCGACGATCCCCATGACGATGGCGCCTTCTACCTGGGCTTTTACCGTGTCGGGGTTGACCACGGTTCCGAGGTCGATCACGGAGATCACCTTTTCTATTTTGATGCCCTGGCCTTTTGTCGAGACTTCGATGACATTGGCGGCGAGGCCGGCGAAGAACGCATATTGTGCCACCCCGCGTCCCCAGCCTTTTGGCAGGGGTTTGTCCCAGCCTGAGAGCTCGCGGAGGCGGGTAAGGACGCGTTTGGTATCCGACTCCTGGGTGAGCATGCCGAGGCGGAACTCGAGCGGATCTTTGCCCGCGGCGACGGCCAGCTCATCGATAAAGCATTCATGGGCGAAGGCCAGGGTCGAACTGGTCACCGAGCGCCAGTATTGCATGGGAATATGCGTATCGACGAAGACATAGGAATTCTTTGTATTAGGGATCTCGTAGGCCTGTGTGTTGATCCCTTCCGTCATCGTGCCGCTGGGTTTGGACCGGTCGTATTTCGCGTCCTGCGTGGCTTCGATGCAGGGTGAGATGACCTTGTGCTGCATGGCGAGGGCCTTGCCATCTGCCGAGACGGCGCCGCGCATCGCGGAGAAGGTCATGGGGCGGAAGGGGCCGAGCTGGATATCGTCTTCGCGTGTCCATACGACCTTTACGGGTTTGCCCATCGCTTTGGAGAGCCTTGCGGCCTCGCCGGCGAAGTCGGCCAGCAGGCGTCTGCCGAAGCCACCTCCTACGAATTGAATATGGGGGGTGATATTTTCGCGCGGGATGTCCAGTACGCCGGGCAGCTCATCCATGATGATGTCGGCGCCTTGTACGGAGGTCCACAGGTCGAGCTTGTCACCGTCCTGCCAGTGAGCGAGACAGTTCATGGGTTCCATGGGTGCGTGTGCGAGGACCGGTGTCTCATAAAGCGCCTCGAGGGGATGGGTTGCGGAAGCCATGACTGCGTCGAAGTCGCCCTGGTTGTCTTCGACCGGGAGGCCTTCGGTTTTGGCGAGGTCCCGGAGTTGCTGTTCGAAGGTGGTGGAGTTAAGGGTGTCGAAGCCCTGGTGGTTCCAGGTGACGTTGAGCGCTTTGCGGCCCTTGAGGGCAGACCAATACGTGTCCGCGATTACCGCGACCCCTTCGTAGTGGTTCTTGCCGATCACCCGCTCGGCTTTGAGTGTGCGGATGACGCCTTTTACCTTCATCGTGGCGGAATCATCGTAGGACACTAACGTGCTGCCGAAGACCGGGCTGTGTTCCACCGAAGCGTAGACCATGCCGGGGATTTCCATGTCGATGCCGTATACGGCGCGACCGGTGACTTTGAGGGGAATATCGAGCCGGGGCATGGACTTGCCGAGGATCTTGAAAGCTGCCGGATCTTTTAGCGGTGGGTTTTCCGGGACGGCGAGCGTCGTGGCGGTGGCTACCAGTGCCCCATAGCCGAGCTTTTTACCGGTGGGCTTGTGAACGATGGATGCATTTTCGGCCATGCATTCTTCCACGGGAACGTTCCACTGGCGGCTGGCGGCCGTGCGGAGCATCTCGCGGGCGGTGGCACCCACTTTCCGAAGTTGCATATAGCTGCCCTTTACCGAGTCGCTGCCTCCTACGTCCTGGCTGGGAATGTTTTTCTGTCCCCAGCTGTTGAGGATGGTGACATTGTCGAGCGAGACCTCGAGCTCTTCCGCGATGAGGGCGGGGATCGACTGATAGGTGCCCTGGCCTATTTCGGTGCGGGGATTGATGATGGTGATCTTCCCCGTGGGTTCAATTATAATATAGGGGGTGATGCCGGTGGCATTTTCGCTGCCGGCGCCGTTGAGCGGAAGATGGCCGGCGGGCAGTTTGGCGATGCGTTTGGCGGCGTTGGCACCTGCTACACCCAGGACGAGCGCCAGGCCCGAGAGCCCGGTGTGCCGGATGAAATCGCGGCGGGCTATTTTATGCATGGGTGAGCGGTTTATGGAGTGTGGCGGGGCCGGTGTGACCTGCTGCCGAAGCAGCACGGTGGATGGCCTTACGGATGCGGTCATAGCAACCGCAACGGCAGATGTTCCCCTGCATGGCAATATCGATGTCTCCATCGGTAGGCTTGGGCGTGCGGTGGAGCAGGGCCACGGCGCTCATGATCTGGCCGGACTGACAATAGCCGCATTGGGGCACCGATTCTTCGATCCAGGCCTGCTGAACGAGCTCGCCTTTGATGTCCCCTTTGAGGCCTTCGATGGTGGTGATCTTTTGACCCGTGATCGCCGCGATGGGCAGGCCGCAGGAGCGGACGGCGGCTCCGCCGAGATGAACGGTGCAGGCGCCGCATTGGGCGATGCCACAGCCGAACTTGGTCCCTTTTAGCCCGATGAGGTCCCGGATGACCCAAAGCAGGGGCATGTCCGGTTCGGCATCTACCGTTACCGACTTGTTGTTGAGGGTAAAAGAATAGGAAGCCATAGCACTGGAATTTGATAGTAATTTACTATTAAATTTGCTTATGCCCGAATATCTAAATTGTCCGTCCTGGGTTCACCGGCTGCCTTCCATTTATAAGTTACTCATGAGTGTGGTCATTGCGGCGATCATTTCCGTGGGTTTGTTACCTATTCCCATGGAGGGGATGACGCGGATCATGATCGGCTGGGATGTATTCAGTGTTTGCATGATCATCATCAGCGGGGTGATCTTTTCCACGATGCGGCCCCGCCAGATCAGGTTATTGGCCAAACAGGAAGACGCCGGGCGGATCGTGGTTTTCTTTATCGTGCTGGTAGCCATTTTGGGCAGCCTCATGGGCGTCCTGCTTTTGCTGCAGAATAAGGAGGCCTGGAAGCTGTCGAAGGGGGTGGAGACCTTTATTTATATCGCGGGTGTGATCTGTTCGTGGGTGCTGCTGCATACCATGTTTGCCTACCGGTATGCTTTGTTGTATTATGGTGATCATCCATTGGACCCGGACCTGCACACGGTGGGATTGCAGATCCCCAATGAGCTCTGGCCGGATTACCTGGATTTTGCCTATTTCTCGTTTGTGATCGGCATGACCTTTCAGGTCTCGGATATCGAGATCTCCTCGCGCCATATCCGGCGGGTGGCCCTGGTACATGGAATGATATCTTTCCTTTTTAACACGGTGATCGTGGCGTTGACGATAAACGTCTTAGCTGAGCTGAGGAGCTAGCGGAAGCGGTCGGAGATGGTGTAGCATACCCGATCGTTGATCCGGTGATAGACGTCCCCATTGATCTTGCGGATATGGCGAAGGCGGCGGCCTACCAGCAGGCGGCCTTCGCTGTCGAAGTATTGCGGCCGCTGGAAATAGGTGAGGATGTAATACTTTTTGTTGACGAAGGCGAAATTGAATCTTCGGGGCCAGAGCGAGATATAGACCACGGAGTGTCTGGCCGTATCCGTGTAGTAGTCGAGGTTGTCGATCCAGGTACATTCGCGGGTCTGCATGACGCGGATGAGGTAGTTGATCGCGGTGGTGTCATAACCGAATTTTATCAAGGTATCCTGCAGTCGTGGTTCGCCCACCTGGTATTCATAGATATAGGTGAGGGTATCGGTGATGAGTTCCAGCGAGACGCGGTTGAAGCTCCGGCTGGTAAATTCGATGGAGAAGGGTTTTTCCTGATAGGCGGTACGGAAGGTGGTTTCCATGCTATCGAGACTTTGTCTATGGCGATGATAGTAACCGGCGATGTTCAGTGTTCTGCAGGAAGTGAGCAGGATCGCTATTAGCAGTGGGTAATATATCAGGGTGCGCATCATGGGTGTGTACAGTGGGTGACGCCGAAGAGGATCTTTTTCAGAAAACGAAGGCTGACCTGGCGGAGGGTTCGGCCACCGTAGTCCCAGTAAATGATATCTACCCTATCCTCTTCGCCCGGGATGCGGCGAATGTCGTCGAGGACGATGAAATGGGTAGGGAAGCTTCCTTTGAATTTATTGTGGTTCTTTTTGTGCAGGTAGGTGTTGTTCACGTACAGATAGGTCGTGCCGGGGCTTCCCAGGTTTGTCTTGAGGTAATCATATAGATCATCGAAATGGGGACGGATGAGGTCGGAGCCCTGCGATTCAACCTTGTAGCCGAATAGTTGGCGGATCATCCGGTTAAACTTTCCATAGCTCACGGCGGCCCAGAAGGTATCTTCCGAGCCGGGGTGAAAACGACGGTTGAAGAAATTGAGATAGGAGCGAAAGTGGTCTGCCAGCACGAGGAACCAGATCTGGTCCGCGGGGCGGATGTCGAGGATGCCTTTAAAGCGGAGTGTGCCGGCGGCCTGGTGGATCTCGGGGGAGGGTTGGAAGTGGATGCCGTTCCAGGTGGCCTCGCCGTCTTTGTATAGCGCGAGCATGAACCTGGTATAGGCCAGCGGGTCGAAGTTGAGGGGGAGGTATGACAGCGCTGCATAGCCGCAGAAATTGGTGTTGACGCCCTGGTAGATCTTTTGCGGAAAAATAATATTGGCTTTGAGGTTGGCGATAAAGAGCGTCAGCCGGACGTTGGGCCAGAAGGCGCTGGAATCGGGGAGTGCGGTATGGTCGAGGAGCTCGAGGGCTTCTGCGCGGTTCGAGGGTGGCGGATCGCTCGTTGTCCGGGCCAGGGATGGTCGGATGATCAAGAGGGAAAGGACCAGGAGGAGCGAGTTCCGGGGCATAGATGTAAAGAAGCCGCCGGCGGCGGCTTAGATAAAAGTACTATCTTTTCGGCATGAAAAGGTATCTGGTAGCAGGTTTGTGTGTTGCTCTTGCAGCGTGCGGGCGGCCCCGTAACACAGTGTTTACGGCATTGCCGGCATCGCAGACGCATGTGGATTTTCGCAATGACATCACCGAAGATGAGAATACCAATATCCTGACCTATGAGTATCTGTATAATGGGGGCGGCGTGGCCGTGGGCGATGTCAACGGGGATGGGTTGCCGGACCTTTATTTTACGGCCAACACGGGAGCCAACAAGCTTTATCTGAACAAGGGGAACATGCAATTCGAGGATGTTACGGATAAGGCGGGAGTAGCGGGACGAAAGGGATGGAAGACGGGGGCGGTGATGGCGGATGTCAATGGAGATGGATTGCCGGATATCTATGTATGTTACTCCGGCGAGGGGACAGATGCGGATCGTGCGAATGAGCTGTATATCAACGATGGGGTTAAGAACGGAGTGCCCCATTTTACCGAACGGGCGAAGGATTATGGCCTGGATGCGCCGGGGACGTATACGACGGCGGTGGCATTTTTCGATATGGACAATGATGGCGACCTGGATATGTTCATGGTGAACGACGCCAATATGTTCTACAACCCCTTTTTTAATACCGAAAAGCTGCGGTCTACGCGGAATCCCAAATTCGGCAACCGGCTTTATAGAAACGATCATGGTCATTTCACCGATATCAGCGAGCAGGCGGGGATCAATGGCAGCGGACTGAACTTCGGGCTTAGCGTTTCCATTAGCGATGTCAATGGGGACGGCTGGCCGGATATCTATACTACCAATGATTATGAAGAGCGGGATTTCCTTTATTTGAACAACCATGATGGGACGTTCCGCGAGGTGCTGGACAAGGCGGCGGGGCATATCAGCGAATTTGCGATGGGATCCGATGTTGCGGATTATAATAACGACGGTTTGCCGGATATCGTGGCGTTGGACATGTTGCCGGAAGACAATCATCGACGGAAACTGCTCAGGGGTGCTGACCCTTATGATCAGTATATGCGGCGGGCGGAGAATGGGATGCAGCATCAAATCATGCAGAACACGTTGCAGCTTAACCGGGGTAATGACAGTACGGGGATGCCGCATTTTAGCGAAGTAGCGCAGCTGGCGGGGATCTCGAGTACCGACTGGAGTTGGGCGCCCTTATTTGCCGACTTCGACAATGATGGGTGGAAGGACCTTTTTGTTACCAATGGGATACCACGGGATATCACCAATCTGGATTTTATCAAATATACGTCGGGGTATTCGGCGAGCTATGATGAGGGCGGCGCGAGCAAGGCGGCGATGTGGAAGCTGGAGCAGCAGATGCCGTCGACAAAATTGCAGAACTATCTTTTTCGCAATAACCATAACCTGGGTTTTGAGGATGTGACGTCGGCCTGGGGGATCGATCAACCGGGGTTCCATGATGGGGCGGCGTATGTCGATCTGGATAATGATGGGGATCTGGATCTGGTGGTGAATAATCTCAATGGGGAGGCGACGATCTATGAGAATCATACGGCGGGTAAGCCGGGTAGTCATTGGTTGCGGTTGAAGCTGAAGGGTTTCGGTGAGAATACGGATGGGATTGGGGCTAAGGTATATGTAAACGCGGCGCATTCGCATCAGATGCAGGAGCAGTATACGGCTCGTGGTTTTCAGAGCTCGGTGGATCCCGTGATGCATATTGGGTTAGGGGAGGATAGTGTGGTGGAGCAATTGAGGATTCAATGGCCTTCGGGGAAAATATTGGATCTTGATGGAATTCGTGCGGATACGACGTTGGTGATAAAGGAGAGGGCAGGGGATGAATTGACATTTTTGATACAGGATACGACGAGCCGGATGCATTTCCGGGATGTTACCGCGGAGAGCGGGGTGAACTTTGTGCATGACCAAAGCCCGACGGTGGATTTTAAAATTTCGCCATTGTTGCCTTATCAGCTGTCGAAGGTGGGGCCCTGTGTGGCGAAGGGGGATGTGAATGGGGATGGATTGGACGATCTTTTTATCGGGGGATCGGCGGGTTTTCCGAGCATGCTTTATCTGCAGACAAAAGATGGGAAGTTTGTGCCGGCGGCGGATCAACCCTGGAATGGGTCGACGGCCTTTTGCAATATGGATGCGTTGTTCTTTGACGCGGATGGCGATGGCGATCTGGATCTGTACCTGGTGAGCGGCGGAGCGGATTATCCGCTCGATGATGCGCGGTACCAGGACCGGTTTTTTGAAAATGATGGAAAAGGGCATTTCCGGCAGGTGGCGGATGCGTTGCCGGTGGAGCATGTCAGTGGGAGTTGTGTACGCGCGGCGGACATCGATAAGGATGGGCTGCCCGATCTTTTTGTGGGCGGGTATGTCCGGCCGGGGTTGTATCCCGATCCGCCGGAAAGTTTTGTGTTGAAGAACAAAAGCACCAGGGGGCATATCCGGTTCGAGAAAATGCCGGAAGATTCCACCTTGACGCATGGCGGGATGGTTGCCGATGCGCTGTGGATGGATGTCAATAAGGACGGCTGGCCGGACCTGGTGGTGGCCGGGCCGTTTATGCCGGTGAGCATCTTTGAAAATCATCAGGGACGGTTGGAGAACCGGACGGCGCAATATGGGCTGGCGGGTACGGAGGGATGGTGGTGCCGGCTGGCGGCGGGTGACGTGGATGGGGATGGTGAGGTCGATATTGTTGCGGGTGGGCTTGGGCTGAATACGCAGTTTCGGGCATCGGCAACAGAGCCGCTGACGCTTACGTATGGGGATTTCGACAACGATGGGGTGACGGACCCGATCCTATCTTATTATAATGGGGGAAAGGCTTATCCCTTTTTTAGCCGGGATGAACTATTTGAGCAAATGCCGGCACAGCAGAAGAAATATCCGCGGTATAGTGATTTTGCCGATGTGCAGCTCAACGATCTTTTTACACCAGGGCAACTGGCGACGGGGGGAAGGGGGCGGCTTGCTATGTACATGACGCAATCGGTTGTATTGCGACGAAAGGGGAAGGTGTTCCAGGCGGAGGCGTTGCCAATGCTGGCGCAGATCAGCGCGGTGAATGGGATCGTGTTGCAGGATCTGGATGGGGACGGCAAGGCCGATCTGCTGATCGCGGGTAACTTCTATCCCTTTCGTGTGGCGGAGGGTCCGCTCGATGCGGGGATGGGATTATTCCTGAAAGGGGATGGCAAGGGAGGCTTTGTGCCGGTGCCCAATCAAAACGATGAGTTGTTTATGCCGGGGGATATTCGTAATATTACGTCGTTACGGTCTCGTGCCGGTACACTGATAGTAGCTGTAAAAAACAAGGGTCCGGTGCAGATCATAAGGCCGGAGTAACTATGCAACCATTACTACTGCATCGAATACAATTCGAGAATGATGAACTCGCTTTCCGGGAGTTCTATGAGGCCAATGTATTCCGGCTGTTTCAGTTTGCTTTTACTTTTGTACAGAACAGGGAGTTGTCCGAAGAGATCGTCAATGATGTCTTTCTGAAGCTCTGGCATAACCGGGGCCGGATCGACCGGATCGAGAATATTTCCGTCTATTTATATGTGGCGGTGAAGAATACGGCCGTCAACTATCTGCGGCAGTCGAAGAACCGGCTGGACACGGACCTGGGGAAGCAGGCTGTGCATCATTTTTATCTGAGTCCTGATCCCGAGCAGCTGCTGGTCACGGATGAGCTGCGGCGGCGGATCGAGGCGGCCATCGAGGGCTTGCCACCGCGATGTAAGCTGATATTCAAGCTGGTAAAAGAGGATGGTCTCTCGGCGGCCGAAGTCGCGGCCATTTTGTCTATCTCCTATAAGACCGTTACGACCCAGCTTACCATTGCGCTTAGAAAGCTGGAAGCGGTGCTAAAACCTTCGCTACAACAGCACCGGATCAGGGTCTAAATTTTTTTCATTCCTTTTAAGAAAATCGGCGAGTCTTTTAAGAATTTCTGTGACTTGCTGTGTCCTTGTGTCAGCATGACTGAAAATTTGATGAACAGTTCGAGGATCATCGAACTAATGGCAAAAAAACTCGGGAAAGATGCATCGGTTGAGGAACTGCAGGAATTAGAGCGTCTGCTGGCGGATAACCCATCCTATGGTTTATTGGAAGCGATTGTGGGGTCCCTGAAGGGGAGCCCCGAGCATTTTGAACGGAATATCCCCGAAGAAGAGCTGGCGGGTAATGGTTGGAGACGGCTTGCCGGCAGGTTAAAAGAAGTGGTAACCATGGAAGACCAGAGGCCCGACCGGATGCCGCGGATGTGGCGATGGATGGCTGCTGCAGTGGTGATCCTGGCGGTTGCGGGGACTGCGGTTTGGTACTTCCGGAGCGACCGGGATCCTTCCCGGATGCAGTACGTCGATAAGATGTTGAATGTGGGCAATGGTCACCGGAGCAAGATTATACTGGGCGATGGGACCACGGTGTGGTTGAATGCCGGAAGCCGGCTGTATTATCCCGATGTGTTTACCGGCGGCAAGCGGGAGGTCACGCTGGACGGGGAAGGTTTTTTTGACGTAGCGAAACATGAAGGCATGCCGTTTTTGGTACATGCCGGCAAGATAACCATCAAGGTGTTGGGGACACGGTTCAATGTCAAGGCCTACCGGGATGAACCGGCGGTATCGACCACGCTGATCAGTGGGAAGGTACAGGTGATGATGGATGGCGAGCCGGACAAGAAGATCGTGTTGAGCCCCAACGAAAAGCTGACCGTGATGAACCCTGTTCCCGAAACGGGCGCCACGCCGGATCTGGTGGGGAATGCTTTGCATTATCAGGTGCAGGGTGTGCCGAAGGCCGGGGACGATTCATTGCCGGAAACGGCCTGGATAGAGAACCGGCTGGCATTCAGCAATGAAACATTCGAAGAGGTGGCCAGAATGTTGGAGCGGCGTTATGACGTGCAGATCGACATCGCGGATGAGCGGTTGAAGGAGGCGCATTTGAGCGGGGTCTTTGAAAAGGAAACGATCGGGCAGGTGCTGGATATCCTCCAGATGACCACCAAATTCAAGTACAGTATCGAGGGCAAAAAGGTCCGGCTAACGCCGGACCTGTAACTAGAATAATAAACAGGGGGAAGAGGTGGCACTCTTCCCCCACCAAAACAAATTTATGAAGAAATCCAGAAAGGTGAAACCTTTCGGGGGGCTATCCCCATGCCTGAAATTGCTTCTGCTTATGAAACTGAGTTTTTTGTTGGTGATGGCGGCCTGTTTACAGGTATCCGCCAGAGGGTATTCCCAGGAGACCTTCAGCCTGCATTTCAAACAGGCGGACGCCAGCTTGATCTTCAGCACGATCCAAAAAGAAAGTCATTACAAATTCTTTTATAACAACGACTATCTCAAGGAATTGGGAAAGGTCGATCTGGATGTCACGGATGCCCCGCTGGGGAGCATCCTGCGCATGGTATTGGGCCGTAAGTTCACCTATACCATCGGGCAGCGGAAGGTGATCATCTCGCCGGCGCCGGAGCCGGAGCCCGAGCCCATGGCCAGCGATACGGCTGACCGCCCTGTGAAGGGGAAGGTGTTGGATGAGACGGGCAAGGGTCTTGGTGGAGTGACGGTAAAAGTTGTCAATACCAGCAGGACGACCACGACGGATGATGCCGGTAATTTTACCATCATGGTGTCGGGGAGTGCGGAGCTGGCCCTTACGTATGTGGGTTATAAAGGCCAGGTGATCGCGGTTAGCGCGGGACAGCGGACGGTTTCGGCGCAGATGCAGCTCAATGCGACCGGCTTGGAGAATGCCGTTGTTGTGGGTTACGGTACGCAGAAAAAGCGGGATGTGACCGGTAGTATCAGTAGTGTAAAAGGGGACGATATCAGGAACCTGCCTACGAGCAATGCAGCGGATGCGATCCAGGGTCGTGCCACGGGTGTGGATATTGTCCGTGACGATGGTTCACCCGGCAGTGTTCCCAGTATCCGGGTGTTGGGTACGGGAACGATCAACAATTCCGATCCGCTGGTTGTGATCGATGGCGTACCGTCGGGCGGCCTCAATGACGTCAACTCGAACGATATCGCGTCGATAGAAATCCTCAAGGATGCTTCCGCATCCGCCATCTATGGAAGCCGGGCGGCCAACGGGGTGGTGCTGATCACGACGAAGAAGGGTAGTTACGAGGACCTGCTAAAGGTTTCGGCGAATGTTTACGGTGGGGTCAAGTCACCCGTAAAGTTCATCGATATGCTGAAGGCGCCTGATCTCGTAGCGCTCAAGAACGAAGCCTATACGAACGATGGCCTGAGTGTGCCAACCATTTGGAGCAACTCGTATTATGCTACGCAGCGCACGGACTGGCAACGGGCATTGCTGGGTAATGGGGATGTGGCGAATGCCGATGTTGCTATGCGGGGTGGCAATAAATATTCCAACTACAGCTTTTCGGGTAACTATTATAATGAAAAGGGGATGATCCCCAACACCTATTTCAAGCGGTATAGTCTCCGGATCAATAGCGAGCATAAGATTGGGAGCCGGCTAAAGATCGGTGAGAATGCGGTGTACTCCTATACTACGGGTACGGTGAATGGCGCCTCGGGAAATGCGGAAGCTAACACGCACTCTTCGCAAACCGGCACTGTCTGGAGTGCGATACGGTTCAATCCGGCGATCCCGGTGACGAATCCCGATGGAAGCTGGGGCACCTCGCAGGCCGATAACCAGCTAGGGGACATCAATAATCCCGTGGCTACTGCTAAGGAGACGCAACGCTACAACAATATCGACCGGGTGCTGGCCAATTTTTATGCGGAGCTGGAGATCGTAAAGGGGTTAAAGATCCGCGCCAACTATGGCTACGATCACAATACCGACGAGTATTACGAATTCGACAATGCCATGCCGAATCAGACGCGCGGGCCTGCACTCGCTTCGTTGCAACAGTCATATAGCAAGCAAACCACGTTGCTGGAGGAATATTATCTGACGTATAATCATAGTTTTGGCGAGCATGCGCTGACGTTGACCGGCGGGTATTCGGCGCAGACCTTTACGGGTAATTATTTCGTGGCATCCCGTAGCGGGTTTAGCGATACGAGTTCGGATCAACGGGTGTTGGGTCTTGGGAGCAGCTCGATCTCCAACAATGGATACAATTTCAATCCCTGGGGGCTGCAGTCCGAATTTGTGCGGGCCAACTATGCCTATGCGGGCAAGTACCTGCTGACGGCCACGTTTCGTGCGGATGGTTCGAGCAAGTTTGCGCCCGGGAAGCGTTGGGGTTATTTCCCGGCATTCTCGGCCGGCTGGCGGATCTCCGACGAGAAATTCTATGACGGGGGCATTAAGAATGTGCTGCCGATGCTGAAGATCACGGGCGGCTGGGGACAGCTGGGTAACCAAAATGTAGGGGACTTTCAGTACATGAGCATCATCCAGCAGACCAGCGGCTATGGATACAATTATGGTGCGTCGAATACTACCAACCAGGCGGGAGCGGTGATCACGTCGCTTGCCAATCCCAATATTACCTGGGAGCGGGCTGTGACAACTACCATCTCGTTAGAGGCTGCGGCGTTGAATAACCATTTGACCGGTACGATAACTTATTTCAATAAAAATACGTCGGACATGCTGATCCCTTTCCAGCTTGTCGAGACCTTTGGCGCGCAGACCAATCTGCCGGATGATCCGGGTAACGTGAACTTGCCTGATTTCAATTTAGGCAAATTGAACAACCATGGCATCGAGATCGAGCTGGCTTACCGGAATACCGTGGGGAAGGTGAGCTACTCTATCGGCGCCAACGGTTCATTCCTGCGTAACAAGATCACTAAACTTTATGGGTCGAGCACGTATTTGGCTTCAACCCCCTATGGACGCGAGAATGCCGATATTGCGCGTACGTACGAGGGGCAGCCGATCGCTTCTTTCTATGGTTTCAAGGCTGATGGGTTATACCAATCGCAAAGCGATATCGACAAGGACCCGAATGTCGCCAATGACCCCAACAAGCCCAATATCAAGCCAGGCGACGTTCGGTTCAGGGACATTAATGGGGATGGTATGATCAGCGACAGTGACCGTGTGCGGCTGGGCGATCCGAATCCGAAATTTGTATTTGGGTTCAACGGGTCGGTGAATTATGCACATTTTGACCTGAGCTTTAATTTCGTAGGCGCCACGGGCTTCCAGCTTTATGATGCCGACCGGTTGTCGGGGCTCGATGCTACGCAGGTTTACAACTGGTATGCCGATCAGAAGAACAGGTGGCATGGGCAGGGAACCAGCAACAGTATTCCGCGGTTGAGCATCAATAACCTGAATAATAACTACCGGTCGTCCAGCATGTGGGTATTCAACGGCAACTATCTTTCGCTGAAGAGCCTGACACTGGGTTATACGTTGCCGCGGTTTACCGTGAATGACTGGAAGGTTCCGGAGATCCGGGTGTATGCCACCAGCTATAATGTACTTATGATGACCAAATATCCGGGATACACGCCGGAGCTGGGTTATACGAGCGTTGGCTCGCAGACGCCGGGACTACAGCGTGGTGTGGATCTGGCGCAGTATCCGGCTGCCAGGAGCTTTACTGTAGGTGGAACCATTAATTTTTAAGCCGTCAAAACAGATCAATATGAAACGCAAATTCAATTATAAATCCTTTTTCATACTGCTTTTTTCGGCGGTTACCAGCATGGCGCTGCTTTTTGGGTGTATCAAGCATCCGCTGGACCAGAGCCCCAGCGGAGTATATACGACCGACAATTTCTGGCGGAATCAAAACGATGTTATTGCGGGGATAAACGGTATCTACAATGTATTATTCACGGAAGACTGGATCGGGCATGATCTTTATGCCTTCGACGATCAGAGTGATGATATTTCCGTGGATGGGGACCATCCGGATTTTATCAGCATCGGCAGGTTCAACATCGATCCGACCTTACAGCTGATCTATATCACCTGGCCTTTTGCCTATGAGCAGATCGCCCGGGCGAACAACGCGATCTACTATATTCCCAAGGTGCCGATCATGGACAGCTCGATCCGGAACCGATCGATGGGGGAGGCCTATTTCCTGCGAGCCTATTCCTATTTTATCCTGAGCGAGATCTATGGAGATGTGCCGGTGATCACGGAAAAGAATCTGAGCGCTACCAATTACAACGTGCCCAAATCATCCGTCGATACGGTGCGGGCGTTGGTCGAGTCGGATCTGCTTCAGGCCGCGAATCTTTTACCGGAAACATATGACGATGCGGATAAGGGACGCGTGAGCAAGGGTGCGGCCTGGGGTATGTTGTGCAAACTCTATCTTTTCGAGGATAAATTCCAGCAGGCTATCCAGTATGGCAGCATGGTTGTCAGCGACCCCAATTATGCGTTGGCGCCGCATTATAGCGACAACTTCGATTTCAATGCGCAGCCGAACAATACGGAATTGCTTTTCGCCGTGTGGAACGAAGTGCAGACATCCACCAATGCGTTACAGAGTGCGATCTCTTACTATTATACGCCACGGGCCTGGCAGGGATGGGGTTTCCATCATCCCACCGAGAATTTCGCGGATGAGTTCGAGGCGGCGGACACGTTCCGGAAGCGTGCGACCCTGATCCAGGTGGGTGATTCGATTCCCTACCAGACAAATATGGTCCCGGTGTCGTCGGGTGATGCGTACCAGATGTTCACGGGCAGGGTGGGGCAAAATACCGGCAGGTTGTTGCCCAGTATGACGACGACGGGTTATTGTATCCGGAAATACACGGCTTTTTTGAGCGATAACAGCGGGTCGATCAATTTCGGGTTGAAGCAGCCGTTGCTGCGCAGCAGCGACGTATATTTGATGACGGCAGAGGCAAAGATAAGGCTCAATGGCCCGGGGGCCGGGGATGCGGAATTGAATGCTGTGCGGCTTCGTGCGGGGTTGATGCCGGAATCGGGGGCAGGTATGCCACAGTTGATCCACGAACGCCGCGTGGAGCTGGGCGGTGAGAATGTACGTTGGCAGGATCTTATGCGTTGGGACAAGGACAAAATAATCGACCTGGATACCATCGTGAGCAAGCCCAAGACGGCGTCGCCGCTGGCGCCGTATAATGGGGCGGTGGTCATCCCTGCACGGACGTTCTCGAGGCCCAAGGATTATTATATGCCGATTCCGCAGGAGATCATTGACGAAAGCAAGGGTGTCATCACACAAAATCCTAATTATTGAGAAACAGGGTTGGGCTATTACTGATGCTGCTGGTCAGCGGCGGGACTTGTTTTTCGCAGCTGGATAAGGTGGCGGCGGATGCTTTTGTGCGGCGGGTAGTAGGCGATCGGGCGGCTGCCTTTGTCGTCGAGTATATCCCGGCGGTTAACGGGAAAGATGTCTACGAGCTGGAGAGCCGGCGGGGTAAGGTGGTATTGCGCGGCAGTAATGGATTGTCGGTGGGATCGGCGTTGAATGAATATCTGCGTTCCTGGTGTCATAGTTTTATTTCCTGGGATGGCGTGGACCTACGGCTGCCGGCAGTATTACCGGTGGTGGGTTCGCGGGTGCGGCGGGTCACGCCGTATCAATACCGGTATTATCTGAACTACTGTACGTTCAATTATTCGATGGCGTGGTGGGATTGGGCCCGCTGGCAGCGGGAGATCGACTGGATGACATTGAACGGCATCAATATGCCGCTGGCCATTACCGGGGAAGAGGCCATATGGCAGAAGGTATACCGGGGCCTGGGTTTTTCCGACGCCGAGCTGCAGCGGTTCTTTTGCGGACCGGCGTATTTCTCCTGGTTTTGGATGGGCAACCTGGATGGCTGGGGCGGGCCATTGCCGCAGCATTGGATGGACACGCATTTTCTATTGCAGAAGAAAATTCTGGCTGCGGAGCGGGCGATGGGGATGAAGCCGGTGTTAGCCGCCTTTACGGGGCATGTGCCGCCCAGCTTTGCACAACATTTCCCCCGGGCTAAGGTCAAGCGGACCAACTGGGGTGCGGGTTTTGATGACGTGTATATTCTTGATCCCGAGGATAGCCTTTTTGAAGTGATCGGCCGGCGATTTATAGAGGCGCAGACTTCGGCGTATGGGACGGATCATTTTTATTCCGCAGATACATTTAATGAAAATCAGCCGCCTTCGAATGAACCGGGTTATCTTTCCGCGATCAGCAAGAAAGTGTATGCTTCGATGGCGGTGGCCGATCCGCGGGCGGTGTGGGTGATGCAGGGGTGGATGTTCCATTATGCCGCTTCGTTTTGGGGGAATGCGCAGATCAAGGCGTTGTTGGAAGCGGTGCCGGACGATCACATGATCCTGCTGGATCTGTACAGCGAGAGTCATCCGGTGTGGAACCGGACCGCCGCATACTTTGGCAAGCCGTGGATCTGGAATATGCTCAACAATTTTGGTGGCAATACTTTTTTATGGGGGCGGATGGAGGCGGTGGCTTCGGGGCCTGCTTTCGCGTTGCATGATACGGCTTCGCGGAGGTTGTCCGGTATTGGATTGGCCCCCGAGGGCATCGAAGAGAATCCGGCTTTGTACCAGCTGATGCTGGATAATACGTGGCGGGATAGCGCGATCGTGCTGCCTCGCTGGTTGCCGGCGTATGTCGATGCCCGGTATGGCCGGGTCAATGCCGATGCGCTGGCGGCGTGGCGTATCCTGGCCAGCACTGTCTATGCCGGTGGTCTGGGTGAAGGCGGTCCGGAGTCGATCATTGTGGCCCGGCCGACGACCGAGGTATGGGCGGACCGGGTGCGGACGAAGCTGGACTATGAGCCGCGTGCGTTGGCTCGTGCCTGGGGTTTGATGGTGCGGGCTTCGGATTCGCTGGGCTCCGGGGACGGATTTCAGTACGACCTGGTAGATATTACCCGGCAGGTGCTGGCCAATTATGCGCTGCCGTTACAACAACGGTGGGTGCTGGCCTATCTGGATCATGACTTTGCTGCTTTTGATAGCTGTACCGCGCGGTTTTTAGACTTGATGGATGATATGGATGCGTTGCTGGCCACGCGGCGGGAGTTTTTGCTGGGGCGGTGGATCGGGGAGGCGCGGCGTTGCGGGGCCACGGTTGCCGAAGCTGATCTGTACGAGAAGAATGCCCGTGATCTGATCACGTTGTGGGGCGATAAGGAAAGCGGGTTACACGAGTATGCGTGCAGGCAGTGGTCGGGCTTGATCAGGGATTTTTATAAGCCGCGGTGGGAGCAATATTTTGTTTTCTTGCGACAGAAGATGGAGCGGGGCGACCGCATGGAGGAGACGGTTTTTGATGCCGCCATCAAAGATTGGGAGTGGAAATGGGTGAATAGCACGGGTGGTGGGTATTCAGAGCAGCCGGTGGGCGATGCTTTGTCGGCGGTGCGGCGGATCTACGCGAAATATGCGACATTGGTTTTACAATAGTGTTCTGCTTTTTGTTTTTTCGACGGCGCTTGCCCAGCCTCCTAACGATCACATCTTTCCGGCGGCGGCTTCTGCACGGCCGTTTATCGATTTTGACAAGAGGGGTTTTTTGATACATGGGCAGCGGACCTTTTTGGTTTCCGGGGGGATCGAATATGCGCGGGTGCCGCGGGCGTTGTGGGCGGACCGGTTATTGCGGTTGAAGCGAGCTGGTTTCAATTGTGTCGAGATCTATACCTTCTGGAATTTTCACGAACCCCTGGAAGGGGTTTTCGATTTTACGGGTGACCATGATCTGGGCGCGTTTTTGCAGCTGGTAAAGACGATGGGCATGTATGCCATTGTGCGGGTGGGGCCGTATTACTGTGCGGAATGGGATCTCGGCGGGTATCCGTTGTGGCTGAAGTTTAAGCCGGGGTTGCGGGTGCGCGAGCCGAATGCTGTTTTCGAATCGGCGGTCGGGCGTTTCATTGACCAGTTGTTGCCCATTGTGGCGGCGAACCAGATCAATCATGGTGGCGCCGTGATCCTGGTGCAGCTCGAGAACGAGCATCCATCGGGTTGGGGGACGGCGATGCCCGATGCGTATTTTACATGGTTGCGGAGCGTCGCGTTGGCGCATGGGATCGAGGTCCCGTACTTTTTTAGCGGGTTGCATCATGATAGTGATCCGGCAGGTACTTCACTGAACCTCGATGATGTTTCGCGGCCGAATCCGTGGATGACTACGGAGTATTGGAGTGTTTGGTACAACGGGTATGGATCGGGTACTGCCGAGGCGGCGTTGTTTGAGCGCCGGACCTGGAAGATCATTGCGCGTGGCGGGAATGGCTACAACATTTATATGGCGCATGGGGGGAGCAATTTTGGTTATAAGAATAGCGACGGTGACGCCGCGTCCTATGACTATGGCGCTGCGGTGGGGCAGGGCGGGGATTTGCGGCCGATCTATTATGTGTTCAAACGGGCAGCCTATTTTGCGCGAAGCTTTGCTTCGCTGCTCGAGAATAGTGTGGGTGATACGGTGCAGGGGCTGGTCGTGGGTGATTCTGTGCGGGTGAATGAGCGGCGGGGGCCGGAGGGGGAGATCGTGTTTTTGGATAATGCTTCGGCTGCTTCGACAAATGTGGTTATCGACAAGGACACAGTGCAGTTGATGCCCGGAGAGATCTTTCCGTATGTACGGAGATTTGGGACTTTGAAGGGCAATACCCTGCGAATATTTGGGATCGTTGGAAATACGTTGATCGTGTACGGCGAAGTGGGTGAGCATGGACGGTTGCATTTTTCTGCTGGCGACCTGTCGGTGACGGTGGGGCCTTCGGTGGGGACATACCGGGTGGGTGGGTTGCGTGTGCTGGTCATGGATCGGACGATGGCGGATCGAACCTGGGTGGTCGATGATAAAATTATTTGCGGGCCTGCGTATGTGGGGACTTTTGCCGCGGGGCGGATGGAGACGGAGGGGGAGGGGGATGGGAATGCGCTTGTGTTTACGGCGGATGAGGTGTTGAAGTATGTTGGTTCGGGGGATTTTAAGCGGATGGAGACGAAGGGTGCTATTCACGGGTGGAGGAGAGTGCCGGCGGCTTCGCCGGCGGCGCCGGGTTATGATGATTCCGGTTGGAAGCGTAGCGAATGGCCCTTGCAGATGGGCTCGGATGGCGATACAACGGCGGATGCGTGGTACCGGGCGCCGTTGACCGTGGACAGTGGCGGCGATTATACGTTGCTGGTAGAAGGCGCCGACCGGGCGCGGGCCTTCCTGGATGGCGTGCCATTGGGACCGGTGGCTATAAAAGACGGCGTGATCCCTTTGCATCTGACGCGGGGCCGGCATTTACTGGCGGTATTTACCGCGCATGACGGGCGGGAGGATTTGGCGGCCTATTTGGGGCCGCTGGATCCTGTTGCTCGAAAGGGGTTGTATGGGCGGGCGTTGCTGGTTCGCGGGGCGCCGGCGGTGACGGTGTTGAATGGCTGGAAGATCAGTAAGGATTCAATTTCCGGCTGGAGGCCTTATACGATAGGTGATGATGCTTTTGACAAGAAGCCGGGACATGCGTGGTTTCGGGTGGAGTTACCGGCTTTGCCGGTGGGCGCGCGGCAGGCGGAATTGCGTTTTGCCAGTGTCGATGAAAATGCGACGGTGTATGTGAATGGGCGACGGCTGGCTTATCATGCCGGATGGAATGCGCCTTTTAATGTCCTCATCGACCGGATCGATACGTTGGCACGGCCGGTGGTGCTCACGGTGTTTGTGGAGAATTATTCCAATGAGGGAGGGATCGATCAGCCGGTGCGGTTCTCGCCGTGGGTGGACCCGGTTGCCGTTCGTGGGTGGAAGATGCGTGGAGGGGCTGGGGGGCAGGCTGAGCTTGCGGCTGGAGGTGTGGCGGCGGCGGGGGTAGCGGCCGGCTCTTCGGCGCTTGATACGGCGGGTCCGTGCTGGTGGCGGGCTTCTTTTGTCGTGCCGGTGGATAGCGGGTTTCGGCCGGTATGGCGGGTTATTCCTACCGGTCTTGGTCATGGGTCGATATGGGTCAATGGGCATAATCTGGGTAGGTATCCGGAGAAGATACCGGTGAATGGGTTATATATCCCCGGGTGCTGGTTGCATCGTGGGGAGAATGACTTGTCGATATTTGAGGAAGACGGGCGGGATGCGCGGCAGGTGATGGTGGAGGCGGAGGAAGGCGCATCGCGGCGGGTTTCGGTTTTGACACCTTCGCCGGAATATGGATTTGTAGATCCTTTCATTGGGACATCGAAGAGCGATGTCTATACTCGTTGGGGTGATGAAGGTGGGACGTATCCCGGAGCGGTAGCGGTATCGGGTTATTGGCAGCTCACGCCGGAGACGCGACGGGGAGGTTATGACTACGGTGACAGCTCGATTGTTGTTTTTAGTTGCAAGGATCATCACAGTGGGTATCCTGGCGGGTCGGGGGGACGGTTGTTCGTCATGGCTGCGAGCGCCGACGGTCCGGCAGGACGGCCCGATGACTTAGCCTTGCGCCCGAGGCCGTTCTCGCATGCTGATGAGGTGGCCGAGCCGGGGTATTATCGGGTCCGGTTAACCGACGATGGGACGGTGATTGAAGCGACGGCAGCGCCGGATGGCGGCGTCTTTCGGATCTCGTTTGGGGCCGGGCGGCATGCCGTCTTTGTGGGGGATACGGCTGGGGTAAGTGTGGGGTTTAGTGAAGCGGCTACCGGGAGCCGGGTGGTGGATGGCGGGACGGTTTATTCGTTTGACGGACCCAGGGTGGATGTATGGGTTGGGAGCCGGATCGATTTCGACGCGACGCGATTGGCTGCGCGAAGGGCCTGGGAACGGGCGTTGGGCGTCGTGGAGGTTGCCGATGATGATGCGCGGCGGAAGACCGTGTTCTATACGGCGTTGTATCATTCGTTGCTTTTGCCATGGGTAGTCGATGCCACCGGCCGGTATGGCGGGTTCTCACCCTGGGACACCTATCGGTCGTTACATCCTTTGCTGACCTTATTGTATCCGGAAAAACAGGCAGGCGTGTTGCGGTCGTTGATGGCAGCCTATCGCCGCGGAGGGTATCTTCCTACGGAGTCGATGACCGGCAATCATAGTATTCCGATCGTGGTGGATGCGTGGCTCAAGGGGATTCGGCCAGGTGATCGGGGCGAGGTATATGCGGCCCTGCTGAAGAGTTTGGTGACCGGGCCGTTCCTGCAACGGGACATGCGCGTTTTCCTGGATAGCGGGTATATTCCGTCTACGTATCCTGAGTCGGTGACGAGAACGGTGGAGTACGCCTATGATGATTGGGCACTGGCGCAATATGCGCGGACGGTGATGGGTGATACGGGGATGTACCGGCGTCTGCTATCGTTTGCGACGGCTTATCGGCGGCTGTTGGATGTGCCTTCTTTGTTGTTGCTTCCGCGGGATGGGGATTCTGTAAGGATGCGGCCGGGTAATTCGGGTTATAAAGAAGGGGATGCCTGGGTATATACCTATTTTGCGCCGCAGGATATACCCGGATTGATCGACCGGCTGGGTGGGCCGGCGTATTTTTCTTCTCGGCTGGATTCCGCCTTACGGGATGGACGCATCGTGTTCGATAATGAGACGGTGGAGCATGTTCCCTATATGTTCTCTTATGCGGGACGTGCCGATCTTACGCAATATTGGCTTCGGAAGATCATGGATGAACGCTATAGCGATCAGCCGGGTGGGTTGCCGGGCAATGATGACCTTGGTGCCATGTCCAGCTGGTATGTCTTTAGTGCGTTGGGGTTTTATCCGGTGTGCCCTGGTGATCCTGTCTATGCGTTAGGGGCTCCGGTGTTTCGGCGTGTCGTGGTGCATTTGGCTAATGGGCGGAGGCTGGTGATCCTTGGCGGGGAGGGGAAGTATGTTTCTGCCGTGCGTTTTAATGGTGAGCGCTGGCGGAAGATCGAAGTGCCGCATGCGTTGATCGCGCAGGGTGGGCGGCTGGTTTTTGAGATGGCGCCAGCGGCTGATGGTTCGCGGCCGGCAGATTCACGGATTGCGGTTGCGGAGTTTGCCGTCTCGCGGCCGGAACTGGTGTCGGGCGAGTGGGGGGTGGCTCGATTTAGCTTGCGGAATAGCGGCGATACGGGTGTGATGCGGGTATGTTTGTACGCGGGTGAGAAGCTGCTGACTGCAAAAAATGTGTTAGTGCCGGCGCGTGCGGAGGTTCGGGATTCTTTAGCGTTTCGGGTGTATCCGCTGGGGCGGATCACGCTACGGATCGGGGACGTCGAGAGGGGGGTGGATATTGTGAAACCCGATGGGTCGCCGCCGGCGGAGCCTATTGCGGTGGGATTGGGACTGCGTGCGGTAGTGCGCCGGGGTGATAGTATGGTTGTGCGCTATGAATTGAAGAATACGGGATGGGAGGCCATGGAGTATCGCGTGCCGTTGTTGGTGGATTCGATGGTGGTGGGGGTAGATACGGTGAAGTTGCAGCCGGGGGAGGAGCGGGAGCGGTCGCGGGTGTGGAAGGCTTCGGTAGTGGGCTGGCATCAATGGAGAGTTGGCCGGTTGTCGCAGCGGTTTCGGGTGTACGAGTCACCCGGGGAAGCGGTGGTTTTGGATGGGGTTTGGGTTGGAGATACGGTGATGGCTGACAGGAGTGGATGGGAGAACATATTCCATTTGACCGGGCGGCCCCGGTATTTGTGGCTTGGCCCAAGCCGGTCGCTGGATGATCTTGGCGAGCGGTTGACGATGTGCGTTTGGGTATTTCCGGAAGCATCGAAGAATGGCCTCGTGGATATCTTTACCAATGGAGATACGCATGTCCTGCAGATTGGTGGAGGGCGGACGCTGACCTTTTTTGCCGGCGGATGGGGGCGTGGTGATTGTACGGTGGATCTGCCGGCGGACTGGCTACGTCATTGGCATTTACTCACGGGGGTATGTGATGAGGCCGGTTTGCGGCTTTACATCGATGGGCAGCTGTGCGGGGAAACGAAGCTGGAGAAAGTCGTACATTTATTTGGTGGCGCCAATACATGGATGTTGGGGCGTAATGAAGAATTTCCCGGCGAGCGGATATTTGAAGGCCGGGTGGACCGGCCGAGGATCTATCAGGAAGCCTTGCCGGCCGATGTGATCAGCAGGATTTACGAACAAGAAAAAGCGCAGCGATGAAAATTCTTTTATTGACGGGCGGCCTGGTCCTTGCGGCGACCGGGCTTTTTGCACAAGGTGATTACCGGTTATGGTACAGGCAGCCGGCGAAGGTATGGACGGAGGCCTTGTTGGTGGGCAATGGCCGGTTGGGGGCCGTGGATTTTGGCGGAATTGCGAAGGAGCGGATTGCGTTGAATGAGGCGTCGTTGTGGTCGGGTGGGCCGGAGCCGGAGCATATCAATCCGGGAGCGAGCCAGTATCTGCCGGCCTTGCGTAAGGCGTTGTTTGCGGAAGACTATGTGGAAGCAGGAAAGCTTGCCCGGAAGATGCAGGGAAAGTGGTCGGAGAGTTATCTGCCGTTGGGAGATCTGCGAATACACCAGGAGGGTGAAGAAAGCATGCGTAATTATCAGCGTTCACTGAATATTCGGGATGGTGTTGCCCGGACCCAATATACCATCGGTGGTAAAAGTTATATCCGGGAGGTGTATGCGTCGGCGCCGGACCAGGTGATCGTGGTGCATTGGGCGGCTGAGTCGGGTGCTACGTTGCAACTGAAGATCGATGCGGTGAGTTTGCTGCATTATTTGCGGCGTGATTTGGGTAACGGCGTCTGGTCGATGGGTGGAAAGGCGCCGGCACATGTAGAACCGAACTATGTAGATAGCAAAGATCCGGTGGTCTATGCGGATGGGGATAGCTGTCACGGCATGCCCTGGTCCCTGGTGATGAAGGCGGTGAGCCAGGATGGCGTAGTGAAGACGGATAGTAGCGGCATCGGGGTGAGCGGGGCTTCCGATGTGGAATTGTATGTTTCGATGGCGACGGGGTTTAATGGCGGGTTGCGTTGTCCCGACGGCGCTGCGCAGGAACGGGCGCTGGATTATTTGAATCAGGCGATGGCGAAGCCTTCCGCTGCTTTATGGACGGCGCATCTGGACGACATGCATCATTACATGGACAGGGTAAGTTTGGAACTGGGGCATTCGGATGCCGATACATTGCCTACGGATGAGCGGTTGGCTGCCTATACCCGGGGTGGTCATGATCCTGGGTTGGAATCGCTGTATTTCCAATACGGCCGGTACCTGCTTTTGAGTAGTTCGCGGACACCCGGAGTGCCGGCTAATCTTCAGGGGCTTTGGAATGCCGAGCTGCAAGCGCCGTGGAGCAGCAACTATACGACCAATATCAATGTAGAGATGAACTACTGGCCGGCGGAGGTCTGCAATTTGTCCGAGATGACCGGGCCTTTGTTCGGATTGATCCCGGTGCTGGCGGTTACCGGTGAGCGGGCGGCGAAGGAATACTATGGGGCGAAGGGATGGGTGGTGCATCACAACAGCGATATCTGGGGTCTGGCGACTCCGGTGGGTGGGTTCGGCAAAGGGGAGCCCAAATGGGCCAACTGGCCGATGGGGGGAACCTGGCTGGTGCGTCATCTTTGGGAACATTATTTGTATACGCGAGACGAGCGTTTTTTGCGGGATACCGCTTATCCGCTCATGAAAGGGGCGGCGGTGTTTGCATTGGATTGGTTGATTCCAGGTAAAGACGGTCATTTGGTGACGGCGCCTTCGATGTCGCCCGAGAATGATTTTATCTATGGGAAGGACAAGATCGCCGATGTGTCGATCGCCACGACCATGGATATGGGCATCATGCGGGATCTGTTCGATCATATCCTGGCGGCGGATTCGATCCTGGGCGAGGACGCAGCCTTTGCTGCGCGGGTCAAGGCTGCCCGGGGGAGGCTGTATCCGTACAAGATAGGTGCGCAGGGACAGTTGCAGGAATGGTACAAGGACTATCCTTCGCCGGACCCGCATCACCGGCATGTCTCGCATTTGTATTCGTTGTATCCTGCGGATGAGATCTCGCTGGATAAGACGCCGTCGCTTGCCGCGGCGGCAAAGCGTTCCCTCGAGTTGCGGGGCGATGAGGCGACGGGTTGGGGTATGGCATGGCGGGTGTGTCTTTGGGCGCGGCTGCGGGATGGGGATCACTGCTACCGGCTTTACCGGACATTGATGCGGCTGACCCGGGAGGATGATACGGCATCTGCGGGTGGCTGTTATCCCAATATGCTCGACGCGTGTCCGCCTTTCCAGATCGATGGAAATTTTGGCGGGACGGCGGGTGTCGCGGAGATGTTGTTGCAGAGTCAGGGTGGGATCGTGTCGCTGTTGCCGGCGTTACCGGCTGCCTGGTCGAATGGCAGTTTTAAAGGACTGGTTGCGCGGGGCGGGTTCGTAGTGGATGCTACGTGGCGGGATGGCAAGGTAGAGGATGCGGTGATCCGGCCGCGGATCGACGGGATATGCCGCATCAGGAATGATGGACCGTTGCGTGTGGTGAATTGGTCCGATGCTCCGGGCCTGCAGGTAAGGAAAGAAGGAAAGGTATGGACATTGGAATGGGAGGCGAAGGAGGGGGTTGAATATCATCTTAGTTCACAATAGCTGCCGTCAGCCAACGGCTGTCCGGGGCAGGGAGATAAAGAAGGTGGAACCCTGGCCGGGCTCGCGTTCGAACCAGATGCGGCCGTTGTGTGCTTCGACGATCTGGCGGCAGATATAAAGACCGAGGCCGAAGGATTGTTCGCCTGCGGTACCTTTTCTTCTTACACTATTCACAAACGGTTCAAATAGCAGGGTAGCCATATCCCTGGGGATACCGACGCCGGTGTCGCGCACCGAGATGATCAATTCCTTTGGCCGGGTTTCCGCGCAGAGCTCGATGGTGGCGTTTTCAGGACTGAACTTAACGGCGTTGACGACGAGGTTGTCCAACACCCGCGAGAGCTTTTCCCTGTCCGCCTGGATGATGGGCAGCGCGGCGCTTGTGGCGACCAGGCGTTGTTGCTTTTCGTTAGCGCGATAGGCCAGCAGCAGGACGGTTTGCTGCAGGAGGGCGGAAATATCCACCGGTGCTTTTTGCAGCGTTTGTTCGCGGACGTCGAAATCGGTTTCGAGCAGTTCGGTGATGAGCTGCAGACATCGTTTGCCGGAGGTATCGATGAGGCGTATCCAATCTTTTTCCTTGTCCGGGAGGGTCTTGTCCTCTGCTTTCATGCCCGCGATCGAGCTGATGGCGCCTATGGGATTCCGCAGGTCGTGGGCGACGACGCGGATCAGCCTGGCATAATTCCTATTGCTGGTTTCGAGGGCGGCGTTGATGCGTTTACTTTTTTTGGCATTGCGCCAAAGGATGATGCTGATCGCCACGATGAGTAAGAAGGCGATGCTTTCGAGCCACAGGAGGTTGCGTTCATAGCGGGCTCTTTCCTGCATGGCCTGCAGCTGCTGGTCTTTTAACCCATAAGAAATATAGTCGATATCGGAGCGGTTGTCGATCTCCTGCTTCTTCCTATACAAGCGGGCCAGGTCGGCGCTATAGTGCAGAATTTTGACCGTGTCTTTATGCGTGGTATAGAAATCGAGCAATTTAGTGGTAAGGTCCAGGTCGTAGCTGAGATAGTTCTTTTCGTGGGTGATGTCCATGGCCTGCCGGTAGTAGCCGACGGCTTTTACCGAGTCGATGGAACTATAGATATCGCCTAATTCGCTCAGGATATCCAGGCTTAAAAAATATAATTTCTCCCGCATGCAGCCGGCGAGGCTTTCCTGGAGGATGTGAATGGCAGTATCGCGCCGGCCGGCTTGCAGGTACCTATTGGCTTTTAGCTGGCCAATGGCGAGCAGGATGCTGCTGTCGCTGTATTCTTTGGCGATGCGGCAGGCTTTGTCGATATAACCATCGATCGAATCCGGGGCGAAACTTTTGGGATATTGTAAGAGGAAATCGTAAATGACGATGGCGAGGATCGAGTCGCGACCGATAGAGGAGGCAAGGTGTAGCGCTTCCGAATAGCGGGCGATGGCTTTTTTGTCGTTGCCATTGGTGTTGTAGACCATGGCCATGTTCATGAGGGTCTGTGCGACGTTGGAAGTATCCTTTAGCCTGTTGTACATGTTATAGGCGTCGCTGTAGTAACGCATGGCGAGTTCGGAACTGCCGTTGATGTCGAAGAAGATGCCGAGGTTATTTGTAGCATCGGCTACGCCTTTGGGATAGTCGATACGGCGGGCGATGTCACGGGCTTTCGTGGCATAGACCAGGGTTGTATCCGCGCTTTGTTCGTAGGATAGCATGCTTATCCTGTTCAGCGCATCTACGTATGAGGGACTATCGGTAATGTGGTGCAGGCTGCTTTTTACCGCATAGATTGCCTCGTCCTGGCCATATACACTTGAGAAATAAAGGGTTATGAAAATGAGGTTTAGTACGGTTTTCAAGGTATCTGGCGCTAATTTTCTACAAAATAACTAAAAAAGGTTATATGTTCAACTTAGTTTTTCCTTGAAAAAATCGATGGTTCTTTTCCAGGCTAATTCCGCGGCTTCTTTGTCGTAGCGTGGGGTTGTGTCGTTGTGAAAGCCGTGGTTGACATTCGGATAGATGTAAGCGGTATATTCCTTGTGGTTTTCTTTCAGGGCATTCTCATAGGCAGGCCAGCCTTCGTTAACGCGCGTATCGAGACCTGCGTAGTGGATCAGCAGCGGCGCCTTTATTTGCGGCACCTGGTCAAGAGGCGGCTGGGTACCGTAGAATGGAACGGCGGCGGCAAGATCGGGCAGGCGGACGGCCATCATATTGGTGATCCAGCCACCGAAGCAAAAGCCTACGACGCCTATTTTACCGTTAACATCGGGTTGTTGTTTCAGGTATTCGAAGGCGGCGATAAAATCTTCGAGCATTTCGTTCTTATCCCTTTTGGCCTGCATTTCGCGGCCTTTGTCATCATTACCGGGATAGCCGCCGAGCGGTGTCAACGCGTCGGGGGCGATGGAGATGAATCCAGCCAGGGCTACCCTTCTACCCACATCTTCGATATAGGGGTTGAGTCCGCGGTTTTCGTGCACCACGACGACGGCGCCGAGTTTGCCGGTGGCATCAGCAGGTTTGGACAGGAGGGCCTTGATCTGGCCGCCGCCTTTGGGGGAGTTGTAGGTGATATAGTCGGATTTTATTCTTGGGTCGGTGGGTTTCACCTGTAGGGTGTTTTGGTAGTCGGGCATCAGGAAACTCATGAGGGCTGGGACGGTGAGACCGCCGACGGCGTAGACGGAGAGCTTTTCCATGAAATCGCGCCGGTTGATGCGGCTGTGGGCATAATCGTCGTAAAGGTCGAAGACCTCCTGGCGGACGTCTTCTTTTTTTATGTTGCTCATGTGGATCGTGGCTTTCTATAAAGGTAGGTGTTTTATTCTGCGCGGAGGCTCCTCACGGGGTTGATGCGCGCGGTTTGCCAGCACCGGAAACCGATGGTCAAAAGCGCAACGATGAGCGTTAGGCCGAGGGATAGTGCGAATACGGGCCAGCCGATGTCGATCCGGTAAGTAAATTCGGTGAGCCAGGTATGTACGGCCCATGCCGCAAGGGGCCAGGACAGGATGTTGCCGATGAGCACGGGCACCATGAAGTCGACGGAGAGCAGGCGGACCAGCCCGGCGGTGCTGGCACCGATGACCTTACGGATACCGATCTCGCGGGTGCGGATCTCTGCGGCGTAGGCGGCGAGGCCGAAGAGGCCCAGGCAGGAGATGAAGATCGAAAAAACGGAGAACACCTTGAGGATGGTGCTCATGTTATCCTCTTTGCGATAGAGCCCCGAGATGTGGTCGTCGAGAAATCCATAGTCGAACAATGTCGATGGCGCCAATTGAGCCATCTTGTTTTTTAACCAATTGATGGTTTGCGGGCTCTTCCCGGCCTTGATCTTCACCAGCATATGATCTGCGTACTGGGGCCGGTATTCGAATACGAGCGGGGTGATCTTGCTGTGCAAGGACATGAAATTAAAATCTCTGACGACGCCGACAACCCTGCCTTGCAGATTCTCGGACGTATTTACGAGGTCCGCGCCTATGGGATGTTGCAACCCCAATGCCTGTACAGCAGCCTCATTGATGATAAAAGAGGCTGAATCATGAAAGTCGAGGGAGAAGCTACGGCCTGCCACGAGAGGTATCTTCATTACGTCGAGATAGTGGTCATCTATGGCTTGGACATTGACGTTGGGATATTGTCTGCCTGCTTCGGGGTGGAGTGGGATTACGCCTTCCACGCTCAGGTCGTCACCTATAAGGCCGCCTGTGGTTCCTACGGAGAGGACATCGGGGTTCGAAAGGAATTCCCGTTTCAACACGTCGGGGTGACTCACCAGGTTGCCTTTGAAATTACCGTACAGCCGGATAGTGGCCACCTGTTCCTTATCGAAGCCGAGCTGTTGATCGTGGAAAAGGTTCATCTGGCGGTAAACGAGAAAAGTGGCTATGATGAGAAAGCCTGTGGCGACGAACTGGAATACGACCAGGCTTTTGCGGAGCATCGAGGCGGGCGATCCGGGGGTTTTATTGGATTTCAATGAGGCTGCGGGGTCGAAGCCGGAGATAAAAAGGGCAGGGAACAGGCCGGAGAGCAGGCCGGTGGCGAACACCAGGGTGGCGATGAGCAGGAGGTTGGATGGAAGAAAGATAAAGGCCAATGTAACATGCCGGCCGGTGAGTTCGTCGTAAAGGGGTAGTGCGACCTGGCAGAGGGCGAGGGCGATGATGCCGGATAAGACGGCGAGAAGTAATGCTTCGCCGAGGAATTGAGCGATCACCTGGGAGCGACGGGCGCCCAGGATCTTGCGAACGGCGATCTCTTTTAATCTTTTCAGTGCCTGGGTGGTAAAGAGGTTTATGAAATTGATGCAGGCGATGATGCCGATGAGGATGGCGATCGCGGTGAAGATATAGATATAGAGGATGCTGCCGTTAGGGCCCATCTCCTGGATGCCGTTGGAATGGAGATGGATATCGGTGATGGGCATCAGCCGGGCGGTAGCGGCCTCGTGATCGGCATCAGCGGGTTTTAGGTCGTTCCGATAGTGTTTCCAGAAATCGAAGAGTCGGGCGCGAACGGGTTGAATGTCTTCGGGATGGTTGAGGAGGACATAGGTCCAGCCGAACATCCAATCTCTGGTACTGACACCCGTGCCTGCATTTTTAGACCAGCGCGTCATCGGTAGCAGGTAGTCGAAGTGAAGATGGGTATTATCGGGTAGGTCTTCGATCACGGCTTTTACAAAAAAGCTGGTGTTGTCATTGTACACCAGTTTTTGACCGATGGGATCGGATTTGCCGAAGAGCCGGGTGGCGGCGGAGCGTGTCAGCACGATGGAGCCATCGGTCGAGAGGGCGTCGAAGGGCGTCCCGGCGACGGTTTGGAGATCGAGCATATCAACGGTGGATGAGTCGGTATAATAGCCTTTGAGCCTGGCGCTTTTACCATCGACCGTGTGGAGGACATTGTCTCCATCATCGGCAAACCGAGTGAAGGTTTTGATCTGGGGAAAGGCTTTTACCATTTCGGCGGCCAGGGGCGGTGAAGATTTCGACCAGTCCGTGGTGCATACGCGGTAGATGCGGTCGTGCTTGGGGAAATTTGTATCGTAGCTCAGCTCTTCCCGGATGTGCAGGGACAGCAGCAGGATGCAGGTGATGCCCAGGGACAGCCCCAGGACGTTCAGGATGCTATAGATCTTTTGGCGGACAAGGTTCCGGCCGGCGACCTTTAAAAAATTTTTCAGCATGGTAGTTGGGGTACATACATGGTGCCATGGCCTTAAATGCTGAGTTCTAGGGCTTTTAACGGGGGGCGGGGGGCAGGGATGTCCGGTTTTGATACAGGCACTGTCCGGTAATGGACGAAAGCCCCGTGCAACATATACGCCGCGGGTGACGACTTTTAAAAATTAAAAACTACGACATATGAAAAGGATAGTCTTATTCCTGATGGGAGGCCTGACCATTTTTGCCGTCCAGGCGCAAAGCAATAAAGAGGCTTTTTTTGTCAAAACCTTTCCTGCAGCCGGTATCAAAGAGGTCGAAACGGAGACTTCGGGTGGAAATGTAGCCGTATATGGGCAGACCGCAGGGGATGCGCGGGTGGAGATGTATATCCACACCAATAATGGTTGGGGCGAAGGTCTAAGTAAGGAGGAGATCCAGAAGCGGCTGGATGAAGGATATGATATCACGATCGCCGTGCAGGGGAACCGGCTGGTGGCTACGGCGCACCAAAAAACGGGCTTTAGCAACAACTGGCGGCATGGGCTGTCGATCTCTTTTATGATCTATACGCCGGCGGCCGTGGGGAGCCATGTCAGGACGAGCGGCGGAAATATCGACATGAAGGATCTGACGGGGAATGAGAATTTCCATACCAGCGGTGGCAATCTGGACATCGACCATCTCTCCGGAACGATCGTGGGGCGTACCAGCGGCGGAAATGTTACGGTCCGCAACAGTCATGACGATATCGACTTGCAGACCAGCGGCGGCAATATGGATGCGATGTACTGTGAAGGCAGGATCCAGCTGGGCACTTCGGGGGGTAATGTAACTCTAAGGGGAGTGAAAGGGACGATCCATGCATCTACGTCGGGTGGCGAGGTGGAAGGCAATAAGATCACCGGTGATCTGGATGCGCATACGTCGGGTGGGAATATCGATCTGGATGAAGTGGCGGCCAATCTCAGTGCGTCTACCAGCGGCGGGAATATCCGGGTACATTTTCTGAGCACCAAATCCGTGGATCTTTCTAACTCCAGCGGTGATATCTCGCTGACGCTGCCGCAGGGGCAGGGGATGGATCTGCGTATCTCCGGCGAGCGGGTGCATTCTACGGCGTTGAACAACTTCAAGGGTACGTTTGATGAGCATCATATCGACGGGACGTTGAATGGTGGTGGGATCCCGGTGCGGGTCGATGGGAATAGCGGAGAGGTGCATTTGAGCTTTAATTAATTCTTTAATAAAAGAAGCCCCGGCGTCTTGGCCGGGGCTTCTTCTTAGTTCTTTATGGGTGCCGAACTCGCGGAAGCGGGGTTGAAGTCCAGCTCGTTTTGTGGGACGTCCCAATAATCCACGAAATCATAATTGATAAAGCAGGGGAGGACCTGCGCGGCGGTTTGGTTGATGAGGCTGCCGGGTACGACTATGTTCCCGATCCTTCCGCCACCTTTTGACACGTCCGCCGTGATGCCCCAGCGACGGGCGTCGTACCAGGAGACGTTATGCAGGTAGAGGCCTATGCGACGTTCGCTGTGGAGCTGGGAGATCGCGGAGTCCTGAGAGATGCCGGAGCCGGCCAGTGGAGGCAGCCCCGAGTTCTGGGAAGCGCGTACCTGGTCGATGAGCTGGAGACCCGTGTTAACGTTACCCAGGTAGATGTTGGCTTCTGCGGCCATCAGGGCGTTTTCCTCCCAGGTGGGAGCAATGGCAACGGTGGCCGCGGACGAGTAATTCTCCGTCGCGTAGAGGCCGCCTTTCTCGATGTCGATGGGTGAATAACGGGTACCGAACTGGATGCCGCGGTTAAGGACGTTGACTACGGTACCTGTGGGATCGGGTTGGAAGCCTTTTGTAAAACGCTGGTCTCCCGGCTGGATATCCTGGATCAGCCGTTCGCTCACGAAGGAGAGGCCGCCGAGGGCGGTATGCAGCACCATAGGGTGGAATAGGAATCCCAGATTTTTAGTCAGGTCGGGTATCCCCAGGGGAGCAACGCCCCACCGGAGCGTGTAATCGGTTTGTAACATGCCACCGGCTGTAAGATTCAGGATGGTGGTCCAGTCCGTGGAGGTCATGGCGGCCACCTTACGGTTAACGAGATAATTGCGGGCTTCGAAGCTTTGGATCTGCCGGACCCACATGCCGGGGGTGATCACCTGATTAGGCACGTTGAAGCTGGGGATGATCGCTTTGAAGGTGGTATCGTAATCGGAATTCTCGGTGATGCTGTTGAAGATGGAGGCGGCCTGGGCGAAATTTCGGTTGGCGGCAGCGATCACGCTGTCGTGCACAACATATACGTTACTGGTCAACCCTTTGGCCGTACTGTCGGGAGAGTCGTCGATGACGGCGGCAAGGTACATGGAGCCGAGCTTGGAATAGGAATAGCCCTTCCAGTAATAGGCCCAGGCCTGGAGCAGCTTCATCTTCGTTGCGGCATCACCACTTAGCTTGAGTGCCGGATTGGCCAAAGCCTGCAGCAGGGTATTCGCCTGTGCATTGACATAGTAAAAGCAGTCCCATTCGTATTGGATGGAGTTCCCATCGCCGGCACTGCGGCTGTTGAACGTTTCCAGGATAGCGAGGTTATTGGCATAGCCGGATGGGTTGGGGACGACGGTATTGTAGGGCTGTGGCAAGGTAATGCTGGCGATATTCATCGGGTAGCGGGAGCCGAAGTTGGAATAGGGCGTAAAATCTTCGTCGCCCATGTTGCTTTCCATGTACCAGGCAATATCGAAGAAATTGATGTTGCCGTCGCCCGTCTCGAAGGCGATCCATTTGTAAAAGATCCCCATGGCAAAGGCATCGATGCCGCCCTCGGTGGCCAGGGACCCATTTGGCGTGGGCAGGTTGGGATTGGGGAGTTGCAGGATCGTTTTTTTACAGGCTCCCAGCAGCAGGGTGGCAGTAAGAATATATAGTAGCTTCTTCATCTTATTTCATGATTTAGGTGATCAATTAGAAACCGACATTCAGCGCGAACTGATAGGACCTTAGGTTTGGCGTACCGAAAAAGTCGACGCCGGAGAAGGCTCCCGTCCTGCTATGAGAGAGATCGTCGCCTCCCTCGTCGTAGGCCCCGGTATTTTCCGGGTCGAGCCCGCTGTATTTGGTAAAGGTCAGCAGGTTGCGGCCGGATGCCGTAATGGTGAGCCTTTTGATGGCCTTCGTGCCGGTTACATAACGGGACAGGTCATAGCCAATGGACAGATCGCGGAGGCGGATGAATGAACCATTTTCGACGAAGGGCGAGACCGCCAGGCCAACGTCATAAAGGCTGTTGTAGTAGTTGACGAACGAACCCGTTTGCCCCTGAATGGTGAGTTTCTTGTCCAGGTCGATGGACTCGCCACCCTGTCCGCCTGTTCCACCAGTGGGTCTGTATAGCCATTGTTTGGTGACATTGTAGATGCTATTGCCGTAGACCCAATCGAATTGGAATGAAACGAGCAGCTTTTTAAAGAATGTAAAACGGTTGGTGAGCGAAGAGGTAAAATCGGGATAGGCGTGACCCACGGGGGAAAGATCGTTGGACGGCGTATACTGGACGTAGTTGTCGGTATTGATCACCACATCCCCGGTGCTGGTCAAGGAGTAACCCGCCTGTTTATTGGCCGGAATGATGGGTGTCTTGCCATCGGGCCCTAATTGATTCACGGAGTGCAACGGTGTCATCACATAAAACAATCCGATGGGTTGACCTTGTTTGACGGCGAATTCGAAGTTGACGATATCCTGGCCATTGGCGATCTTCGTTGTAACGGCACGGCTATAGCCCCAGCGGGCGCTGAGACCCCAGGTGACGATCCGGCCGTTGTAGATGGAAGCATCGAGCGAGAGGTCTATCCCGTGAGAAACGATGGTGCTGAGGTTATCCAGCCGGGTGGCGTAGCCGGAGGAAGGCGCTACCTGGGCGTTCTGGTAGACGTCCTGGGACCTGCGGTGCCAGTAGGTACCGCTGAATACCAATCGCGAGACCCACTGGCCTTCAAAAGGTGTGAAAGTAGCGTCTGTTCCCACCTCCAGCTCATAGTTCTTCATGAGGATCAGGCTGTCGTTGGTGTTCTGTGAGGCGAGCGCCAGCGCTACCCCATTGCCCAGCGTGGGCGAGCTCAGGGTGATCTGGCGGTCATAGGGAAGGGGTTGGATACCCGCTGCGCCATAGGCTGCCCTGACCTTCCAGTCCCGGAGCCAGGGTTGTTGCGCCGTCATGAGCTCGGACGGCCGGAAGTAGATGGTCCCGCGGGGGAAGGTGGCCGCCTTGTAAGCGGCGCCGAATGCGCTGCCATAGTCGGATCGTACGCCGCCGGAAATACCGAAGAGGTTGCCCCAATCGATGGTCTGGTTGACCAGGAAGCCGTAGGTTATAGAGGACTGGTAGTAGTCCCCGGCGGTCTTGGTGGTTGCGCCGCTAATGGTGGGCGGGGGATAGGAAGGCAGTCCGACACCTTCGGCCCAGAATTGTGTTTCTGAATATTTGCGATAGTCATAGGCGAACTCGGTGGTAGTCGTCACAGGAAGATTGGAATGGAAGTCCTTTTGCCAGTCCGTGCGGACGAAGCCGGAATAAAGCCCGTTCTGGTTGAAATTACGGGTAGTACTATCGTAGAGGGCCCCGCCGGGGCTGGGTCCCCAATAGATGTTGTATTTGGCGTATTGTAGGCTCGCGGTCTGAACCTGAAAATAATTCTTCCCCTGATCGTTATCGTAATCCAGGCCATATTTAACATCGAGTTCCACAAAGCGCGGGAACTTATAATTGAAATCGAGGTTTTCGAAGATCTCGAGTGTTTGCTTGTTCTGGGAATGCCATTGGTTTTCCGAGAGGGTGTTGCGTTCCGTGGAAGCATTGACTGTTTTAAGGGGATAGTGCCCTGTGGCGTCCTTCCAGGTAAAATCGATAAAGTTATAAGCAGTCAGCATATCGAACCGGTTGCCGTTGATGAGGTTCTGGTAGCCGGCAATCCCCTGGGTGATCGTCCGGAAGGTAAACCCTTTGAAAGGATGGAGACCGAGGTTGACGGTAAAATTGGTACGGCTGAATGCGTTGCTGAGCACGTCCTGCTGATTGAGCTGGGACGCGGTTACGGCATAGTCCGCTGTAGGAGTGCCGCCGGTGAGGCTCACCGAGTTCGTGAAGGTCAGGGCCTGGTGGAATCCTTGTTTGAGGTGATCGTAGGTGGGGATGTTGTAGATCTTGTCGTTCGTTACGAAAGCATTGGCAGGGAGGGAGGCGGTAAGTACCTGGGGGTCGCTCCACAGTCCTGTAGCATCCTTCACTACTATATTCCCATTTGCATCGAGGAGGTTATTATTAGCATCGGTAATGAAATGGTGATGGCTGCTCAGCATAGGCTGCTTGCCAGTGAGGATATTGTCGATGCTGGCCTTGGAATTGAAGTTGATGCTCAATTTTCCGTTCAGCGAACCTTTCTTTGTGAAGATCTGGATAACGCCATTGGCCCCCTGCGCGCCGTAGAGCATGCCCCCGGCCGGACCTTTTACGACTTCGATGTGGTCCACTACGGCAGGATCGATGTTGTTGAGGTTATCCATTTCCACCCCATCCACCATGATCAGCGGTGTAGTGCCGTCCAGGCTATTGATACCCCGCAATGTAATATTGAAGGGGGCGCCGGGTGTGCCGCTGGTCTGCTGGATATTGGCGCCGGCCACCTGGCCGTCCAGGGCCTGCTGGACATTGGTGGTGACGCTCGGCGCGAAATCCTTTGAAGAAACGGAGGCTACGTCGATGGGGACCTTTTTCCGGTTAGTGGCCACGCCTACACCGGTGACGACGACATCGGAAAGCGATTTGACGTCGGGTGTGAGGGCAATCGTCACGCCCGGGCGGGCTTCGATCTCGAGGGGTTCATAGCCGACATAGCTGATGATGAGTCTTGTTCGTGGTTTTACCTGGATGGTCCAGGTCCCGTCGTCTTTGGAGGTGGTGGCGTTGCGGGTTCCTTTTGGGGTGATGGTGGCGCCGGCGATGGCGGCACCTTTTTCGTCGGTGACCTTGCCGGTGACAGCGATGGTTTGCTGGGCCGCTCCCTTAATGCAGGCAAAAAGGATGACCACAGCACTTAGTAGCAGTGCTCTCATAAACTAGTTTTGGGTGAAGATGAAATTTACTAAATAATCGAAGGGGAGCAGGTACTAATAATTCGCGTAGTTGCGGAAAAAAATGAAATTTGTGTCAAACTGCTATACATGAAAATTCTGACTGTCTTTGCTTTAACCATTGTGTGCGGAATTCATTTCTGCGCCGCGCAAACCACCATCATCCGTGACCCTGCTATCGATAGTATGGTCAGGGAGGTCAACCCGGATTCGTTGCATTCTTATATTCATACGCTGGTAGCTTTTGGGACAAGGAGCACGGTGAGTTCCGTGACTGATAGGAAGCGGGGCATCGGGACGGCGCGGAACTGGGTGTTATCGAAGTTTGAACAATGGGCGGCCGCCAGCGGCGGACGGTTGACGGCATTTGTGGATACTACGACGTATGCGGCCGACGGCAAACGGGTAAGATCGGATATCAACCTGGGTAATGTCGTAGCTACGCTAAAGGGGACCGATCCGAATGACAACCGCATCTTTATCATCAGCGGGCATCTCGACAGCCGGCGGACGGATGTGATGGATGGAACGAATGATGCGCCGGGAGCCAATGACGACGGCAGTGGCAGCGCAGCGGTGATGGAGTGTGCGCGGGTGATGAGCAGGCACGGCTTCCCGGCTACGATCATCTTTGTCACGGTGAGCGGTGAGGAGCAAGGGCTACTGGGTTCCACTTATATGGCCAAAAAAGCCAGGGCGGCCAACTGGAATATCGAGGCCGTGCTGAACAATGACATCATGGGGAGTAATAACAGCAACGAGACGAATATCATCGACAATACGCGGGTTAGGGTCTTCAGCGAGGGGTTGCCGATCTATGAACTGGACAAGGATGCGAAGCGGATC
>DASYZH010000352.1:0-11496 GCA_035946435.1 Puia sp. | reverse complement strand
CCCGGCGAAGGCGGCCAGCTTCCCGGCCACAAAGTGGACGAGTGGATCGGCAAGGTCCGCCACTCCACCCCCGGTGTAGGCCTCATCTCTCCGCCACCGCACCATGACATCTATTCCATCGAAGACCTCGCACAGCTGATCTTCGACCTCAAGAATGCTAACCGCGCCGCCCGGATAAGCGTGAAGCTGGTCTCTAAAGCCGGCGTAGGAACAATAGCAGCAGGTGTAGCCAAGGCAAAATCCGATGTCATCCTCATCTCCGGCCACGACGGCGGAACGGGTGCATCGCCACTGAGCTCTATCCGCCACGCCGGTCTGCCCTGGGAACTCGGTCTTGCCGAATCCCACCAGACACTGGTAAAGAATAAGCTCCGCAGCCGGGTAGTGCTGCAGGCCGATGGTCAAATGAAGACAGGCAGAGACATCGCCATCGCCACGCTCTTAGGTGCCGAAGAATGGGGTCTCGCTACCACCGCCCTCGTAGTAGAAGGATGTATCATGATGCGCAAATGCCATCTGAACACCTGCCCCGTAGGCGTGGCCACCCAGGACCCCGAGCTCCGCAAACGCTTCACCGGCGACGCGGACCATGTGGTCAACTTCTTCAAATTCATCACGCAGGAACTCCGCGAGATCATGGCGGAACTGGGCTTCAGAAAGATCGAAGAAATGGTCGGCCAGGTCGACAGCCTCCAAATTCGTGAGGACATCAAGCATTGGAAATATAGCAAACTCGATCTCGCTCCCATTCTCTTTAAAGAACCCTCTTCCCTTTACACGGGCTTGTATAAGCAGGAAGAACAGGACCATGGCCTGGCCGATGTACTGGACTGGAAACTGATCAAAGCGGCGCAACCGGCCCTCGACCACAAACAAAAGGTCTTCGCCGAATTCGCCATCCGCAATACGGACCGCACCGCAGGCACCATCCTCTCCAACGAGATCTCCAAACGCTATAAAGGCGAGGGACTACCGGAAGATACCGTGCACTTCAAGTTCACAGGTACCGCAGGCCAAAGCTTCGGCGCCTTCAACACCCATGGCACGACCCTCGAACTCGAAGGCGATGCCAACGACTACTTCGGCAAAGGTCTCTCCGGAGCCCGACTGATCGTCTATCCCGCGCAAAACGCAGGCTTCATCCCCGAAGAGAACAGCATCATCGGCAACGTCGCCTTCTACGGCGCCACCTCCGGTGAAGCCTTTATCCGCGGGAAAGCCGGCGAGCGCTTCGGCGTCCGCAACTCCGGCGTCAAAGCCGTAGTCGAAGGCGTAGGTGACCACGGTTGCGAGTATATGACGGGCGGACGCATCGTCATCCTCGGCAACACCGGCCGCAACTTCGCAGCCGGCATGAGCGGCGGCATCGCCTACGTCTACAACGCAGGCGGCCAGTTCGCCCGCAATGTCAACCGCGAGATGGTCGAGCTCGACCCCGTAGGCCGCGAAGACGTCGCCGAGCTCAAAGACATGATCCAACGGCACTATGCCTATACCGCGAGCACCGTCGCCAAATTTGTACTGGACGACTTCGACAACCAGCTGCAACATTTTGTGAAAGTGTTCCCCACGGACTATAAAAAAGTATTACTCGAAAAAGCAGGCCGGCCACAGAGAACCACTCATAAGTAATTGAGAACGCGGGGTCGGCTCTCATGTGTGACTCAGCCACCCCGTTGTTCTCTGTGACCGACCTAGCCTGCTTCAAAATCAACAAGATATGGGTAAACCCACTGGATTCCTGGAATTCGATCGCCATCTCCCCTCTAAACGTCCTGTTCAGGAACGCAGAGAGGACTATAATGAGTTTGTCAACATGTATCCCGGCCAGGAACTTAACAAGCAAGCCGCACGCTGCATGAACTGCGGCATCCCCTTCTGTCACCACGGCTGCCCCCTCGGCAACGTCATCCCCGAATTCAATGACGCCGTGTATAAGCAAGAGTGGAAAGAGGCGTACGACATCCTCACCTCGACCAATAACTTCCCGGAGTTTACCGGCCGCATCTGCCCCGCTCCATGCGAAAGCGCCTGCGTTCTCGGCATCAACCAGCCGCCCGTAGCCATCGAAGAGATCGAACGGCATATCATCGAGATCGCCTTCGAGAAAGGCTTCGTCAAGGCCCACCATCCCACGATCCGCACGGGTAAGAAAGTTGCCGTCGTAGGCTCCGGCCCCGCCGGCCTCGCAGCAGCCGAACAGCTCAATGCCGCCGGCCATACGGTCACCGTCTTCGAACGCGACGACGAACCCGGTGGTCTCCTCCGCTATGGCATCCCTGACTTTAAACTCGAGAAATGGGTCGTCGCCCGGCGCATCAAGCTCATGGAAGAAGCCGGCATCACCTTCAAGTGCAACGCCGAGGTCGGCGCCAACATCAGCATCAATGACCTCCTCCGCGAATTCCAGGCTATTGTGCTCGCCGGAGGCTCTACGATCCCTCGCGACCTGCCCATCCCGGGCCGTCACCTCAAAGGCGTCCATTTCGCCATGGACTTCCTCAAACAACAAAACAAACGCGTGAGCAACCAAAAGCCGACGAAGGTTCCCGAGCAACGCGAAGGGAACGAACGAGGCTCGGCCCAGTGGGGCGAGCCGAAGTTCTCGTCCGACAGGACAGACATTAGCGCGTCGCTCACCACCCTGGATATCTTCGCCACCGGCAAGAACGTCGTCGTCATCGGCGGCGGCGACACCGGCAGCGACTGCGTCGGCACCTCGAACCGCCACAAAGCGAAAAGCGTGACCCAGTTCGAGCTGATGCCCAAACCGCCACACGCCCGCACCACCTTTATGCCCTGGCCCACCTATCCCATGATCCTGAAGACCTCCTCCTCGCACGAAGAAGGCGCAGATCGTCACTGGGCCATCGCCACCAAAGAATTCATCGGCGACGCACAAGGGAACCTCAAAGCGCTGAAAACAGTGAAGCTCGAGTGGAAAATGACGGAAGACGGCCGTGCCGCCCAATTCGCCGAAGTACCCGGCTCCGAACAGGACCTGCCCTGCGAACTGGCACTCCTGGCGATGGGCTTCGTCCATCCGCAACACAAAGGCCTGCTCAAAGAACTCGACATCGAACTCGACGACCGCGGCAACGTCAAGGCCTCCGAACGGAATTACCAAACGAGCATCCCCAAGATCTTCGCAGCCGGCGATATGCGCCGCGGCCAGTCCCTCGTGGTATGGGCCATTAGCGAAGGCCGCGAATGCGCCCGCAAGGTCGACGAATACCTCATCGGCGCCTCGCTGCTCGAAAGAAAGGATGAAAGCCTTATCGCCCTCTGATAAGCGCGAATGCGCTGTCGAAAGCTTGAACGAAATGCTCCCCCATAATAAACGCCGGCCCTCCACAGCCGGCTTTACTTTTTTATAATTCCTTCCCCAATATTTAGACAGATTCTAAATATTTACAATACACGCAAAATACGTACGTAGAGGCTTCTTTTTCGGCTAAATTGCACTACGTAAGTAATATCAATACCAAATCTAATGCGTTGTTGCCCGCTGCTTTATCTATTGCTTGTCCTGCCCATTTGGGCTTCCGCTCAACAACCCGACACCACCACTCATCACCCCACCCCGTTCCTCACCGTCTCCGGCGCCGCCGACGGCTACTACCGCTACGACCTCGCCCGCAGCGCCAAAAACGACCTCACCAGCTTTACCCACTCGCATAACCGACCCGAATTCGGCATGGCCGAAGTCAAGCTGGAACACCAGACCACCAGGATCGATATCCTGGCCGATCTCGCTGCCGGCCCCCGGGAGAACGAATACGCCGTCGCCGATAACGGTCTCGCCAAAGGGATCAAGCAGCTTTACGTAAGTTATTCCCCCACCGGCTGGCTCAAATTCACCGCCGGAACCTGGGCGACCCATCTCTGTTACGAATCACCCGACGCCGCCGCCAACCGCAACTACAGCATGTCCTATATGTTTTCCAACGACCCTTTCTCGCACACCGGCATCAAAACCGAAGCGACGGTGGGCAAGAACGGATTCATGATCGGGATCGCCAACCCCAGCAACTACCGCGTGATCCCGGACAGCGACCGCAACAACAAGAACATCATCGCCCAATATAGCTATGCCCCCAATGAGAAGCTCAAGATCTGTCTCAACTATGTCGGCGGCCGCGACGTCACGGACAACCGTTCCCACCAGTACGATCTCGTCGTAACCGCAAAAACCAGCAACGAGTTCAGCCTCGGCCTGAACGCTACCATCAACCGTTCCAGCCTTGCTACCGAAAAATACGAGGTATCCCATACCTGGTACGGTTCCGCGCTTTATCTCAACCTCGATCCCCACCCCTGGCTGGGCTTTACGCTCCGCACCGAATATTTCAGTGATAATTCCGGCATCTGCCTCCCTGCCCCGGCTAACGTCATCGCCACCACGTTATCAGCCAACTTCAAGGTCGCCCACGCCCACCTCACCCTTATCCCCGAGTTCCGCATCGACGAAGCCGACAACCCGATCTTCTACCATGCCGACGGCTCGCCCACACGGGCAGCGGCCAGCTTCCTGCTGGCCGCCGTATTCTCCTTGTAAGACCCGGCCATCGGCCTGAGCCACCCGCTCACAATTAAAACCTTACAATAAGGTCCATCGCCGCGGTGAACTGATTCTGCTTCGTGCCATTGTCATACGGTGTCACATCATCGGCCCAGGCCCGCTCGAACCGAACCTCGGGCCGGATACGGATAAGGTCGGTAAAGTAATGCACATAGCCGATGGTATGGCTGGTATACACGGTCTTATACCCCGTCCTGTTCGCCTGCGCATCGTTCAACAGGTCGTTGCGGATCGAGAGATAGTCGTGCTTGCCTAACAACGCCTGGAAATAGTTGACAAACCCCTCCGCCGTCGCGGCACCGGGGATCAACACACCAGGCCCGACACCTTCATAGAAATCCTTGCCGGGTCCATTGATCACCGTCCCACCCGTGAGGGCATGATACTGCCACATATAATAAGCCTCCGTCATCATATGAAAGGTCTCATTGAACTTATGTCCCCAGGTCATCACGACCATCTGCAGGTCGTCATGCTCATTCTTGTAGTTGCCATTCCCAAGCGAGTTGATGCCACCATACAACGAGTTGTTGTTGTTTTTCGATACCCAACGCGCCATCAACAAACCGTTGACCTGAGCGCTATTGCTCCATGGCGCCATATCGTTACCGGCATGCACACCCACCTCCAGCTGCCAGTAAGAACCCAGCTTGAATGTCGCCTGCACACCCGTAAACGTATAAGGGTCCACCGTAAACATCAGCGAGTGCGAATATAAATAGTTGTCGGTCGCCCACTGCGCCTCGATATCCGCAGGGGAAATATATCTCCCAACCTTCAGGATCATCCCATCCGCGATCTTGGGAAAATACAACAACCCATACAACTCGGCCGGGTCCGCGCCGTATTTACTGTTATGATCCAACAGCTGATTGCTGAAATAGCCCTTCGCCGTCGTAAATCGATAGTCGGTACCAAATATGGTCGTCGACAAAAAGCCCCAATCCATATGATCCTTTTGGATCGTATTCGGTTCCTTATCGAATTTAATTCCCACCTGATCCAACACCACCTGGTTGGGGATCAGATCATACGAGGTCGGCGCATTGGAATACTTCGACGTGCTCAGATTGCCGCCCATATCCAACCAACCATAGATCTTCACCTTGTGATCCGATAAACCCAGTGCTTTCGTCAACGGATAGTTGGGCGCGGTGGCATCCACGCCTACCAGCGGCGCACCATCCCAATCGGAAGTCGGGAACGGCGGATTTGGCAACGGCGAAGGCAACGAACGCATTACTGAATCTCGCTTATGATTTTCATGAGAGGCCGAATCCTGACCATATCCTTTCATAATACATAACACTAAACTAAAACATACAATCTTCTTGAACATACCAAATGAATTTATTCAACCCCATATGGCGAATGCCATACCATTGCGCCCGTTGCCAATACCCGCCAGGCCAAACGCACGATTATCAAGCCTTTTGATCCCCAACCCGACTTTTCGATCCTTTTTCTCCCTCCCCGCAAAACCACCGATTTGAAAGGTTTTTTTCAAAACAACAAGGGGAGCACACGCTAAGTCGCTCCCCCGCCTTGCAAAATATGTTGTATCATTTACCGTATCAGAACCGCGCGATCAACGCCAGCACGATCCTCGACTCCTGCGGGACCATATCCGGCTGCCATCCACCCCAGCTGCCTAACGGCGGCGCCACAGACGCACCGCTCGATGTATAGGTATACCCACCCGTATTGGCATAACCGCTCGGCGACGTCACCCCGCCATGTCCCGCAAAATATCCCGTGAGCGCAGTAGTTCCCGGAGCCGGGTCGATGCTGTTCACCTTCCGGTGCACATATTCGACTTTAAAGGTCAGGTTCTGGCTCGGCATATAGTCCACCGAAGTCGAAAAATCCCAGGCATCGAACGTCGAACCCGGACCCGTTTGCTGCTGGAAAAGTGTATCGGCATAACCGGTAGGAGCAAGCACCAGGTACTGACCGGGATTGTGCATATATCCACCCCCGATGGTCCAGGCGAATTTCTGCTTCTCGCCAAACCACAACCGGTTATAGACCATGCCACTGATAAAGTTTTGTGCCGGCCGGTACTCCGGCTTACCCCGCACCCCTTTCCCAAAAGGCGAAACGCCATCACCATCCTCGAAACCAAAATCACCCGTGACCGAAAAAGCACCCTGCGTAACAAATCCCTTCGGCCGCTTGAAATAACGGTACTCATAGCTGTTGTCGCTGTGCATGCGGTACCTGCCCGGCGCGCCCTCGTCATCCTTGCCATAATAAAAGTTCATCACGTAATCCACCCTTTCCTTCGGCCGCCAATAGATGGAATACCCCAGACCTGGTGAGTTGTTGAACATCCCATAGCTCTGCCAGCCGTTGATCAGCCACAGCTCCAGCTTCAGCTTGTCGGTAGGAAAGGTCTGCAGCCGCAAACCATTGAAAAACCACGGCGTATTGTCGGAAGTATAAGACGGCTGATACCCCCAGTTCTCGAAATTGTTATAGGAGAACAACCCGATATACGACATAAAAATGCCCGCATCCAGGTTGATCCCATGCCATACGTCCCAATGATAACCCGCATACGCCTCACTGATATACCGGTAGATCGTCTGCAGATCGTATTGCCCCTTGTACGAGCTGCCGTCATTACGCGGCACCACCGTGCTCCGCGTACCAAACTGCATCATCACCCGGCCCCGTACATGATCCACATGGATATCCCCGCCAAAACCCAGGAAAGAAAGCTGCAGCTCATTGTCCCGCGACAACGCCGTCGACCCGACTACCGTATTGTCGATAGGGCTATTATAGGAATGCGTATAATTCAGGTCCAACGTAATATCACTCGTAAAATACTTGCTGTCGATCAGCGGTGGTGTCGTCTTCCGGCTGGTCCCATTCAGCCAGGAAAAATCCCCGAAGGCAAACGGCTCACTGGCCGGCGCCTCAGCAGGCATACCCATCGTATCTTTTCTAAAAGTGTTATTAAGCAGTCCCCCTCCCTTATCATAAGCAGGAAACTTTGCCTGGACAACGGCGCCTCTCCCATCCTGGCTGAAGCCCGCGTGGACCGCCAATTGTGCGCTAAAACAGAAAATGATCCTTTTAAGCATGTAGTTATTGTTTTTCCTCCCAGCGGGTCCAACGCCATACCAATATGTTCCACAAAAGCGCCCGGCCCGCAATAACGCGGGCCGGACAAGGGTTTTATCCCATTTCAAAAGATAAGGCCTCCAAAAAAAATATTTCTAAGGATGTTTTATTGAAAAAAATCTTTTCATTTTGAAAAAATAGACATATTTGTTTTTTTATTTATTCGTCATCACCGGATCTGCGACTTCCGCACGGGCCGTTTCCGGCCGGAACAACATCGCCGTACAAAGACACCGCTTACGCCCCTGTCCTTGCAGGATCGGGTAATTGACACAGGCTTTACACTGATCCCAGAACCGCTCGTCCCCGGTGATCTCGGAATAGGTCACCGGCTCAAAACCCAGGCGGTGATTCATCTTCAGGATGGCGGCTCCCGTTGTGATACTAAAGATCTTCGCGGCAGGATACAAACTCCTCGCCAGGGCGAAGACCCGCTCCTTGATGGCCGAAGCCACCCCGGCATTGCGGTATGCCGGATTCACGATCAACCCACTGTTCGACACGAAGGCCCCATCACTCCAGGATTCGATATACGAGAACCCTGCCCATTCACCGGAAGCCGCAACAGCGATCACGGCCTTCCCCTCGTAGATCTTCTTGCATATACTCTGCGGCGTCCGCCGCCCAATCCCCGTTCCGCGGGCACGAGAGGAACGCTCCATTTCTTCAAGTATCGGATAGACATATTTTACATCGGCGGGTACGGCTATTCTTATAGTGGTAACCCGGCCTTCAGGCTCTTCTTTCATGATCATTTCGTTTCGCTATAGGATGCCAAGAGCATTCCAAAAAGCATAAGCAACTGAAAATCATTTGTTAAATCAAACCAAGCGTCGCCTCGGTCCTATCGTTTTGAAAAGCCTTTTCATTCCAATAGACCTGCGCCACTGTCTTCCCCGTATGCGCGCAAGTCGCCTCGTCCCCTGAAACTCAGTACCAGTCTCGGTTTCAGCAACTCCTTAACAATTTCGGCTTCATCAGGCATTCCCTTTGTCATTCAACTGCCATGCTTAATCAAACTCAGATCCCGGCCTATATCGCCGGGGAACTACCACAGATCAGCCGCGATCTCAACGGGACCGGCGCCGCCCCTACCGCCTGGCAATCCATCCAGGTCCTAACGGACTACACCAAGCGCATGGCGCTCGAACACGATTTCAAAATGGTGGGCCAATGCATGCGCCTCATAGGCCAATTGTATCAGAAAGGCAACGCCCTGGTCCGCGCCGCCGTGGAGAATGTCTTCATCTTCTCCTTCTCCTCGATCCTCTATAATTGCAATATCGTCGAGTGGCGCATCGTCCAGTCCTATATGCCGTCCGAACTCTACGCCGTCTTCATCCGGCAGGTGCTCAAGTCGAAATGCTAGCCCAGCCCCCTCATTTTCCATTTGCTTTTTTCGCCTAAACGACCCCACCCGCAGAACCATCCTGGAAATGCTGCGCGACAAAGACATGACGGCCGGCGAGATCGCGGCAAAATTCGACATGTCCTGGCCCAGCGTGTCCCATCACCTCGACCTGCTAACATGTCCCGCCTACTCCTGCTGAGCACCGCCCTCATCCTCATCGCCGGTACATCCCGTAGCCAGTCTGCCGCTTCCTTCACCGGCGTCTGGACCGGAAACATCATGGGTCTCAAATTGATCTTCCACTTCACCGTCTCCGCCTCGGGACAGCCCGGGCCCTGCCGAAGCCCGCCCGGCCGCAGACACCCCACCCACCTTTCCCGTATCACAGCGACAGCGTCGAATACGACAATACCCAAAGGACCGTACACCTCGCCGCCACCCTCACCTACCCCGATAAAGGCGGTCCCTTCCCGGCCGCGATCCTCATCACCGGCAGCGGCATCCAGGACCGCGACGAAACCATCTTCGGCCATCACCCCTTTGCCGTGATCGCCGACTACCTCACCCGCAGAGGCTATGCCGTCCTCCGAGTGGACGACCGTACCGCGGGCCTCTCTACCGGCGATATCCACGAGGCAACCACCGCCGACTACGCAAAAGACGTCGAGACCAGCTTCGCGTGGTTGAGAAAAAATAAACACATCGACCCGAAAAAGATCGACCTCATCGGCCACAGCGAAGGCGCCGCGATCGCCCCCATGGTAGCGGCAGAAAACAAGGAGATCGCCTTCATCATCTCCCTGGCGGGGCCCGCTAACGGCTACACCACCATGATGTACCAGGCCATCTCCCCCCTGCAACGATCCCACGCGAACGAACAGGTGATCGCATTCGAAGTGGCTAAAGAAAAAATGCTACTGGATAATATGAAAGCCGCCGCCGACAGTGCCGGCTTTATGCAGGGCATGGATCGGGACTACAACGCTTACTATGCGTCCATCCCCGATAGCCTCCGGCCCCAATATAATTTCGTTCCCACGCCGGACCAGTACCTCCACGCGCTCGCCCCCCTGACCCCTTCCATCATCACCCCCTGGTGGAAATTCCTGCTCAACTACCAGGCAGCCACCTACTACCCGAGGGTTCAATGTCCCGTTCTGCTTCTGGGCGGCGACAAGGACTTCCAGGTGAGCAACGCCACGGACATGACGGTGATCGCCACCACGCTCAAAGACCACCATAATACAAACGTGGAAACACACCTCATGCCGGGCCTCAACCACCTTTTCCAGCATTGCCACACCTGCCTGCTGCAGGAATACGGTCAGCTCGAAGAGACCTTCTCGCCGGAAGTCCTAGCCATCATGGCGGATTGGCTCGACAAGACCCTGCACCGGTAACCGCCGCCGGCCGCGTCCCGGCTAACGATGGCGCTCCGCACAAAACGCCCTCCGGCCGTTTTAGGCACTATTCCGCGCCGCATTGATGATCCCAAAGGAGCTCCGCATGATCAGCTTCTCATACACCTCCTTCATCGGTTTGTTGTCGCCGCCCTTCTCCAGCACGTTGAACTTCGTCAACGCATATTGCTGGATCGTGCTCAACGGCAGGCAGATCCGCTCCCGCATCTGGATGGAAAGCTGCTCCACAGGATAGTCCGCCATCAGCTCGTTCTTGCCCGAAAGCTTGAAGATATATTTCTGCGTCAGCTCGAACTCGTCATAGACTAACCGCCAGATCTCCCCATACACGGGATGCGAAGCGTAGTGCTCCGTAAGCGGGAAGAAACACTTCTTCATCGCCATCTCACAGTTGTCCAGCAGGGTCTTGAAGAACGGCGAATTGTTATACAACCGCTTCACGTCCGCCCATCTGCCCTGCTTGTCCAGCTTTTGCAAAGCCTTGCCGACACCATAATAGCCGGTGACGTTCTGCTTCAGCTGGCTCCAGGAACCCACGAACGGGATCGCCCGCAGATCCTTCAGCTCCAGCCGCCCCGAGCTCTTGCGTTTCGTAGGCCGGCTCGCGATATTGGTCTCGTTATAAAAACGCAACGGAGATACCTCGTTCAGATATTGCAGAAAATAAGGATGTTCTTTCAATGCGATATACGCCTTATAGCTTTCCTCCGACAGCTCCTGCAACAGCTCCTCTTCACCCGCCTCCAGCGTCAGCTCCTTGGTCGAAAAAAGATCGTTGGAAATGCCCGCATGGATCAGCTGCTCGATATTGTATTGCGCCGTATCGATAGTCCCGAAATTGGAGCTCACCGTCTGCCCCTGGATCGTCAGCTGGATCTCCTTACTTGCAATATTCTTGCCCATCGACGCATAGAACTTGTGCGTCTTGCCGCCACCACGCGCGGGAGGACCACCCCGCCCGTCGAAGAACACCACATCGATCCCATATTCCTTCGAGACATTCGTCAGTT
>DASYZH010000351.1:0-13310 GCA_035946435.1 Puia sp. | reverse complement strand
CCGCGCTAAGGCAGATAAGCGCCGCGATGGTAAAGCCGATGAGCACCTTGCGGCTGTCGAGGATCTTGAGGAGGAACAGGCCGACGACGCCGCCTACGGTCATGAGCCCCCAGAAATAGCCGACGGTATCGGCCCCTTTGGTCTGTGGGTCATAATGATGATAGGTTTCGAGGAATTTAGAGATCCAGTTGGCAATTCCCTGTTCGGTCCCCACATAACAGATCATGGCGATGAAGAACAGGATGACGGTGCGTTTTTTAAAGAGCATCACGTGTGTTTGCCAGGGACCGGCGGTCTCGTCGGCTTTTAGCTCGACCACGGGAAATCGCGAGACGCGGATGACGATGATCATCGCGAGGGAGATCACGGCGAAGATCCAGTAGAGCGAGATCCAGGGCAGGCCGGCGGGAACAATATGGGTGAAAAGGCCCAGCAGGCCGGTCGTCTGGCCGTGCAGGTTTTGCGCGAAGTAAGAGTAGACCATGGGGCTGATGAAGGAGGCCGCGCCAAAGATCAGCTGCGCGAGGACGGAATTGAAGGCATAGTGTTCTTCGCCGCCGGAGGTGCGCAGGAGGGGATTGATCACTACCTGTAGCATGGCCATGCCGCAGCCGATGAGGAACAGCGAGATGATCGCGCTGAGGTAGTTATGGATCACGGCCAGCAGCAGGGAGCCGATGAAGGCCACCACGAAGCCGGCGATCATGATCTTTTTCTCTTTGTATCTTTCGAGCAGCATGCCCGTGGGGATCGATACGAGACCATAGGCGATGAAAAAAGCGAAGGGAAGAAAGGCCGCCAGGGTCAGGCTAAGGTTGAATCCGCTGATGAAATCGGGATTCAGCGCGCCGATGACGTTGGTGAGAAAAGAGATGACGAAGAACGTAAGCATGATCAATGCTACGATGTAGTAGTTGCGTTTCATGGATGGAGCAGTGCTTTTACGGTGTTGGGTTTTAGCTGATAGAGGACATATGCGCCGGTGGCGTCGTGTTGTATTGCGGGGTGTTGGGTGCGAGGGCCCTGCGTGACGGTGACTTTTGTCCAATTTCCGGGGATATAGGTCTTGAGGGTCAGCGGGAGGTTGTACATTTTCGGGTCGAGCGAATGGGTGAGGGTGACTGTGATGGTTCCGCCCGTGGTTTTGGCGTCTGCTTTGGCGTCTACCGTGGCGTGTTCGCGTTCGCGCATGTATCTCGTGGCGTCGCCGAAGGTGGCGACCCAGAGCTTGTCTTCGTGGCGGACGATATAGTTGAAGTATTCTTCGAGCTTTGGGATGGGGGTCCATTCCCAGCCGAGGCTGTCGATGCCGTGGAAGACGAGCACCAGCCAGGTGTCTTTATTGGTCGCGGCGGTGTCGACCCAGGATTCCATGAGTGAGAGCGGGGTGGCGTGGAGGGGGCCGCGTTGCCACTGGACGTAGTCTTTGTCCGTGGGGTGCGGGAGTGTTTTGCTGGCCCGGTCGATCTCCTTGAGAAACGGTTCGGGCATCCGGTTGCGCAGGGCCGGGTAGATCTTATAGGCGATCTGCATTACGCGGTCGTCTTCGTAGCCGTAGGGGACTTCGGCGGAGAAGGTGTATTTGTCGCCCAGGTGGTTTTTGATCTCTTCTTTGCTTTTCTCCAGTTCATAGCGGATGTTGGCTTCGTCGAGGCCGGGCATGGTGGCATGGGTGATGGAATGGCTGGCTATTTCGTACCCTTTTGTCGCGTCCTTTTGGAAGTCCTGCCAGCTGGAGCCGATGGCTTCTTTGTATTCGGGGCAGGGTTCGTACCCTTTTGGGAAGTCACCATGGCGTACTTTGGCATAGAGGGTATCCATGAACTGGAAGGCCTGTTGTTTTTTCCCCGACGAATAGAGGCTGCCTGCGCGGGTATGGTAGGAAATCGTGCCCTGGTAGCCTAAGTAGCCGGCGGCCGAGCAGCGTTCGAAGAAATTGTGCTCGTCGGTGGGGATGGTGGCCGATTCGCGGATGATCTGCGCCACGGGACGGCCCACGAACTTGCCGTGGTATTGCGATCCGGTGATGGGGCCGGTGATGACGAAGAAGGTGGCGGGGAGCTTCAGGCGTTCCATGAGGGGCAGTGCGCGCGTGAACTGGTGGCGGGAGGCGTCGTCGTAGGTGATGGAGATGGCGCCATTTTTGCCATATTGCCACTCGGTGATGGTAGTGGTGGCGACCTGAGCCTGGCAGAAGCTAATGGAAAAGCTGAGGGCAGCGAGGGTAGTCCGCAGCCCCGGGCAAGCAAGAAAATGGAGGTTCATAGTCAAATTTAACGGAAAGCCGCCGACTTTATCCGGGCTTCGCTATTTTTTAGTCGGGCGTGCGCATCTTTTGTACTTATCGATTTTCTCGATGACTATATCAAAAACATCGATAATTCTATGGTGAAAAACTTCGGTAGATTTGACATAGCATTTCAAAATCATTCACACCATCAAAAATTGTCCATTATGGAAAACAACACGCTCCATTATGCTACAGAGCACCATCCGCATGCAGAGAACAAATGTCCGTTCACAGGTGGCACGATGAAAGAAAGTGCAGGTGGCGGGACAAGGAACCGGGATTGGTGGCCCAACCAGCTTAATCTGCAGGTCTTACGGCAGCATTCGGCTTTATCCGATCCGATGGATAAGGGGTTCAATTATGCCGAAGAATTCAAGAAGCTGGATCTGAAAGAAGTAAAGGCGGCCATCATCCAAGTGCTGACCACGTCGCAGGACTGGTGGCCGGCGGATTTTGGTCATTATGGCCCCTTGATGATCCGGATGGCCTGGCATAGTGCGGGTACGTACCGGATCGGGGATGGACGTGGCGGCGGCGGCCGGGGGCAGCAGCGTTTTTCGCCGTTGAACAGCTGGCCGGATAATGTCAACCTGGACAAGGCGCGCCGGTTGCTGTGGCCGGTGAAGCAGAAATATGGCAAGAAGCTTTCGTGGGCCGACCTGATGATCCTCACGGGGAATTGTGCGTTGGAGTCCATGGGATTTAAAACGTTTGGTTTTGGGGGCGGACGTGCGGATGTCTGGGAAGCGAGTGAAGATACCTATTGGGGTTCGGAAACGGAATGGTTGGGAAACAAAAGATACGAAGGAGACAGACAGTTGGAGAACCCACTTGGCGCGGTGCAGATGGGGTTGATCTATGTGAATCCGGAGGGACCCGACGGAAAACCTGATCCATTAGCCGCAGCGCGGGATATCCGGGAGACCTTTGGCCGGATGGCGATGAATGATTATGAGACCGTGGCGCTGATCGCCGGCGGGCACAGCTTTGGTAAGACGCATGGCGCCGCCGAGGCGGGAAAGCATGTCGGGAAAGAGCCTGCGGCTGCCGGGATCGAAGAGCTGGGGCTTGGCTGGAACAATAATTTTGGCAGTGGGAACGCGGGCGCGACCATCACCAGCGGACTCGAGGGTATCTGGACGAAAACGCCGACGAAGTGGAGCAATAATTTTTTTGAGAACCTTTTTGGTTTCGAGTGGGAGCTGAGCAAGAGCCCTGCGGGAGCCTTTCAGTGGGTACCGAAGGGTGGCGCTGCGGCCGACCTGGTCCCCGATGCGCATGATCCGAAGAAACGTCATGCGCCGACGATGCTGACGACAGACATTGCGTTGCGGATCGACCCGGCCTATGAGAAGGTCTCGCGGCATTTTTATGAGAACCCGGCTGAGTTTGCCGATGCTTTTGCCCGTGCGTGGTTCAAGCTGACGCATCGGGATATGGGACCGAAGGTTCGCTATCTCGGGTCCGAAGTACCGGCGGAAGATCTGATCTGGCAGGACCCGCTTCCCAAGGCTGGGTATTCACCGATCGATGCGGCGGATATCGCTGCGTTGAAGGAACAGCTGCTGAAAAGCGGGTTATCGGTATCGCAGCTCGTGAGCACGGCATGGGCCTCGGCCTCTACGTTCCGTAGCTCCGACAAACGCGGTGGCGCGAATGGTGCCAGGGTCCGGCTCGCGCCGCAGAAAGACTGGGAAGTCAATAATCCGATAGAATTGGCGAAGACGCTGGACACGCTTGAAAAGGTGCGGAGTGCATTTAATAGCGGGCTTAAAGGCGGTAAGGCCGTGTCGATCGCCGATGTGATCGTACTCGGTGGAGGTGTGGGGATCGAGAAGGCGGCTAAGAATGCCGGTTTTACGATCACGGTACCTTTTACGCCGGGACGTGTAGATGCTACGCAGGAACAGACCGATGTCGAATCCTTCGATGCGATGGAGCCGGGGGCAGACGGGTTCCGCAATTATGCGCAAAAACGTTATACGGCGAGGGCGGAGGCCTTATTGATCGACAAGGCAGAGCTGTTGAGCCTTACCGCACCAGAGATGACGGCGCTGGTGGGCGGCCTGCGGATGCTGGATACGAACTGGAACCATTCCAAATATGGCGTGTTTACGAACAAGACGGAGACGTTGAGCAATGACTTTTTCATCAATCTGCTGGACATGAGCACCAAATGGGCGCCTGCGGGCAATGGGGACGGGCACCTGGAAGGCCGGGATCGCTCTACCGGAGCACCGAGATGGACGGCTACACGGGTCGACCTGATCTTCGGTTCCAATGCCGAGCTTCGCGCGATCGCCGAAGTCTATGCCTGCGATGATGCGCGGGAGAAGTTTGTGCGGGATTTTGTGGCGGCGTGGGTGAAGGTGATGAACCTGGATCGATTTGAACTGGCTTAGGTTTTATTTTTTGATATGGCCCCGGACAAAAGTCCGGGGCTTTTTTTTTTTTTATGCTTGCCGATCCTTGTGCGATGGACGGGGCGGAGGCCGTGGCCGTGGCCTTGGACGGAATAGTGGTTTTCGGGTGTTTTGGAAAAAGGCGGGGCCGGCATTAAAACATTATTTATATTTATTATACGATTTCGGGTCTACCGAATGGAAAACACCTTAAAATACCTTCTTGTCGAAGATGATGACTTCGATCAGCTGAGCGTGGATGCAGAAGCCGCGAAATTCCCCTTTTTGAAAAAGATCGGTGTGTGCAGCAATCCTCTTGCTGCGATGGAGCTGATCGAGCTGTACCGGCCGGACGTGCTGTTCCTCGATGTGGAGATGCCGGGGATGACCGGCATGGAATTTTTGCGGCTTTTACGAGGCCGGCCAATGCTTGCGGTGTTCATCACTTCGCATCCCGAATATGCCGTCGAGGGGTATGAGCTGGAAGCCTTCGATTACCTGGTCAAGCCGCTGACCGCGGAACGTTTTGCGCGGTGTGCGTTGCGGTTGCGGGATTTTACCGAACTGCGAAGCAAGGCCATGGCTTTTGAAAAAGAGCAGGCCTCGGATGTTTTCGTTATCAAGCAAGGTTACGACAAATACAAGGTCAACCTAAGCGAAATCATGTATCTCGAAGCAATGAAGGATTATACGCGGATCCAGCTAAAGGACAAGCAATACCTGGTTTTGACAACGCTTACGGAGCTGCTCGAACGGCTGCCACCGGAGCGGTTTGTCCGTATTCATCGTAGTTATGCCCTTCAGCTGAACAAGGTTTCCGCTGTGAAGGGAACCAAAGTGCTGTTGGGCGGGTTCGAGCTGCCGGTGGGCAGGCTCTACCGGGATGTGTTGAAGGGTATTCTCACGCTCGTTGTGTGCTTTGTGTGTTTTCGCGGCTTTTCGCAACGGACGCCGCGGCTGGATACGATCTCCGGGTATGCAGCGAAGATGGCGGCGTGGACGGCGTATTGCGACTCGTTGCGGCTGAATGCCAGTGCCAACGCTTTGCGGCTCCAGCAGGCGGGGATGCAGGGGATGCGGCTGGCGCGGGGTGACGACTATGATCATCAGGCACGTTTTGCGTCGACTACGGGGTTGGGGTATTATTATCAAACAAGGTTTGACAGCGCCCAATACTATTTTTACCGGAGCCTGAATTCGGCTTTGACGGGACATTTAACGAGCCAGATCGTACGGGCCTGTGTAACGTTGATCCCGGTGAACTTTCAGCTACAGCAGCCGGACAAGATGGACAGCTGCAAGACCCTCCTCGAGTCCATAGTCGACACTTCGCATGAGCGGCGGCTGCTGGAAGATGGCTATACCGCGCTGGGTGGCTATTACCAGGACAAATCGTATTATAGCACTGCGCAGGATTATTTTATCCGGAGCATCGAGCTGCGGGAGAAAGAGGTCGATACGACCGCGGATATGAAGCGGAAGTTCGATTTCGCGATCCAATGCGATATGTTGTCGAAACTCTATCTCAATACGCAGATGGTGGACAAGAGTCTTGCGGCATTGCGGAAAGGACAGCGGTTTGCATCCGTCTCGCCGAATGTGGCCAACCGGCTTATGAGTTCGTTCGTGGAGGCTTTTAGCACATCCGGGCGGATCGATTCGGCGTTGTATTATGACCGTGAGCTGGACGCCAATGTATCCAATCCGCTTGCGTTCCCCTCGGAGGTCGTCTCCTCGGATCTCAACATTGCCATTTATTATCTCGACCGGCAGCAATATGAGGAGGCGAGGCCGTGGGTCGACAAGGCGGATTCGGTGTCCGCGAAGGTGGGGTCGCCGATCCTGAATTTTCAGGTGCAGATGACGAGAGCGCGGTATTTTCTGGGGCTTCGCGAGTACCAGCGTGCGATCGCTTTACTTGATCAGTCATTGCCGGTAGCCAGGCAGCTGAACAAGGAGCTTTATGCCAGCCAGCTGAAATATATGGCGCAGGCGCAGAAGGGAAAGGGGGATGATGTCGCTGCTTTTGGGTTTTTTGAACAATATGTCAATGTAACGGATTCGCTGAATTCGGAGAAGCTGTCGCGGACCTTCGCCGACCTGGAGACGCGGTATCGAAGTTATGAACAGCAAGTGCAGCTCGCCCAGCTGGGCAAAGAGAACCGGTTGCGTGAGCTCCAGCTCGGCAATGCGTCGCGGGAGCGTTTGATCCTGGTCGTCGGGTTGGTGGCGCTGGGTATCATCTCGCTTTTGCTTTATTTTTTTTATCGCAATAAGGCGCGGCTGAACCGGTTGCTCAACGAGCGGAATGACCAGCTGGACCAGGTCAACCAGGAATTGGCGCTGGCCAATGATACCAAGGCGAGTCTTTTTGGGATCATAGGGCATGATCTTCGCGGGCCTGTAGGCAAGATCATCCGCATGTTACAGCTGCAAAAGGAGCAGCCGCAGCTGTTTACGCCGGAAACGCGGGCGACGCATGAAGAGCGATTGCAAAAAGCCACCGAGAATGTGCTGGAGACGATGGAGGATCTGCTGATCTGGAGCAAGAGCCAGATGCAGCATTTTCATCCCGAATGCCGGATGGTATGTTTTGCCGACGTCTTCAATAAGGTGATCGTGACGATGCAGGATCAGCTGGAGGAGAAGGGGGTCACGATCGAGAACAGGGTGCCACCGGGAATTACCCGTGAGTCCGATGAGCATTTTCTTTCCGTGATCCTGCGCAATTTGTTGCAAAATGCGGTGCGGCATGGCGCCGGGGAACGGATCGTGATCGACGGGACCGCCTCGGAGATTACGATTACCAACCCGGTAACGGCGACCGAAGCTACCATCCTGAATCAGCGGATCGGTGACCGGCGGATCGATAGCGGCGCTTCGGGGTTGGGGTTGCAGCTGGCGGCCGATCTGGCGGGTCGTATCGGCGCGCGGTTCTTTTTCCGCGGGGAGAATGGGGTTCTTACGGCTGTACTTGTCTGGGGCCGGCCGGCGGTGGCTGTAGCCTGATATTTTTTTAACGATTTTCTCCTGACGTTCGTCGACTATTCCGGCGGACGTTTTTTTATGTCCGGAATTTTGGGATGTCAACTATTCATTATGCAGGACAAAGCCAGACGGATAGAATGGATACTGCTTGCGCTGGCGATGCTGTTCTTTCTCGGTGCGATACTCTTACTTATTTGACCATTACTCTTAATTATTCGACTATGCGACCTATGATCTTTTTGCTGGTGTTATTTTTTGTGTGGCCGGGTGGTTCGCGGGCGCAAATCCTCAAGAAATCCCTGCGCCGAATGACCGGTGGCGACGGGGTTTCCGCTGCCGACAGTGCCGCTTCGATCAAGAGCTTTATGACGGCCGATGGCGGGAGCGGGTGGTTTCCTGGTGAAGATGACGGCAGGCGACGGAAAGGATTTAACAATTCCGTAAACAAAAACAACTGATATGAAAAAGAGTCCTTTTTTCGTAGCGCTTGGTGCGCTTTTGGTGGTCGCCTTTGCTTTTGTGGCAAGTAAGAATTTTGTGGGTCATTGGCGGGTACACTATGGTAACGGGGATAAGGGGAATGTGGTGTTCCGGAATGACGGGACTGCGGAGGCTACCTTTGACGGCACGACCTGGAAAGTAGGGGGGCCTTATAAGCAAGAGGGTACTACTTTGTCCATGGCCGACAGTACCTGCGGTTTTGGTTATTGGGCCACGTACAAGGCAACGTGGTATTCGGATGACTCGGTGCTCACGACGATTATCGAAGACACGTGCATGGGTAGGAAGAATAGTGTGGATGGTGCGGTGCTGGTGCGGGTGAAATAGATTGAGCAGACATTAGCTTTGCCGGATTCCCCCTACCTTTGTCGAAACATCCTTTATGATCAACTGGAACGATGTCCTGAACCTTGCAACCAAGGGGAATCCGGCGCCTGACCACCGGGTAGAGAAGACCGATGCCGAATGGAAGGCGCAGCTGACGCCGGAACAGTTTCGCATCACGCGGAAGAAGGGGACCGAGGCGAGATTCAGCGGTGAGCTTTGCAGCCGTTATGATCCGGGGAAGTACAAATGTGTGTGCTGTGACACCGAGCTTTTCGATTCCGGCATCAAGTTCGACTCGCGTACGGGCTGGCCGAGCTTTACGCAGCCTATCAAGGAGAATGTGATCAAATATATCAAGGATACCTCGTTTGGGATGACGCGCATCGAGGTGGAGTGCAATGTGTGTGATTCGCACCTGGGGCATGTTTTTCCGGATGGCCCCGAGCCCAGCGGGTTGCGGTATTGCATCAATTCGGAGTCGCTGAAGCTGGCGATGGCGGATACCGCCGCGGCGAAATAGCGGCGGCGGGCAAATAATGGTCGAATTTTCTTTTTTAACAATATGAGGCCGTGAAGTCCGTTATCAGGTAGTGATTAGTATGCTTGCAATCCCGTTCTGCTGTCTTTTTTTAAGGCTCTTTTCTGCTGATCCCGGCGCCAACGACTGGATGCTTAAAGATCAAAAGGATGGCATATCTGTGTATAGCCGCCATTCGGCATTTTCCAAATTCAATGATATTGAGGTCGAAGTGGACCTCCCGGGAACGGTAGCCCAACTTACCTCCATCTTGTTCGACGTCGAAAAGTATTCGCAGTGGGCCTATTGTACCAAATCTGCGGTACCGATCAGGAAGATCGGCGCCAATGAACTCATTTATTATTCCGAGATCAATGTTCCCTGGCCGTTAAGCAACCGGGATCTTTGCGCCGATGTAGTGCTTTCCTACGACAGTGCGACGCATTCCGCTCTTTTGGTCTGCAAGGGGATGAAAGATGCTGTGCCCGAGAAAAGAGGCCTTGTACGTATCCCCAGATCCATGGCGGTGTGGAATATCTCGCAAAAATCGGACAGGGTCGTCCATGTGCGGTATGTGTTGCAAATAGATCCCGGCGGCTGTCTGCCGGCCTGGATCGCTAATATGTTTGCGTCGAAGGGCCCGATGGAATCCTTTGGTAATCTGAAGAAGAGGATGGAGTCGCTGAATTCCGAACAGGTGGGGGCGGTGAAGGCGATGGGCGGCCAGCGGGTCGGGGCGAGGACCCATTCCGGGAATTTTGGGGGTTGACCGCAGGATTTTTGGACTTGCCCGCAAGTCGGTTTTGAGGTCGAAGATGGCGATGCATCTTTGACCTATGAAAAAGTCATCTTTACTTCTGCTTGGTTTGCTGGTGATTGTTTCCCAGCTATTTGCGCAAGGACCTCCTGCGGGAGGCGCGCCGGGAGGATCCGGGGGCGTTGGAGGCCCCGGGAATGGCGGCCCTGGCGGCGGCGGGCCGGGTGGTGGCGGCCTGGGTGGTGGCTCGAATGGCCATCTTTACGGGAAGCTGGTGGATTCGTCCGGCCGTGGCATCGGCAAGGCTTCCGTGTTGATAATCAAAGTCTATACTGATAAGGTTTCCGGTAAGAAAAAGGAGACGTTGCTCAAGGGGCTTAGTTCCCAGAACAACGGGGATTTTTCCGCCGAAGACCTGCCCGTGGGGACGCCGCTGAAGGTGAGCCTATCGGCGGTGGGCTATACTGCGGTGACGCAGGACGTGGTGCTGAAGCCCGGGGCTTCGGATATGGATCTGGGGAAATTAGCGATGATGCCCTCTTCCAATGAGCTTCAGCAGGTCGTCGTCACGGCCAGCAAGCCTACCATCTCCGTGGACCAGGAGAAGAAGGTCTTCAATGTATCCAAAGACATCGTAAGTGTGGGCGGCACCGGGCTGGACATCATGAAAAATGTCCCCAGTGTCAATGTGGATATCGACGGCAATGTCACCATCCGGGGCGGGTCGCCGCAGCTTTTTGTAGACGGCAAGCCTACGACGCTGACGCTGGATGAGATCCCCAGCGACGCCATCGAGAGTGTAGAGGTCATCACCAACCCCAGCGCCAAATACGATGCGTCGGGCGGCGGAGCAGGCATCCTGAATATCGTGCTGAAGAAGAATCGGAAAAAGGGATATAATGGAAGCATCCGCGCGGGCGGTGACAGCTATGGCGGGCTCAACGGCGGCGCCAGCCTCAATGTCCGGGAAGGCAAGTTCAATGTCTCGGCCGATATCAATGGGCGGACGCTGCGGGACCGTGTCACCGGCGGGCTCGTGCGGCAGGACTTCAGCACGTCGCCTTCCACCAATCTGTTCGAGCGGGAGCTCGATACCAGCAAAGGCAATATTGTCTTTGAGCGGGTTGGTCTAGACTATTTTATCACCAACAAGACAACGCTGTCGCTCACGGGTTTTGCGATGCAGCACAAAATGGGGACGCAGACTTCGAATCTCGAGGTAGCCACGGATAGTTTGTATACTTCGGGCACGACGCCGGGATACTACCAGGAGGAGATCAGCGCCGGTCATACGTTTAACGGCAGGGGCGGCACTTTGGGGTTCAAGCAGCTTTTCGCCAGGGACAAAGAAGAATGGACGGCCGACGCGAGCTATTTCTCCGGCAATGCCACCAGTCATAGCCTGTACGCCACCGACTACTATACCGGCGTGAAAGGTTCTGCGTTGGGCAGCACCGAGCTGCAAAAGATCCTGGGGGGTGGGAATGACCACAATGTGATCCTGCAAACGGATTTCTCCGATCCTTTGACGCCGAAGACGACATTGGAAGCGGGTTTGCGGGCAGCCTTGCAGAGCCGGCTGAACCTCAATAACAACTATACCTATGACGCCGATTCGGCGGCATATGAGCTGGTGCCGAGCGCGGCCAGCAACTATAAGAGTCAGAACAATGTGTATGCCGCGTATGCGACGATCGGGAGCAGCTTTGGTGGGTTTAGCTATAAGGCCGGGTTGAGGGCGGAAAGTTCCAACTATCACGGGACCCTGCTGAACTCGGGGGAAACGTTTAGCAACCAATACCCCGTGAGTCTATTCCCTTCGTTGTTCCTGGGCGAGAAACTGGGGAACGGCGGGGAACTACAGCTTAGCTATACCCGCCGAGTGAACCGGCCGAACTTCATGCAATTGGTACCATATACCGATTCTTCGAACAAGCTGAACATCACGCGGGGCAACCCCAACCTGGTACCGGAGTTTACGCAGTCGCTGGAGTTATCGTATATCAAGACCTTCCCGGGCAACAATACGCTGATGGGTTCCGTATACTACAAACATACGGATCACCTGATCACGGGCTATATCGAATCCGACACCAATTCCGCCGGTACGGTCGAGCTGATCAATACCTATATCAATGCGGAGACCAGCGATAACATGGGTGCAGAACTGACGGCGCAGCTCTCACTGACGAAATGGTGGGACTTCACGGCCAATGTCAACCTCTATCATTCGAAGATCAACGTAGGTTGGGTAGACGCGACCGAAGAGACGGCGTTGTGGAGCTGGTTTGGTAAGGCGAACACGAATTTCAAGCTGCCCGCGGGTTTTGCCATCCAGGTGTCCGGCATCTATCAGAGCAAGAGCAATCTGCCGGTGAATACGAACAGCAATCAGCCCGGGCCGCCCAATATGCAATCATCGAGTGCGTCGCAAGGGTATATCAAGGCCTATTATGACGTCGACATGGCGGTTAAGAAGACCTTTATGCAAGGCAAGTTAGTGGCATCCGCAAGCTGGAGCGATATCTTCCGCAGCCGGAGCCAGGAGCAGTATAGCTATAGCACTTATTTCACCCAGGATTACAGCAGGCTCCGGGACCCGCAGCTGCTGCGGCTGAATCTCTCCTGGAATTTCGGGAAGGTCGATGCCAGCCTGTTCAAACGCAAGAACAACAATGTCCAGGGCGAGGACCAATAAAAAAACTATATTTACTTACATGAGGGCTTATTGGTACAATCGAAGGCTGATCCGGGTGCTGACGCATGTAGCCGTATGGGCGGTCGTGCTCTCCCTACCCTACTTGCTGGACAGCCATCATGGCGAGGCGCATCATGGCGATGCAGACAGGTTTGCCCGGGTATTTTTCTGGCTTAACTTTTTTACGAGTGTTTTTTGGATCGGACCCTTTTATCTCAACGCTTACCTGCTGACCCCACGACTCTTTTATCACCGGCGTTACCTGGTCTTTACGGGCATGGTGGCGCTAGTGTTCGGGCTGGTGCTGCTGATCCACTTTGTGCTCGTGTTATATGTGTTCCATCTGCCGCAATTTAGTTTCAAGGGGGCGACGGGGTTCCTGTTGCCGGCCTTTCTGCTGACGATCGCGGTGAGCACTACCTTCCGGTTTGTTGCCGACAAGGCGATCGCGGATCAACGGGCGCAGGAGCGGCAGGAAGAGAATCTCAAGACGGAGCTTTCATTCTTACGGTCGCAGATCAATCCCCATTTCATTTTCAATATCCTCAATAACCTGGTGGCGCTGGAGCAGATGAAGTCGCCGGAGCTGGGGCCGACCATTTTAAAACTGTCGTCGCTGATGCAATATATGGTGTATGAGACCGACGAGGACAAGGTCGAGCTGGGTAAGGAGGTGGAGTATCTGCAAAGCTTTATCGATCTGCAAAAGCAGCGTTTTGGGGCGAAGGTGCCGGTGAATGTTTCGCTGGATGTGCCTTCGGGGTTTTATGAGATCGAGCCGATGTTGCTGATCCCTTTCGTCGAGAACGCATTCAAACATGGCGTGGGGA
>DASYZH010000350.1:0-23334 GCA_035946435.1 Puia sp. | reverse complement strand
GGGGAGATATGGTGAGTGTAGAGGGGGTAAGCGGTTTCGATGTCGGCGAAGTGTCGATGACGGGCGAGATGGTCCGGTTACAGCTCAAGAAAAAGGGCGTCGAAGAGCGGAGTCCCGATTTTAAAAAGGTGCTGCGCAAATCCAGCGATAAAGACCTGGAGGTCATGCAGCAGAACAAGGCCCGGGAAAAAGAGGCGCTGGTACGCTCCCGCGCTATCGCCAGAAAGCTGAAGCTGGACATGAAAATGAGCGAGGTAGAGATCCAGGCCGACGGAAGAAAAGCTACTTTTTTCTATATCGCGGACGACCGGGTAGACTTCCGTGAGCTTATCAAAGTATACGCCGGCGAGTTCCGGCTCAAAGTGGAGATGCGGCAGATCGGCGCGCGCCAGGAAGCCGCCAAGGTCGGCGGGGTCGGCAGCTGCGGCCGGGAGCTTTGCTGCGCCACCTGGCTCACCGATTTCAAATCCGTGAATACCACCGCAGCCCGATATCAAAATCTTTCCATCAACCAAAGCAAGCTCAGTGGCCAGTGCGGCCGGTTGAAATGCTGTCTCAATTATGAGCTGGACACCTATCTGGACGCCTTGCAAAACTTCCCGGAGAACGCGGATATCCTGCAGGTCGCCAAGGGTACGGCAAGCCTTATCAAAAAGGATATCTTCAAAAACCTCATGTGGTACGTGCTGCCCGACAGCAACAAACAGTACCCCCTGACCATCGAGCGGGTACGCAAGATCCGCCAGATGAATATGCAGAACGTCGTCCCGGATACCCTGGACCCGGTGGAGGTCAGCACGGCCAAACCCAAGGAAGAGGTCGAATCCGGTTTCGTCGACCTGGTGGGTCAGATCAGCCTCAAAACGCTGGAAAAGGCTGATAGAAAGAAAAAACACGGTCATCATAAACATCAGCCCCAACATGGTGTGGGTGGTATAAACCGGGGCGGAAGAGATGGCAAACCGGCAGAAGGTGCGGGCAACCGGGGCGGACAACCTGACGGCAGACGGGGCCGGGATGGCAACGGTGGTGGTAACGGTGGCGCTGGCGGCGCTGGCGGTGCCGGTGGTGCTGGTGGCGGTGGTGGCCGGGGGCCTCAAAAACCCCCAATGCAGCAAAAAGGCGAAAAACCGGGTGCGCCACCACCCCCGGACAGAAACAAGAAAGCGTAAGTATGCCCTTCGGACAAAAACGTTACCGCGTTTTTTATGTTAAAGTTCTGCTGACAGTTTTGCAGTGAGCAGGCTTACTTGCTAATTTTGTATACTATTTGTATTCTTAGAACCCATAAAACGTATAACTATGGCAATCTTTAATTCCAGTAATCCTACCCTTTCGGAAAAGATATTCAGCAGATCGCTGGCACAACCCGGTGAGGGCACGATGACGGTCCGTGGCTCGATGCAAAAGTTCGGCTTCCTGATGTTGCTGGTGGTTGCCGGAGCAGCCTATACCTGGAAGCTTTATTATTCCTTCAAGGCGCCGACGATGATGATGTTCATGATGGCGGGGATGTTCGGTGGTTTGATCCTTGGAGTTATCACATCTTTTGTACCCAAACTCGCCAAATATCTTGCGTCCCCCTATGCGCTGCTGGAAGGCTTTCTGCTGGGTGGGCTTTCAGCCGTGATCAACGATAGTTTCAAGGCCAAATATCCCAACATCATCATGGAGGCCGTGTTGCTCACCTTCGGGGTGGCCTTCGCGGTATTTATCCTGTACAACACGCGGATCATCAAGGCGACCAATAAATTCAGGGCCGTGATCGCGTCCTCGATCCTCGGGATCTTTGTGTTTTACATGATTGACATGGTCCTGGGATTCTTTGGCATCCATATTCCCTTTATGCAATTCGGCGACAATAGCGTTATCGGCATCGTCGTAAACCTGTTCGTCGTCGTGATCGCCGCGTTGAGCCTGGTGCTGAACTTCGACCAAATCGAGACGGGTGAACAAATGGGTGCGCCGAAATACATGGAATGGTATAGTGCTTTCGGGCTCCTGGTGACCCTGGTCTGGCTTTATCTGGAGATCTTAAGACTACTCAGCCGGTTCTCTAATAATCGCAACTAGCTTCAACAACCGCAACTAAATAAGAAGGGGCTTTTGAAGCCCCCTTTTTTATTTCCTAGAGTCCATCTCCATCGAGCAAATTCCCCAGTCCGCCGAGGATACTGCCTTCTTCGCGACGGCTCCCGAATTGCGGGCTGTATTGGATGATCCGGCTGGCCAGCCGGCTGATCGGCAGGGATTGCAACCACACCTTACCCGGACCGCGCATCACCGCAAAGAACAGTCCCTCTCCCCCGAACATCCAGTTCCGGATGCCCCGGATGAATTCGATATCGAAATCTACCGAAGGTTGGAAGGCAACCACGCAGCCTGTGTCCACCTTTAAGATCTCGCCCGGTGCCAGGGTCTTCTCCACGATATATCCGCCGGCATGAACAAAGGCCAGCCCATCCCCGTCCAGTTTCTCCATGATAAAGCCTTCCCCGCCAAAGATACCCGTGCCGAGCCTGCGCTGAAAGGCGATCCCGATACTGACCCCTTTGGCGGCGCAAAGAAAGGCATCCTTTTGCGCTATGATGGTGCCGCCCAGGGCCTGCAGATCCAGCGGGATGATCTTCCCCGTATAGGGAGCGGCAAAGCTCACCCGCTTTTTCCCCACGCCGATATTGGTAAAGGCCGTCATGAACAGGTTCTCTCCTACCAGCACGCGGCGGCCCGCATTCATCAGCCGCCCGAGCAGTCCGCCCTGGTTGGACCCCGCCGAGCCATCGCCGAAAAGCGTTTGCATCTCGATGCCATCGTCCATCATCATGAACCCGCCCGGCTCCCCGACAACGGTCTCGCCCGGATCGAGTTCCACCTCTACGAATTGCAGTTCTTCACCGTATATTTTGTAGTCGATCTCATGATTGTTGCGCATAGGTTAATGTTTTTATGAAGTTACCTAAAACCAGCTTCTGATCCACGTTTCGTCGACAGCACCCTGGCGTTGCCGAGCCCTTCTTCTCCGTGCCGCCACTTCCCTGCTCTGCCGGATCAGGCTGATGAACATCAGCAGAATAAAGATGATCGTGAACGGCGGGATGCCAAGGAAAGATATCCATTTGCCGCCCCAATGACGGCGCATCGGTCTGCGCAATCTCTCCGAGATCAGGTACATGCTGGGTACCATGAACAGGGTCATAAAGAAGGCGAACGCCAGGCCGAAAATGATGGTCCAGGACAAGGGCTTCCAGAAAACTGCGTTATCGCCGCCGAAATAGATATGGGGGCTGAAGTCGGAGAATAACGTGATGAAGTTGATATTGAAGCCTACGGCAAGGGGGATAAGCGCGAGAATGGCGGCCATGGCGGTCAGCAGCACGGGAATGATACGGGTCTTCCCCGCTTCGATGGCGGCTTCGCGCGTTTTCATACCCCTCGCTCGAAGTTCGTCCGTGAATTCGATCACAAGGATACCGTTCTTGACTACGATCCCCGCGAGGCCCACGATACCGAGGCCGGTCATTATCGCCGAAACCTGCATCTTGGTTATCGCAAAGCCGAGGATGACCCCGATCACGCTGAAGAGGATCTCATTCAGGATGATGACCGACTTACTGACAGATCCAAATTGTACCACCAGGACGATGAGGATGATCGCCAGTGCGATGACCAGGGCTTTACCCAGGAAAGCCGTGGTTTCTGCCTGCTGGGCGCCTTCGCCGGTTTGGGTGATGGTTACGTCGTCGGGTTTCTTTTTAAAGGCTGCGATCGATTTGGCCAGCTCGGCGTTAACCCCCGGAGCGGTATAGCCCTGGGTCGTCAGCACGTTCGATTTCAGGGTGATGGTGCGTTTCTGGTTCTTGCGTTTGACGCTGCCGAGCGTGCTGGTATAATCGATGTGCACCAGGGAGCTGATCGGCACGTTACGGATGGCGCCGCCACCGTTGATATCCCGGTAGGTATAATTCATATTGAGGAGATCGGTGAGGTTCTTACGCTGACTCTCCATGTTGCGGATATAGATCTTGTATTCATCCTTCCCTTCCTTGATCTTGGAAGACTCGAGCCCAAAGAGCGCGGAGCGAAGTTCCTGACCGATATTCGAGGAGTTGATGCCTTCGATCATGGCCCGCTGCCTGTCCACAGTCAGCGTGATCTCGGGGTTCGTCAGATCGATATCCATCTTGAGCTCTTCGACACCCGGGGTCTGAATGGAATCGAGATAGTTCTTTAGCGATACCGCGGTTTTTATAAGGTCGTCGAAGTTGTCGCTGGCGACCTCGATATTGACTGGTGGGTCGGTCGGCGGGCCGTTTTGTTCCTGGTCGACGGTGATCTCGGCACCGGGGATGCCGGTCATCACGTGGCGGATCGAGTCCAGGTACCTGCTTGTGGATACGCCGTTACGTTTACCGAACTCGACAAAAGATACCTGGATACGGCCCAGCTCCGGATGGGTGCTCTGATCACCACTCGTAGGATCGCTGGCCCCGACGGCCACGTTGGAGATGACACTCTCGACGACAGGGTTGGGCTTCGATCCGTCGTCACCCATTCCAAGCACCCGGTAAACGCGCTTTTCGAGAAACCGGGTAACAGAGTCGGTATAATCCACGTTTGTGCCCACCGGGAGTTTGAGATATACATAGACCTGGTTCGGGTCGCCTTTCGGGAAGAAGACGACATCGGGTTTTCGAACGGCGAAAAATACAAAGGAGAAGATCAGCAACAGAAACGTGCCCAGCAGCAGCCAGGCCGGACGCCAGCCTTTGAGGGCCCAGCGCAGCAGGCTTTCATAGTGACCCATGATCCAGGGCAGAACACGGTTCTGGAATCCATGGATCATCCGGTCAAAGACGAATTTATTGAGGATAACGAGGACGACGATGAAGAGGAGCAGGTTGCCGAGGAAGCTCTGATGCGCCAGGTCGAGCAGGAGGCCAAAACCGATGGCGATCCAAAGTCCGGGTTTCCTGAAGATGCTTACACGGGTTGCGGTCGTCCCGTCTTCCGGATGGTTCATAAAGTCTACCGCGAAAACGGGGTTCATGATAAAGGCCACGACGAGCGATGCCGCCAGCGTAAAGATGAGCATAGCGGGTAGATAGACCATGAACTTACCGATGAGCCCGGGCCAGAACAATAGAGGGAAGAAGGGTGCGAGCGTCGTAAGCGTACCGGCTAATACGGGAACAAACACTTCGCCTGCTGCCATTTGTGCCGAGGTCGTCGAACTGAGTTTCCCTCGGGCCTGGGTGAAGATGCGGTGGGTATTCTCGATGACCACGATGGCGTCGTCCACGATGATCCCGAGGCCAAAGAGCAGGGCGAAAAGGACGATAAAGTTTAGCGTAACCGCGCCACCGATGACCACATTGGCCGCCGGCAGGAAACAGAAGGCCACGAACATACTCAATGGCACGGACAGGGCAACGAAAAAGGCATTGACGACGCCCATGAAGAACATGAGGATGATCAGCACGAGAATGAATCCGATGACGATGGAGTTCACCAGATCGTTGAACGAGTTGCGGGTTTGCGTGCTCTGGTCGCCCGTAATGACCACATTGAGGTCTTTGGGCAGATCGACCTGCATCGCCTTGACGGTGCCCCGCACGGTATCGGAGGTCTCTATGAGGTTCTCGCCGGCGCGTTTGATAATATTTAGGGTAACCACATTCTTTCCGTCGAGACGGGCGTAGCTCTCGCGATCTTTGATAGTGTCTTTGATCGTCGCGATGTCCTTGAGGTAAACCGGGTTACCGCCATTGGGACTGCGGACAACGATCGATGCGATATCCTGCGCGGTATGGAACTGGCCTTTGAGCTGGAGGTTGCGTTTCATATTCCCGACGTCCAGCAAACCGCCCGAGATATCGAGATTCTCTCCTTTGACGGCCTGGTCGATATCGCTGAAGCTGATATCCGCGGCGCGCATTTTATAGTTGTCGACGTCGATCTGGAATTCGCGTTCGGGAGCTCCGACGATATCTACCCGGTTGAGCTGTGGGAGGTCTTCCAGCCTGTCCTTCATGTCGTCGGCGAATTTCTTAAGCCGCTGTTGGTCGTAGTTGCCGCTGATATTGACGTACATGATGGGCTGATCGGAAAAACTCACCTCCAGCGCAGTGGGTTGCTGGGTCAGGTCGGTTGGCAGATCCTGCTTCGCTTTATCTATGGCGTCTTTTACCTTTTGCAGCGCCACGTCCGTTTGCACGTCCGTTTCAAATTCGACCACGATGGCGGAATAATCCTGTTGCGAAGTACTGGTGAATTTGTTGATCTTAGCACCTGTGATCGCCTTGATCTGTTTTTCGATCGGCCGGGTCACGAGGTTTTCCATATCCTTGGGCGAGTTACCGGTGTAGATCGTGGAGACATAGATCGTCGGGATCACGATATCGGGGAACTGCTCTTTGGGAAGCGTGACGAATTGGAAGATACCAATGCCGCTGACGACGAGCATCAGCAGGTAGATCGCCGTTTTATTGGTGACGCTCCAGGTGGTAGGCCGGAAGTGTTTGAATTTATCGGTGAAATTTTCTAGTGCACTCATAAAGGTGTTTTAGTGGGTGGTGATCAGCTGATTTTCATAAAGCCCCTGGAACCCGTCGCTGATGAGCTGATCGCCGCTGTCCAGGCCGCTGAGCACCTGCACCTTGTCGGCATAGGTCTGGCCGATCGTGATGGACTTTTTATGGGCGACCAACCGGTCTTTATCTTTCATGGCCACCATTACATATTTGCCATTTTCGTCCGTTTGCAGCGTATTGATCGGGATGGTCAGGACATTGCTGGCAGTATAGTCCTGAAGCTTGACGATCGCCACCTGGTTGGCGCGGATGCTCTTGTCGTTGATATAGACTTCCACATTGAAGGCGCGGTTGGACTGGTTGATGACCGGCGACACCGTGTGGACCACGCCGTTTATTTCCTTGTTATTGAGACCGGGTAGCGTGATCTTCACGGGCGTACCTACCCTGATGCGTTCCTGGTAGACATCAGGCACCTGGACGACCACTTTGAGATTGTCCGTGTTCATCACCTGAAGCTGTGCGGGGTTATTTGGACCGAGGGCTTGCGCCTGAACGGCGGGGGAAAATAATTCACCGACCCGTAAATTCAAATAGTTCACGGTTCCCGGAATATCGGAATATACGTTCGTCCAATTGAGCTGCTCCTGGTAGATCTTTACCTGAACCTCTGCTTCATCCACCTGGTTCTTGGCGTTGATGAGATCGACTTCCGCACCGATCTTTTCATCCCAAAGATTCTTGTGGCGCTGGTACAGGTCTTTAGCGTGATCTAAGGCAATCTGCGCATTATCCAGCTGCTGACGCTGTACGGCGTCATCCAGCTTGAGCAGCAATTGGCCTTTAGTGACATGATCGCCTTGTTTGACGAAGATCTGCCGGACGACGCCTCCATTGCCCTGGGGGGCGATATTCGAGTAGTTCACCGCATCGACATTACCTTGCAGATCGATATAATGCGTAAACGAAGTAGGCGCGAGGGACGTTAGCGCGACCAGCTTGGCCTTTTCTTTGGTTGCCGCCGAGGTGTCGATCTTGGCGATCTGGTCCTGCAGATCGGAGATCTGCTTGTTAAGCTTTTCCTGTTGCGCTTTCAGGGAGTCGAGCCGGGATCTTTTGCCCGCGAGCGAATCATCCTTTTGTATGGAGCTGCTGCCGCAGGCTGCCAACAGCAGAGAAAATCCCAGGACAACAGTGATTGCTTTATGCATATAAAGTGTTTTAGATAGTTTTAGCTTATAATTTTCCTATAGCATTTAAATAGTCCACCCGCGCGGAGACGGCACTGTAAAGCGCGTTGAAATAATTGGCCTGCGCGGTCCGTTCGTCGGCAAACGCCTGGGTGATCTCGGTATTCGAACCAAGTCCCTGTTCGAACTTCTTTCGCGTTTGATCATAGACCTTTTGCGCAAGATCCATATTCTTTTTCTGGAAATCCAGGGTCGCAAGCGCGGAGGTGAAACGAAGCTGGGCCACCTTGACGTCGTTGTCGATCCGTATCTTCAGCGAGTCCATATTGTTTTCCGTCTGCATCAGCTGCAGTTTGGCCTGCTTGATATTAGCGTCTTTATAAAATCCGTCGAAGATGGGTATGTTCACGGCGAGGCCGATATAAGTGGAGGGAAACCAGGTGTTCTTTGCACCGAGATCGAATTTGTTCACATACTGGTTTTGCGAATAGTTGGCATTGAGCTTGGCCGTGGGTATATATTCCTTTTTATAACGTTTGACATTGTAATCGTCGAGCTCCCGATTGATCTGCAAGAGCTGATAGTCCCGGCGGTCGGTGTATTTGTAGTTGTCGGATAAAACCGCATCGCGCACCATATCGTAGGTGAGCGAATCGGTGAGGCGCAACGAATCCTGCACGGGCATGCCCATGAGCACCTTCAGGCCCAGGTAGCCATTGTCGATAGTAAACTGCGTCTGTATCTTCTCGGTTTGCAGATTGGCGAGCTGTACACTGGCCTTGTCGACGTCCAGCTGTTCGGCGAAACCATTCTTGAACATTTCGGTATTGCTGTGCAGCAGGCTCTCCTGGCTGGCGATATTGGCATCGATCTGGTCCATCTGCCATTTGCTGATGAGCAGCTCGTAATAGACCTTATAGATATTGGCCCGGATTATTTGTTCCGTGACCTCTTGTCTTTTACGATAGAAATCGAGCGATGCCTGGCGGGCCTGCAATCCGACAAAGACCTGCCCGTCGAAAAGCACCTGCTGCAAGCTGACCCCACCGGTGGAGTTCCATTGAAGACCGAACTTCACCGGGATATAGGTACCGGGCTGACCGATGAATTCGCCCGGGATAAGCGTTGTGGGGATCTGCAGATAATCCGTGACGCCAAGGTTACCCGTGACCTGAGGCAGCGCCTGCGAGGTAGTGGCCCGGTTGCTCTGCACCTGGATCTGATAGTCCAGCAACGCATTTTTGACGTATGCACTGTTCTTACTGGCGTAGTCGATCGCCTGCGCAAGGGAGAATTCGTACACTTGCGTGGCGCCCTGCACTTGCGTGGCGCCCTGCACTTGCGTGGTGCCATGAAGTGGCGTGGCGCCCTGAGGTGGCGTTGAACCCGGAGGCGGAGCTGCGCCGGCAGACTGCTGGGCACGGAGGCCCGAAGCCAAAAGGAGCAAGACGACGGACAGTGCGCCATTCGTCATGCATCGCAGAAGGTCTCGTCCTATTTTAAACTTTCTGTCCATGAGATAGTTTTTTGTTACGTTCGTTGGTGTATTGTTCGATTAGCTGTTTGCCTTTGTCAGTCGCAACTCCATACAGAAAAAGAGTTGCCAGCTGGAAGTTGACCTCCGACATCGAATACTTGCCGTGAGGAAAAATGTCCGGGTTAAAGACCAGGAAAGAGGCCTCGATCCGGCTTTTGGCTACAATGTCCCTATTGATGTCCGCCCGGTACACTCCTTCTGCGATACCCCGCTGCAGATTCTCCATCATCGCCGCATGCAGGAATTGATATTTGAAATCCTTGATCCGCCGGAAAGCTTTCGGGTGATATTTTTCGAGATCATAGAGCACCAGCGGGTTCGTATAGCGCAGTAATTCATCCAGGTCCTCGACGGCCAGAAAAACTTCATGCACGGCGTTTGCCGCATCATCCCGGAATTGGACACACTCCGCCTCGTTCTTGGTAATCTCTTGCTCTATTACGGCGGATACCAGCTCGTCTTTATCCGTAAAAAACTGATAGATCGTCTTTTTTGAAATGCCCAGGCTGGTGGCGATCTCATCCATGGTAATGGATTTGATGCCATAGCGCATAAAAAGGTCTGCAGCCTTCTCTAATATCCTGTCTTTGACTTCCACGCCGCCAAAACTATGGAAACTTTTATCGTAACGCAAGTTTCCATCGATAATTCCTGGTTATTTTACCGGTGAATGGCGGATTTTGTCGGTGGGAGAAGACTAATTTTACGCCTTAAACGCGCTGCACATGACACTTCGTCGTATCTCCAAGAACCTCGCCCGGCTGTTTTTACAGGGACTGCTTATACTGGCACCTATCTCTGTGACTATCTGGATCTTATATTCAGCATTTTTCCTCATCGACGGTATCCTTCCCGGCATGGTCTATAGCGTCGCGCCTAAATTATTAGGCACGGATGCTTCGGGTATGCCCAGACGCATCCCCGGCCTGGGATTCGTCGTATTCATCGGGATCGCACTGATCGTGGGGTATATCTCGCCCTCATGGATCGTCAGCCGTTTGGTGGAAATAGGAGAAAATCTGCTCGAGCGGACGCCTGGCATCAAATTCATCTACTCCACCGTCAAGGATTTTTTTGAGGCCTTCGCGGGGAACAAACGCAAATTCACCAAGTCCGTGCTGGTATCCATTGCCGAGCCCGATGTCTGGCAGGTGGGCTTTATCACCCAGGAAGAGCTCCACGAATTCGATCTGCAAGAGTATGTCGCGGTGTATGTACCGCAGTCCTATGCGTTTGCGGGACATCTTTATTTTGTCAAACGCGACCGGGTACGGATCTTGACGGACATCAGCTCTGCCGATGCAATGAAATTTGCGATTTCAGGTGGTGTGGCGGAAGTGGAGGAACAAGCGTAGGCGATGTCGCGACAACAAAGTATCTTTGACACTCTTTATTAAAATATTCTATCATAATGGTTGACAACAAGGTGATTCATAATTTCGGCGCCGGGCCCAGCATCTTGCCGAGAGAAGTATTTGAACAGGCCAGCAGGTCTATTTTGAATTTCAACGATACAGGACTTTCCATCCTGGAGATCGGGCATCGGACGCCGCTGTTCCAGGATGTAATGGACGAGGCATTGGCGACGGTACGCGAATTGATGAACCTCGACAGCGACCACGAAGCACTGTTCCTCCACGGCGGTGCCTCTACCCAGTTCTTTCAGATACCGATGAACCTGTTGAACGAACAGCAGACGGCTGCCTATCTGGACGGTGGCGTATGGGGCAAGAAGGCGATCAAGGAGGCAAAGCTGTTTGGCCAGGTCGATGTCGTCGGCAGCTCCAAAGATCGCAACTATACCTATATTCCAAAGAATTATACGATCCCTGCCACAGCGGCTTATTTTCACTATACCACCAACAACACCATTGAAGGTACGCAGATGCATGCCATCCCTGAAACATCGGTACTGCTGGTGGCGGATATGAGCAGCGATATCCTAAGCCGGACCATGGACTTCAACCGTTTTGCGTTGATCTATGCCGGCGCCCAGAAGAATATCGGCGCCGCAGGTGTCAACATGGTCATCATCCGCAAAGACATCCTCGGCAAGGTCAACCGGCCCTTGCCATCGATGATGGATTATCGTGAGCATATCGCCGCGGGGTCCATGCTGAATACTCCGCCCGTTTTTGCCATCTATGTATGCCTGCTCACCTTACGGTGGCTAAAGGCACAAGGCGGCGTTCCGGCGATCGAAGCCATCAACGACCAAAAAGCGGGGTTACTCTACGGCACGCTGGACCGGCTGCCCATCTTCCGCCCTACCGTTGCGAAAGAAGATCGCAGCAAGATGAATGCGGTATTCGTAATGGACGATCCGGCATTGGAACAGGAATTCCTGGCGCTGTGCAAAGCCAATGGGATGGTGGGAGTAAAGGGCCACAGAAGTGTAGGCGGCTTCCGGGTTTCGATGTACAACGCCATGTCGCTGGAAGGCGTGCAGACCCTCACCGAGTTAATGACCGACTTCGCACAAAAAAAATCCTAATCTATCTAACACAACCTATATGTCTAAGATTGTCCCATTTCAGGCGCTCAGGCCTGATCCGCAATTCGCCGCCGCCGTGGCTTCCAAACCCTACGATGTTCTGAACAGCCATGAAGCCCGCGAAGAAGCTGCCGACAATCCCTTTTCCTTTTTGCACATCACGAAGTCGGAGATCGACCTCCCGCTGAATGTCGATATTCACTCCCAGGAAGTCTACGACAAGGCTAAGGAGAATCTCCAGGCCTTTATCGAAAAAGGCATCCTGATCGAAGAGGACACCCCCTGCTATTATATCTACCGGCTGGTGATGAATGGCCGCGAGCAAACCGGTCTCGTCTGCGGCAGCTCCGTGGATGATTACGAGGATGGGATCATCAAAAAGCACGAGCTCACACGTCCCGATAAAGAGGCGGATCGTATCCATCATATGACCACGATCCGCGCCCAAACGGGAAATGTTTTTCTGGCCTATAAAAATGTAGGCGCCATCGACGACGTGATCGAAAGCTGGAAAAGAGAGAATGCCCCGCTCTATGATTTCACCGCGCCGGACGGCATCGGTCATACCGTATGGGTCGTGAACGATCCGGGAACCATCCAGGCCATCACGGCACTCTTCGCCACGGAGGTCCCCTGTACCTATATTGCGGATGGCCATCACCGTGCCGCCTCCGCCGCCAAAGTAAGAAAAGCATTGGGGGGAAGCGGGACGGGCGCCGGAAGGCAGAGCGGCGCCAGTAGTCCCGCGGGGACAGCGGCCAACTATTTTCTGACCACGCTTTTCCCCTCCGACCAGCTCCGGATCATGGATTACAACAGGCTGGTCCACGACCTTAACGGCAAAACGGTAGAGGAATTTACCTATCACGGGCTACAAAAGGAGTTCTTTATCGGGAAAGTGGATCATGCGTTCCAACCCACCCAGCTCCATGAGTTCGGCCTATATATCGACGGTAGCTGGTACAAGCTCGTCGCCAAGGAAGGGACCTATACCACCGATCCCATCGGCGTGCTGGACGTCACCATCCTGCAAAAGAACATCCTCGATAAGCTGCTGGCTATAAAAGATCCCCGCACCGACAAACGGATCGATTTTGTGGGCGGTATCCGCGGACTCGGCGAGCTCGAGCGGCGGGTGGACAGTGGTGAGATGAAGGCAGCTTTTAGCCTTTATCCCGTGACCATTGAACAATTATTCGATATAGCGGACAGCGGAGAGATCATGCCGCCGAAAAGCACCTGGTTCGAGCCGAAATTGCGGGACGGGTTGCTGACGCATTTGATATAGCGGACAAGAGCTTACTATTCAGGAGCTTGGGTTTGCAGGCAATTTTATATCTTTAGGGTAGAAAAATTCATAGAAATGACCGAATTTAAAGTGCAGCTGGACGATAAGCTGGTTCAAACTTTAGGGTATACAACCATTGAAAAATACCTAAAGGCTTATCTGAACCAAATTATTTTGAAGATATCATCCCAGGATGTTCTGAATGACCTGAAAGACATTCAGCTGGAAAATGACCCTAAATGGAGCATCGCCAGGGAAGGGGCTTGGAAAGAACAGGGTTATAAATATCAACGCAACTTAAGCAACTAATGTCGTGCAAGAATTTGTTGTCGATGCAAATGTGCTCATTAGCGTTTTAATAAGCGGTAAAGCCTCTTACAAGCTTATCTTAAGTTTTCTCGATCTTTTTACTCCCGACTTCGCCTTGGAAGAAATTGAAAAGTATAATTCGGTAATTTTTGAGAGATCCAAATTAAATCGTGACGAGCTTCGACATTTCACGCTTCATATATTTAATGAGCTGACTGTGGTCCCGAGCTTCGTAATAAGCGACGAGGCTCTCGCAAAAGCAACCGAACTTGCCCAGGATATCGATATCAAAGATGTCAGCTATATAGCTCTGGCTATTCAACTCGATCTTATCCTCTTGACAAGAGACAAAAAATTAATGCAAGGTCTGAAGCGAAAGGGGTTTAGAAAAATTATGTTATTCGAAGACTTGTTGTCATCATTTTAAATTGGTCAATGTGAATAAAATATTCCCTTTTTTATTAATTATTTCATTGGTCACCAGGCCGTCCGCGGAGGCTCAATCGGCCGATAACAAAACGCCGCAGGAGACCGCCCGTGCATTCACCCGGCAGGGCGACTACAACAATGCCATCATAGTGCTCAACAGCGCCCTCAAAAGCGACCCCGGGAACCTGGAGCTGCTGAAAGACCTCGCGTTCAACTATTATCTCAACAGGGATTATAACAAAAGTGAAGAGATCGCCAAACCGCTGATCGACCGGCAGGATGCCGACGTACAAACCGTCCAGCTCCTGGCCATGAGCTATAAAGCCACCAACGAGCTCAAGGAATGCGAAAAATTATACAGGGACGCCCTGAAACGGTGGCCCCGCAGCGGTGTGCTCTATAGTGAATACGGTGAGATCATGGGAGCCAAAGATTCGTACCTGGCGATCGGCCAGTGGGAGAAAGGCATCGAGACCGACCCCAACTACTCGGGGAATTATTACAATGCGGCCCGATATTATTTCTACTACGGTGACAAATTATGGACCCTGATCTACGGTGAGATCTTCGTCAACCTGGAAAGCTATAGCAAACGCACCGCCGAGATGAAACAGCTGCTGCTGGATAGCTACAAAAAGCTTTTTGTGAATTCAGACGACCTGACCAAGAATCCCGAAATTCAAAAGAACGCTTTCATGATGGCCTGGCTGCATGTGATGCTGCCCCTGGCCCCTCTGGTTAAGAACGGGATCACTACGGAGTCGGTAACGGTATTGCGCACCAGATTCATTATCAACTGGTTCAATACCTACCCCGGGAATTATCCCTTCAAACTTTTCGACTATCAGCGGCAGTTACTAAAAGATGGGATGTTCGATGCCTACAACCAGTGGATCTTCGGCGCCGCTGGAAATCTGCCGGCGTTCCAAGCCTGGACAAATTCCCATAGCGACGATTATAACCGCTTTATCAACTTCCAAAAAGGCCGCATTTTCAAATTGCCCGAAGGGCAGTATTATCAAAATGAAAAGTGATGTTTTTTCCCTAATTTGATCCAAACTATGACTATGACGGACCCCAAACGATTGTTCGATTGCGTGGAGCTGAACCTGGATAGAGAGCATTTGCCGGACATGCTCGCCGGCAAAGAAGATGGTAAATACAGGACCTTTCCGACTGCCGAGGTGGCCGAAACGATCGAAAAGCTCAGCACGGGTCTGCTGAGGCTCGGCGTCGCGGGCGGGGACCGCACTATCGAAGGGATCGAAAAAGTGGCCATCGTTGCCAAGAACCGGCCGGAATGGATCATACTGGATCTGGCCGTACAACGCTCCGGCGCTGTCCTCGCCCCCATCTATCCCACCATCTCGGCGGGCGAGCTGGAGTTCATCCTGAATGATTCACAGGTAAAGATCATCTTTGCGGGCGACGAGGAGCTTTTCCATAAAGTTTTGAGCATTAAAGACCGCGTGCCCAGCCTGCGCGAGATCTTCACCTTCGAGCATGTCGCGGGCGCGCGACATTGGAAAGAGCTGCTTTGCAAACCTACTGCAGAAGATACGGAGAAGCTGGCAAAGATCCGCCAGTCCATCGCGCCGGACGACCTGGCGACGATCATCTATACCTCCGGCACCACCGGCACCCCCAAAGGGGTGATGCTTTCCCATCACAATATCCTCAGCAACGTCAAAAGCTGCCAGCCCTGCCTCCCCCAGGGAAAACTCCGGGTGCTGAGCTTCCTGCCGCTGAACCATATCTACGAGCGGATGCTTACCTATCTCTATCTGTACAACGGCTGTGCCATCTATTATGCGGAAAGCATGGACACGATAGGTGACAACCTCAAAGAGGTCAAACCGCATATGTTCGTCACGGTGCCGCGGCTGCTGGAAAAAGTATACGACCGGATCATGCACAAGGGGGCCGAGCTCACCGGCGTGAAAAAAAAGTTGTTCTTCTGGGCGCATGATCTGGCCGCCCGTTTCGAGGTCAACAAATCGATGGGCGCCTGGTACAATTTCCAGCTGGCCCTCGCCAATAAACTTATCTTCAGCAAATGGCGCGAAGCGCTTGGCAATAATATAGAATGCATCGCCAGCGGTGGTGCGGCCTGCCAGGTGAGGCTGATCCGCATCTTTACCGCGGCACGTATCCCCATCCTCGAAGGCTATGGTCTCACCGAGACCTCTCCGGTAATCAGCGTGAACAGGTTACAGCTGGAAGACCGTCATTTTGGTACCGTGGGTCCGCTGATCCCCGGCGTCGAAGTAAAGATCGCGGAAGACGGCGAGATCCTCGCCAAAGGCCCCAACGTGATGATGGGCTATTACAAACGTCCCGATCTTACGGCCGAAGCCATCACGGGCGGATGGTTCCACACGGGCGATATCGGTGAATTCGTGGACGGACAATATCTCAAGATAACCGACCGGAAGAAAGAACTCTTCAAGACCAGCGGGGGTAAATACGTCGCGCCGCTGGCCATCGAAAGCAAGCTCACCGAGTCTCCTTATATCGAACAGATCATGGTCGTCGGTGCGGAACGCAAATTCGTGGGCGCCCTGATCGTCCCCGCCTTTCCGCGGCTGAAGGAGTGGGCGACGCAACACGGCATTACGGCCGCTGCCAATGAAGACCTTGTCCACGATCCAAAGGTCATCGCCTTTTACCGGGAGGTCGTCGAAAGCTATAATAAATACTTCGGTCATACGGAACAGGTGAAACGTTTTGAGCTGTTGCCCGCTGAATGGACGGTCGCTACGGGCGAGATGACCCCGAAACTTAGTCTCCGGCGCAAAGTGGTCACGGAAAAATTCCACAAGGCTATCGAAAAGATCTATCACGAATGATTTTTAAACCCTATTTCCTGCTGGCAGCGATGACCCTGTGCGCGCCGGCCGCCAGAAGTCAACCCATCACCGATGCACAGGCCCTGGCGGCAGGGCATACGCTCGAAACGGCCATCAATAGCGGCAATAGCTATGCCATAGACCATTTTTTATACCTGGACAGCTTATTGGAAAGGCTAAGGCAGAAGAGCCAGTACCTGAAAGATCCGAACGTGTTGAAGGGCTTCAAATCCACTTTTGTCCCCGCCATGAACAAGGGCAACCTCGGCAAACAGGTCCTGGCCGTCATCCACAACGGGAATTATCGTCTGCTGCGGGAATTTGACCAGGGCGGAAGGAAACATCTGCTTTTCCGGATGTTTGGTGACGGCGGCCTGGGCTATCAGGATTTTATCCTGATCCGTGTGGGCGATTCCATCGGAGCCGCAGATATCTTCAATTATTCAACAGACGAATGGCTAAGCAGCTCGATCGCCAGGGTCACGGATATGTTTGGCTTAGGCAGTGATCCAATGGGTGATATCGGTATTTTGAAAAAAATGACGGAGCAGCTCAACAGTTCGGAATATACGGACGTAAAGACCGCTTTCGAAGGGCTGGCGCCCCAATATAAAAAGAGCAAGTCGATCCAGATGATCTATATTTCGGCTTGTCATCACATCGATCTCGGGCTTTATGAGCAAGCCCTCGAAGGCTACGCCAAGACCTTTCCCGACGCAACCGGCTCGTATCTGATGATGCTGGACCTCTATTATCTGAAGAAGGAATACGACAAGGAACTCGATTGCCTCGATAAGCTGGACAAGCTAATAGGCGGTGATACGCTCCTGGATAATTACCGTGCGATCGCTTATACCGCCATGGACAAAAAGGCCGAGGCGCTCACCTGTTACGAAAATATATACCGTTATGACCCCACGCTAAAGATCAACGTGCTGCGGCTTACTGCCGCCTATGCTGCCGCGGGTCAAAAAGACAAGGCCAGGAAAGTGATTGCCGCATACATGGAGACTCCGGGTTACCATATAGGCGATCTGAATCCCGTATACGAACGGTATCCTGACCTTAAATAGTGTCGCCGCTTAGTCTTCCCGGAATTTCAACATCTGGAAAGGGCCATTGCCGACAACCAGGAAAACGATCAGCAACAGCAGCACCACAATCGACAACAGCACTTCGGAAAAAGGGCGGTAAAACGTAGTATCGACAAAGAATACCGCACCCAGCAGGATAGGGATCTGGAGGAGACAGGCGAAACGCGTAAGCACGCCCATGATGAGCAGGATGCCGCCGAGCATGTGGGCGAAGGCCACATAGTTGCTCATCAGCATCAATGAAAAAGAGCCGAAAGACATTCTGCTTCCGAGCAGGCCAAGCATAGTCCCCATGTTCATCAGGAAATCAGCTCCTTTGTAGCAAAGGAAGGCGCCGAGGAGGATGCGCACTATATCGAGCCATCTGGGGTGATGTGTGTCACCCCAGTGTTCTACACGTTGTACTAGTGTCATATAGCATCGTTTTACTAAATATACAAAAAATTCTTCATTCAACGCGTGGCCCTGGTGCGGGTTTGCGCGACCACTAACTTGCCTATCAGCCGGAGCCCCTCTTCCACTTCCTGGTCCCAGGGCCGCGCATAGCTGATCCGCAGGCAATTGCCGAACTGGCCCTGCGCGGAAAAAAGCGCTCCGGGCGCCACGGAAACATCATATTTCAGCGCCTCCTGGTAAAGCCGGTAAGCATCCAGCTGTTTGTCCAGCTCTACCCATAAAACCAGCCCCCCCTGCGGTCTCGAGACCTTGACCCCCGGGGGAAAGTATTGCAGGATACTCTGCATGTACCGCAGGCACTGGGTATGCAAGGCCTTGCGTAGTTTTTTGAGATGATATTCGAACCGGCCGATCCCCAAAAAATGGGCGATGGCCTGTTGCGTGATGGTGGTTCCCGAGATATTGTGCATCATTTTGATCTGTACTACTTCCTCGGTGAATCGCCCCGGCAGGGCCCAGCCGATCCGATAGCCCGGCGCCAGCGATTTGGAAAGCGAGCTGCAATACAGGACCCAGCCTTCTTTGTCGAATGACTTACATGTCCTGGGACGCGATCTTCCAAAATACAGCTCTCCATAGATGTCATCTTCGATCAACGGGATGCGATGCCGGGTGAGCAGCTGCACGAGCGCGCGTTTCTTTTCGTCGGGCATACAGGCGCCCAGGGGGTTGCTGAAGTTGGTAACAAAAACGCAGGCCTTGATGGGGAACTTCCCGATGAGACCGGCCAGATGATCGGGATCGATACCCGTGAGCGGATCGGTCGCCACTTCGAGCGCCTTTAGCCCCAGGACTTCTATGACCTGGAATATCCCAAAAAAGGTCGGGTTCTCGATCGCCACGGTATCGCCAGGTGAGGTAACGGCCTTCAGACACATCGCCACGGCTTCCATGCAACCGGCCATGACGACGACGTCGGCCGCTGAATTTTTTCCGCTCCAGTTGAATGAAAGCAAGGCGAGCTGCCGCCGCAGTTCGGCATTCCCCTGCGCTTCCTCATAGGGCAAGCCCTGCTGTGGCGTCGAGCGCAGGGCATGAACCATCGACTTGGCAAGCTTGGCGGCGGGAAGCAGCGAGGGTGGCGGCGCGGAGACGGAAAAATTCACGATATCGTCTTTCCCCAACTTTCCAAATACCGTCCTGATCATATCCCGTACACTCACCTCGCTGGCTACGGCCTCGGGCTCCGAGATGCGCGGAAGCCCCGGCATCCGCCGCATGCTGAAACGCACATAATAGCCGGACTTGGGCCGCGATTCGATAAGCCCCTTGCCCTCCAGGTGATAATAAGCCTGGAATGCGGTACCCATGCTGATGCCATATTCTTCGCTGAGCATCCGCACCGAAGGCAGCTTGTCGCCGATCTTCAGCGTCTCGTCGCCGATGAGTTTCTCCAATCCTGTAGCCACTTGCAGATAGATGGGTTCTGCGCCCGTGAATTTTTTCTTCATATATATGCGGGAGATGCGCCCTGTAAGTAAAATTAGCGCATCGCCCGCAAAGCGCTAATGTCTGGCCTTCGGCCGACGTGCCTCCGGCCCGTAGGCGATCTGATATAGTCAAAATTAATAAAACTGCATCTGTTTTAAATGACAGGTATTTAGGAATTTTATCCTAAAAAAATATGGAAACTGCTGCTTTACCCAATGAGCCTTCGGCCTTTGACATCCCCGTACGCCGGGCTTATGAGTCGCGCCTCTACGATGTGGACTGGGACAACCTGGAGATGGGCCGCTATACTTCGGATCACATGCTTGTATGCGATTTTGCCGGCGGCAGCTGGCAGCGGCCCCAGATCGTCCCTTTTGGTACCTTTTCGCTGCTCCCTACTTCATTGGTATTCCATTATGGCCAGGCGATCTTCGAAGGGATGAAGGCCTTCCGTACAGAGAACGATGCGATCCATATCTTCCGCCCCGATAAACACTATGAACGGTTCGCGAAAACCGCGGAACGGCTTTGTATGCCCGTGTTGCCTGCCGACTTGTTTCGCGAAGGCTTGCGCAGGCTCGTAGAGCTGGATCGGAGCTGGGTGCCGGGCCAAACCGGCGGCGCGCTGTACATCAGGCCATTCCAGATAGCCACCGATACAAAGCTGAGCGTGAAGGTCTCCGACTCCTATAAATTTGCCGTGATCTGCTCGCCCGCCGGCGCTTATTTTGCCCGGCCGGTACGCGTAAAAGTGGAACGCGAATATACCCGGGCGGCAAAGGGGGGCACCGGTTATGCCAAATGCCCGGGTAACTATGGCGGCGCCCTATATCCCACGGCAATAGCCAAAACGGAGGGTTATGACCAGGTCCTATGGACCGATGGCCGCAACCACGAATACATCGAGGAATCGGGTATGATGAACGTCTTCTTTGTGATCGGCAATACCCTCGTGACGCCGCCGCTGAGCGATTCCATTCTCGACGGCGTAACGCGCGACAGCCTGCTGATACTCGCCGCGGCCCGTGGCATGAAAGTTGAAGAGCGTCCGGTGAGCGTAAAAGAGCTGGAGCACGTCCTCGAGACCGGAGCAATCAGCGAAGCCTTCGGTGCGGGAACGGCCGCCGTAGTATCGCCGATCCGTTCGATAGGTATCGATGGCCATGATCATACGCTACCCCTCGCAGGGGAAAAAGGGAGCGTAGCCATCACGTTGAAGGACGCCCTCGACGATATCCGTTATGGCCGGACACCCGACCGGTACGGCTGGAATTATTTCATCTGATATTAATGTCCCCATGGCCCGGCCCTTGCGGCAATTGCTTAATTTGAAACATCAAATTCAAGTGAGCCATGGACCAAAAATTGCAAGGGCAGGTTGCCATCATCACCGGCGCTTCTTCGGGCATCGGCGCCGGTTGTGCAAAAGCACTGGCCGCGGCGGGTGCGACGGTGGTCGTCAATTATCCGGTGGAAGCCGCAAAGGCAGCGGCGGCCGCCGTGCTGGGCGAGATCACCACCCAAGGCGGTAAGGGGATGATCTACCAATGCAATGTGAGTAAGGAGGGCGAAGTACAAGGGATGTTCGCGGACGTCGTAAAACAATACGGCGTACTCGATATACTGATCAATAATGCAGGCCTGCAGCGCGATTCGCCCTTCCAGGAGATGACGCTGGAACAGTGGAACTTTGTCCTGGGCGTGAACCTCACCGGGCAGTTCCTTTGCGCCCGCGAAGCGATACGCATCTTTTTAAAACAGGGCGTCATCCAGGGCAGGTCGCGGGCAGCCGGCAAGATCATCTGCATGAGCAGCGTACACGAAATGATCCCCTGGGGGGGACATGCCAATTATGCGGCCAGCAAAGGCGGTATCATGATGCTCATGAAAAGCATCGCCCAGGAATTCGCCCCCCGGCGGATCAGGGTCAATGCCATTGGACCCGGCGCCATCAAGACCCCCATTAACCATAGCGCCTGGGAAACTCCGGCTGCCGAAAAGAGACTTCTCGAATTAATTCCTTATAATCGCGTAGGAGTAGTGGAAGACATCGGCTCGGTAGCTGTGTGGCTCGCCGGCGATGACTCCGACTATATCACCGGGCAAACGATCTTTGTCGACGGTGGCATGACGCTATTCCCTGGTTTTAGCACAAACGGGTAACTATGGAAGAAAAAGAACGGTTAAAAATACCCGACTGGAAAAAATGGGGACCCTATCTCAGCGACCGGTCGTGGGGGACAGTACGGGAAGACTATAGCGCGGACGGCCAGGCATGGACCTTTACGACGCACGACATGGCCTACAGCAAGTCCTGGCGCTGGGGTGAGGAAGGCATCGGCGGTATCGCCGACAAACGCCAGCATCTTTGTTTTGCACCGGCCTTCTGGAATAAAAAAGATCCCATACTTAAAGAGCGGCTGTTCGGTCTTAGCGGCTATGAGGGCAACCACGGAGAAGATGTCAAGGAGCTGTACTACTACCTGGACTCCTCTCCCACGCATAGCTACATGAAGATGCTCTACAAATATCCCCAGGCGGCTTTCCCCTACGATCGTTTGATACAGGAGAACCGGCGCCGCACCCGCGAGCAGCCGGAGTTCGAGCTGATAGACACGGGCATCTTCGACGAAGACAAATACTTCGACATCTTCATCGAGTATGCCAAAGCGGGGATGGAAGACATCCTTATCCGCATAACCGTTCACAACCGGGGAAAAGAGAGCGCACCGCTGCATATTCTGCCCACCGTCTGGTTTCGCAATACCTGGAGCTGGGGGAACGACGAATACAAACCTACGATGGTGATTTCCAACGAGGGCGATATCCTGATCGAACACCGCGATCTCGGCGAATGGTGCCTCTATGGCGACGAGACGGATCAGAACATCTTTTGTGACAATGAAACGAACAACCGGCGGTTTTATGGCGACACCAAACCCGGCTATTTTAAAGACGGCATCCAGGAATTCCTGATCCATGGCAACGAACATGCCATCAATTATTCCCAGGGTACAAAGGCCTGCCAGAACTATGAGCGCATGATCCCGGGCGGTGGCTCGACGACCATCCGGCTGCGGCTGGCCAATACCCAATTTTATAATCCTTTTGCTGATTTCGACCAGATCTTCGCCAGCCGCATCGCGGAGACGAATGAATTCTATGCGGACCTGCAGAAAGACATGACAAACGAAGATGAAAAACTGGTGCAACGCCAGGGTTTCGCCGGCATGCTCTGGAATAAGCAGCTCTATATGTACAATGTCGAAGAATGGTTGAGGGGGGATCCCGGGCAGCCGACACCTCCCCCCGAACGCTGGAAAGGCCGCAATCACAAATGGGTGCATCTCAAGAACAGCAATATCATCTCCATGCCGGACAAATGGGAATACCCCTGGTATGCCGCATGGGACCTGGCTTTTCACTGTGTGATCTTCGCGCTGATAGACGCCGATTTCGCCAAACACCAGCTGTTGCTGCTCACGCACGACTGGTATATGCACCCCAGCGGCATTCTCCCCGCCTATGAATGGTCGTTCGATGATACGAACCCGCCGGTGCATGCCTGGGCGGCCTTCCGCGTTTACGAGATCGAAAAAAATGCCAACGGCGGAAAAGGCGACAGGGCCTTCCTGGAGACCGTTTTTCATAAGCTCTTGCTGAATTTCACGTGGTGGGTCAACAGGAAGGATGAAGAAGGGAACAACGTCTTCGAGGGCGGATTCCT
>DASYZH010000349.1:0-11292 GCA_035946435.1 Puia sp. | reverse complement strand
TGCTGAACTGGGTAACGCCGCTATGATAGGCGTCGGGAATGGTCGTACAGGTAGCGCAGCCCGTTGCGCTGAGGAGCGTGTCGGCCTCGTTGTCGAGGAAATAGAACCGGACGCTCACGTTGCCGCTGGGCTCATTGGAGGGCTGGATCACAAGGTTGCGGCCCAGGAAATATTGGGTCTGATCGTGGCGAACCGTGTCGCCATGATTGAAGAACACCTTGACGTTGGTGAGGCCGAGGTTTTGCCCGTTGGGGTTGATGGCGGCGACACGTCCGCCGCCGAGATCGAAGTTGACCCAGCCCGTGCCGCTCACCGGCTGTGTGAGGCTGTCATCGGCGCCGGTGTAGACGCTGGCTTTATCGAATACATGGACGTCGTCGATGCCCACCCCCTCATAGGTCGTAGCGGGGTCGCTGCTCATCACGATCCGGAAACGCACCTTGGGCGCGGTGACGGGGATATCGTATGACGAGACATGCCATTTGGTATAAGAGCGCTGCCAGGCCTCGCGGGTGGCGTTATCATACCAGTTTGTCCCGTTGCCGACGACACCGAGCGTGGTCCAGGTTGTATCGTCGGTGCTGTATTCCACCCAGTGGTAGTCGCAGTCGCAATCGTCTTCCGTCTGGAAGATGTGGCTAAAGGAGAGCACCGGATGGGTGAGGCTGCTGAGATCGAAACAAGGCGAATAGAGATAGGAATGCTCATTGTTGTTATAATCCCCGGTGAGGCTGGTGACCCAGCAATTGTTGCCGCCCGCGGCCTGGTTGATGACCGTTTTTGTTGGACTGCCCCATTGCCAGCTGCTGTTTATACCGCCCGTAAACCAGTTGCCGTTGCCGGTCTCGAAGCCTTCTAAGTACGGGAAGGTGGAGATCAGCGGCGAGGTGTGCAGGGTATCGGGGCCGACAGTGTCGTTACCCGTATAGGTATCACCGGGATAATTTACCGATGCGGTGATGGCATAGGTTTGAAATGCGGACATGTCCACGGGCGTAGCGAAGGTATAGACCACGGAATCGTCGCCAGCCAGGCTGGGGATGGTCTCGTTGACGGTGACGCCGTTGACAGTATAGGTTACAGGGATATTGGTGACGGTAGCCGCCGTATAATTCCTGACGAGGATGCTTACCGGGGTGGCGCTGGTCAGCGAGCACTGGTTACCGGGAACAGGCGAGACCAGGCGGACCACGCCCATGTCATTTAACGCACGGGTGAGGGTGATGTCGTCGAAGATATAGCCGTTGTCGACGGTGCCATCGGTATAGACGTCATTGGTCGAGGTATAACCCTGCTCACTGAATTTTATCTGAAAGCTGCTGCTCACGGTTTGTGCGGGCACGGCGCTGGCCAGCGTGCCGGTGATATCGATATGTTGGGAGGGCTGGTAGATGCCGATATTGGCGAAATTGGTATCCAGCGTCTGCACTTTGATCCAGCCAGCCTGATCATTGCCCCTGATCCAGACGGCGTTACCGGCGAACGCCGAGTCGATGCCCTGGTTGCGGTAATAGAAGTCGAGCCAGAGCTGATCGCTTGCGCCATAGTTGCTCAGGTTGAAGGTCATGATAAGACTGTCGGCCGTTGTTACCGTGGCGGCGGGGGCCTGGTCGAGGATGGCGCAACGGTTACCCGTACGGCACATGCCCTGGTCGAGATAGGTCCTTGACCGCCCGCTGGGGGAGCTGGCGTTGAAATCACAGCGATCCAGGCCCGCGAAGCCCATGGTGGGTGATGCGTAGGTACCGGCGGCCGCCGATTCCAGCCCTTCCGTGTAGGGGGGCGAGAGCGTCAGGGGCGCGTTGCTGAGCTGTTTGACGACGGCGGTGAGCGTATCGTTGCCGGGCGCAGGGTCACCCGGATAGTTGACCCAGATCCGGATCGTGTAGGTGCCTTGTGCAGAAAAATTGGCGGGGGTGCTGAACGTATAGTTGAAGGCGCCGCCGTTAGGAGGCACCGTCGCAGTGCTGGTCTCGGTGACGGGTGTGCCGCCGTTGATGCTATAGTTCATGGTGTACGAAGAACTTGTGGTAACCGTGCCCAGGTTCCTGACCTCTACCTGAATGGGAGTAGAGGCCGGGAGTTGCGTGGAAGTGTAGAGCCGGCCGGAGTTCAGACCGATGGCCGAGTCCACCGTATAGTCATTGTCGAGGGCGCTGAGGTTACAGGCACCCCCGGTACTCGTGGGATCAATGTTCACGGAAATCGAGCGGCGTCCGGGCGTCGTGCCGTTGACCGCGCGTACCCCCAGCCAGTAGGAGCTGTCGCGGTTGAGGTTACCGACCAAATAGGAAGTGCCGGTGGTGCTGGCGACCTTGACCATGGTGTCACCTACGAGCTGCATGATATCATAGCTCGTTGCAGACGGGATGGCGCTCCAACTGAGCTGTGCATAGCCCTGGCAGGGACTGGTGCCGGTGACGACGGGCTGACCCAGGACCACGAAGGGATAGGTGCAGGTGCCACTATAGGCTGTACCGTTGCGGGAGACGCGGATCAGTGCCTGGTTCGTGGCAGTAGCCGGCGTGGTCCAGTTGTACATCTGGCTGTTGCCGGGAACGGAGTTATTGATGGTCGTCCAGGTAGCGCCATTGTCGGCGGAATAGGCGATGGTAAACGGATTGGTGCCGCCGTCGGTGGCATTCCAGCGGATGACTTCGGGATTGCCCGGCACCCAGGTCTCGGAGCCGTAAGGATATTGCATGGTGATGCCCGGCTGGACCAGCATATAGGCCAGGGCGACATATTGCGGTCCGTAAGGAACGCTGGTGCCGGCGATACTAATGGTATAGGAGCCGGCCGGGGGATTGTTGATCACCACCTCCTCGATGTTGTTGACATTATCGACCCCCTCCACGGCATTGTTCGCCACATTTGCCGGGGTCGGATCGAGGATCAGCGGGTAATGTACCACACCGGTAGGCGTCTTTACCGTAAGGTCCAGATTGTTGACGAGGGTCGTGGCCGAATAGGGGGCGGCAGGATAGTCGTTCCAGCAGATCATCACTTTTAGCTGGGCGGCTCCGGCGGGTATGCCGCCAAGTGTGAGGTTGCGGGTTTGGCCATTGTTGATCGGGGTAAATGCAAACTGGCCTCCCTCCAGGACCTTGTCGGCGGCCAGTCCATTCAAGGCACCGTAGCCATAGAGATAGTCCGGTCCCGGATTCCCCAGATCGGTAGCCGAGATGCAGGCAAGGGTCTTGAGCACCACTCCATAGGGGTCGCCGCCATAGAGTTGACGATAGCGCTGCGCCAATAAGGCCAATGTGCCGGTGACATCGGGCGCGGCCATGCTCGTGCCGGCTGAGGACCCATAGGTATTAGAGGGCAAGGTAGAGATCACGTTCATGCCCCCGGCCACCAGCTCGGGTTTGATCCGGCCATCGGCGGTAGGCCCCGCGCTGGAAGATCTTCCTATGCCGTAGACGTTGCTACCCGAGGCGTTGGTGTTGTCGATATTCCCCACCGAGATGGTGTTTTTGGCAGACTGAAACCCGGATTTTACGGTGGCGTATTCGTAGGGGTAGGGTGTACAGGTGAGATAGCCGTCGTTTCCCGCGGCGAAGATATGGTTCAGCCCAGCATAAGAATCCAGCTGAGCGTCTGTGGCATAGGCCAGCGCATCGTACTGCCCGTCGTTGATACAGCCGTTGTCATAATCGGTATAAGAGTTATTGGTCAGCAGCATGTCGTATTCGCTGACATACACCGATGCATTGGCGAGGATATCGCTGAAGTATTGGCTAACGACCGTCGCATGCGGCGCCATGCCCTGGTACATCGGGTTGAGAATGCCACCACCCGCTACGGAACCGGTGGTATGCGTACCGTGCTGGTTCAATGGGGCCGGTGTGCGTACAAGGAGACGGCCGGTGAAATCGACGTGCGACGAAGGATCGGCATCGTCGCCTATGCCCACGACTACGCCATCGCCATAGAGCCGCAGACCCGAGGAGGCGCCCAGCGCATCGGCCCCTTGTGCGGCGCGGTTATTATAATTCAAGGGTTTTGGCTGGATAGGCTGCGAGGCCAGGTAGCTCACGTAGGGCAACGCGGCCAAACGGCGGAGCGAGGCGGTGTCGCCTACCCGGGCAAAAAGCACCCGCGGCGGCTGGAATTTAACGGCCTGGAGGACCGCGCCAGCGGCGGTGAGGCCCTGCCTGATCTCGCTTTCGGGTGTGGTCCCGAAATAGCCGATGGCGATGAGCTTATCTGTCCTATGGATCTCTTCGGCAGGCTCATTTTGGAGTGTGCTGCTCAGCTTCGAGCGGCCGGGTAGCGTGAAGATGCCGCCGAGCTCGTACCGTTTCAGTGTTGGCAGATCGAGGCTATCCTGTAGCTCAGCGAGATAGGTTCGGTCGGAGACATAATCATACAAGTGCAATCCCTCGGCAGCCATGGCCACCCGCCGTGACGAATCGGGCAGCGAGTCGAACTGCGCCAGCACATAGTAATGCCGGCGGAAATGAACGGCCCGCAGCGAATCTTTGCGAAGTGAAGCGTCGGCGATGTTGCGGCGGATGGGTATGACACCATTTTTAAGATGGACGAAACCGGGTTGCTGATGGCTGGGACGTTGCTGGGCGTAGATGGAAGGGCCAAAAAAAGCCGCCAAAGCGAAAAAAAGGATAGCTTTCGGCACAGCAGTATATAGAGTTTTGGTCTTCAAGATATTGGGAATGGGTAATTTAGAGGCGAAAACGGTTATTGGCAAATTATAAACGTGCGGATGGACCAAATATTTTATTTTTCCTTACCTTCCGGAAATGACTGCTACTTCCACAATGACTGGTACTTCCAAAAGTAAAGTTACCACCCAAAGGTCCCTGGCCCTGGACATATTCCGGGGGATGACCATCTGCTTCATGATCATTGTCAATAACAGCGACGATCTTGCTTTTGCCCCTTTGCATCATGCACACTGGTTTGGATTTACCCCTACCGATCTGGTATTTCCTTCTTTTTTGTTTGCCGTGGGTAACGCGATGAGCTTTTCCATGAAGAAATTCGAAACGATGTCGCAGGGCGCTGTTCTCCGGAAGATCCTCCGGCGGACGCTGTTGATCTTTTTGCTGGGCTACCTGATGTACTGGTTCCCGTTCTTTCAACAGGATGCCAGTGGTCACTGGGGCCTGATCCCCATTGCCAACACGCGGATCATGGGGGTGTTGCAGCGGATCGCCCTGGCCTACGGGATCGCCTCGCTGCTGATCTATTATCTCAAGCGAAAGACCGTTTGGGCTGTTTCCATTCTCCTTCTCGTGGGTTACTGGATCATTTTGCTGATCGCGGGTGTGCCGGGCGCAGATCCGCTAAGCATGACCGGCAATGCAGGCTACCGGCTGGATATGTTCATCCTGGGGCCCAACCATATGTATCATGGCGAAGGGATCGCCTTTGATCCGGAAGGTTTGTTGAGTACGTTGCCTTCGGTGGTCAATGTCGTCGTCGGCTATTATGCCGGGGTCTATATCGGGAAAAAAGGAAAAGAATACGAAGGACTCACCAACCTGCTGCTGTGGGGGTGCGGATTTGTCGTGCTTGCGCTGGCCTGGAATATGGTCCTTCCCATTGGCAAAAAACTCTGGACGAGCTCCTTCGTCTGTGTTACGGTGGGCATCGACCTGTGTCTGCTGGCCTTTCTGATCTATATCATCGAATTCCGGAACAAACGCCGCTGGACGCCTTTTTTCAATGTCTTTGGAAAGAACGCGTTATTCATCTACCTGCTATCGGAACTGTTGATCACGGTGCTGAACATGATCCCGGCAGGGGGACCGGGTGAAAATGTGGTGGATTGGATCAACCGCGTGTTCTACCACGCCGTCTTCCCCGGTGCATTCGGCTCTTTGCTCTTTGCCATATCGTATATGATGGTCTGCTGGTGCGTCGGCAAATGGCTAGACTATAAGAAAATCTATATAAGAGTCTAGGGCAATAGCCGTATCTTGCGCGACCAATTAAACTTAGCGCATGTATAAAGCAGTATTCCTGGACATGGATGGAACGTTGTTGAAGTCCGATCATTCCGTTAGCGAACCCACGATCGCGATGATCCGTGACCTCACCACCAAAGGCGTACCGGTGATCCTTGTCTCGGCGCGACCGTTGAATGCGGTGTTACCTACGTTTCTAAGTATTGGTCTTCCCGAACAAACGCCGGTGATCACCCTGAACGGCAGCTATATTGTCGAGCAGGAACAGCCTGTATTCGATGTCCGCATCGATCTGCCTACAACCGCTAAGGTCACCGAGCTGGTGCGGCCCTTCAAGGCGACGATCGCCTACTATCTGCAACGGGAATGGTATGCGGAGGTAGACGATGCCTGGACGGCTTACGAACAGCGGATCATGGATGTTTCGTTGGGTATCGCGCCGATAGGCGAACTCATCCAGGGCTGGAAGAACCGCAAAATCGCGCCCAACAAGATGATGGTGATGAGTGAGGCGCCGAATATCACGGACATCCAGCAACATCTGCGGCAGGTCTATGATGGCCGGCTGAATATCTATCCTTCCAAGGCCACTTATCTCGAGGTGATGGATACCCGCGGATCGAAGGCAAATGCCGTACGGTTCGTAGGTGAGCGGCTCGGACTCAAACCTGCGGAGATCGTCGCGATGGGCGATAACTACAATGATGTTGAAATGATCCAGTTTGCCGGCATGGGTGTGGCGATGGGCAATGCGCCGGACGACATCAAGGCGAAAGCCGATTATGTCACCGATACCAACAACAATGACGGTGTAAGAAAGGCACTGGAGAAATTCTTCTCTTAGATAATTTCGTATAGCCGGGCCAGATTGATCAGCTCCACGGTATTCGAGATCTTGAGCTTATCCAGGATGCGGGTCTTGTGCGTACCCACCGTGGACTTGTGCAGGCTGAGCGTATTGGCGATCTCCGAGACCGAACTGCCCTTCAGCATTTGTAACACCACTTCGAATTCTCTGTCGCTCAGGTCTTCGAAAGGATTATCCTTCAATTTTTTTGTAAGCTCGCCGCTGAGAATCTCGGCCAGGTTGTCGCTGATATAGCGTTTTCCACCCAATACCTTTTGAATGGCGTATTTGATCTCGGATTCTTTCGAATATTTGTTGAGATAACCGTGCGCGCCGATCTTCAAAAACCTTTTAGCAAAAAAAACTTCCTGGTTCATCGTGAAGATGATGATCTTCAGACCGGGATATTCCTTGAGCAGATAAGCCGTGAGACTAAACGATTCCGTATGCGGCATATTGATATCCAGGATCAGCAGATCGAAGTGTGCGGATTTCATTTTTTTGATCACCGCTTCTCCATCTTCGGCTTCATCGATAGCAACGTCTCTGATGCTGTTATTGATCAGTAGTTTCAAGCCAGCCCTGACAATGGAATGGTCGTCTGCGATTAAGATATTCTGCATTTTTTTGGATTGAAGGGGATCCTTCCTCAAATATAGAGGATATTAATTATATTGGCTAGGGTTCCCAATTTTTATTTGTTTTGCGCCTTCGTGAAGATCCCTTCCCTGTATTTTTTTACAGTCGCCAATAATTTGCGGTATTTGGGTATGAGCGTTTGGAGGAGCAGAATATCGATAGAGATGGCCAGGAAGATCACGATAAACCCCTTGTACCAGTCGTTGTGGCTAAGAGAATCGTACGCACCGGCGTTCAGCCGGGACAACAGTCCTTCTATTGCGAATAGCAGGTAAAAGCCGGTGATGGCGCTGACGAACTTAAAGGACCAGATGAACTTGTCCAGGATGACCTCGAGCTTCCCCAGGAAGTTCACCAGGGGGAGGGCCAGGAGGGTGGGGTAGTCGGCGAACAGCAGGATGCGGATATGATAATAGAGGGAGAAAGCCAATAAGCCGAAAAGGGCTATGTTCATACGCAGTTCGGGGCCGTCTGTTCTCCACCCGCTGCGCACTTGCCAGGCATCGATCAACCAAAGCGCGGTGATAATGCCGATACGCCAAAGTAATTTCTTACGGAGATAAAAAGCATCGGACAAGGGATTCTTCACCACGATCCTTTCCAGGTCGGAGGACAGGATCGGCCGTTCCTCCATGGAGATTTCGGGAAAGCTGTTCCAATGTTGCAGTAGCTTTTTTAGCTCCATATCAGTTTTGCCTTTAAATAGGGGATGAAGTTCTTGGCAGGTGCCGGAGCTTCGCGTCGCTCTCTAGACGGGGGTATATTTGCCAGACCGGTGAACGTGGGAACCTCGCCCGGCGGTACATTCTCCAGTTCCAGGAAGAGGCGGAACTTCTCCAGGTCGGAGATACCGCGCACCGACTCCCGGAAGCTGCTCATAGAGCGCTGGTAGTCAGGGGACTTGAATTGGATCGTCGCATCGTGTCCGGATTCCAGCTCCAGGCTTATGGAGTGCAGGGCCGCCATATTGATACAGGCACGCAGCAGCATGGTTTGTTTGTCATTGCTGTTGTCCTTGCGGGACCGGATGTTCTGGGAAGCGGCGGCAATAATGTTGGTGAAGAGGCGCTGGTGTTCCTGGTAGTTGTGTGCAAAGAACCTGCAGATCGAATAGACCTTTTTGTGTTGATTCTTCAACATGGAGCGCAGGTCGGGTTCACAGCCGCTCTTATTGGAGGAATTGTTCATATCGGGTATGGATTTTAGCGGATCGAAGGCTTTTAACAGGGTTAAAGGATTCGGCCATAAATATTTCAAGAATTCACGGGCTTCAATAACTGCGGTGCTCCTTTTTATAACGTAAAAAGACTTCCTGTGGTATACATAGGTGTTTTTTGCAAGGGTGAATAGTAAAAAAACTACGGCCAATTCACGCTTTTACTATATCTTCAAGGGTGTCTAATTAATACCTTGTTCGCCGATTAGTAGCTGGGGGGTGCCGTTGGACAGGCGAATAAAATTAACTTGAATGAGCTATGTATCGCTTGAAAATTCAGATTCCCTTCTGAAATGTTTTGAGGTGATCGCAGAGGACAAATCCTGTATTGTATCCGATTCTGTGCTTTATTGTTCCGGCAAAACCGGCAAAGGGTTTATCACCGTAGCAGGGATCACCACTGGTATCGAGGTCCTGGCGGTAAACCTGAGTATGCTCCCCGAAGACCTCACCTTCCAGTTCCAGCCTTCCCCCAATGCCGCTTCGTATATCCTCAGCTTTGATGAGATCGAGCTTTCGGTCAGGGGCGAGAACGACCCGACGTCCGCGCAGCCGGTGTTTGCCCAGGACCAGCTGCATTCTTCGGTGTCTGTCGCCGATGCGGCGGCAGGCAGGACGATCACTTATCCCAGGGACCAGACGATCAGGTCGATCGTCGTACGGGTCCGTCAAAGTGCCCTTGATCAGCTGATCCGGGATTTCGACGCCGGAACGATCAACCGTATCCTCCAGGCCAGGGGGAAGGTGCTCACCTGGCCCATTACCTTCAAATACAGGCTGTTACTCAATGATTTTATGACAGAGATCGTCCAGCATCCGTTCCGGGAGCTGTTCACTATCCGCAATGTTTCTGTGCTGATCGAATACCTGTTGCAGCAGTTCTTTGTCATGGACAAACTAAGTGCAGCCGGGAATGCGTTAAGTATACAGGACACGCACAGCCTGTCCAGGGTCGAGCAGCACTTGTGTTTGCATTACAAGACCGAGTTCCCGGGGATCGAGAAATTGTCCCGTATCTCGGCGATGAGCCCTACGAGTCTCAAGACCAAGTTTAAAAAATATTACGGCGATACCTTATTTGGTTATTACCAGAAGAATAAATTGGAGCATGCGCGAAAATTGCTGGACAACAAGATCCCGGTGAAGGTCGTGGCCACGGAGATCGGCTACTCCAATCCATCCCATTTTACGCTGGCCTTTAAGAAGGAATATGGGTTTTCTCCCTGGCATTATCTGAATCCGCACTAGCTCTGCCCGGCATAAGCCGGACAGAACGCGACCGATAGGTCCGACATTGGACTGACCTAGCCCTTAACTCTAACCCGATATATGTCTATGAAATCCCAACATCCTGTCGAGCCAAAGACCACCAAGCCTTTGCAATGGCAGGTATTTACCCTACCCGTGGGTCTGAAGGCCGCCATGATCAAGGATTCGACCCAGGGATTGGAGCTGACCCTGCCGGAGACCGGCGAAAACGGATTTACCCTCAGTTTTATCACTTATAAAGGCGATCTCCGCATTCAGCCCCCTGGCTACGAGATGGAGCAGGCCGCGATCCCGGGGCTGAGCCTGCTTAGCCGTACGGAGCGTCCCCTGACCTTTCGCTGCCCGGGCCCGCTTCATTTTACCGCATTGGCGGTGGTTATCCCGGAAGGCTGGGCGAAGCTGTTCTTTGACGGTAATGCGCAGTTCCATAAGATCGAACAGGTACTAGGTGACGGGGCGGGTATCATCACCTGCCGGCTGGGCCGGCGTCAGCTATCGCTTTTTTCCGCCGCGATGACCGCGGGTCAGGAAGCGGCGCCGCATCTGCTCAGCGTTCAGAACAATGCGCTCTCCCTGCTGGAGTATTTCCTGAGCAACCGTCACCGCGGGCTGCTTGGCGCCAACCCCGCTTCGGATATCGAGAATGAGGACGATCTTAGCCTTATCCGCGAAGTAGAGTCGTATATCTCTGAGTGCTATTGTTCCGATACATTTACCGTCGATTCCATTTTGAAAAAGACCTATACCAGCTATCACCGGTTGAATTTCCTGTTCAAATCGATCCATGGCATGACTATTTCGGAATATATCCGGAACAAGCGGATCGAAAAGTCGAAGGAGATGATCGCGGACAATGCCAAGTCCATCAGCCAGATCGCCTATGAGATCGGCTATTCGAGCATCAGCAACTATATCCTGGCCTTCAAAAAGGTCTACCGGATAACCCCGGGGAAGTATAAAAAGCAGATGGATAATCTAGTCTGACCCCTGGTTTTTCGGCGGGGGCGGGTCCATCGGGATACGCACACTTACGGTCGTTCCGCTATTTTCGCCGCTGGCTATGGACAAGACGCCACCCAGCCGTTGGGTAAGGTCAAAGATGAACTTATGACCCAGCTGGCTTCCGCTTTTAATATTGTCAAGATTCTCCTCACCCAGGAAGGCCGCCACCTGTTGCGGGCTCATGCCTTTACCGGTATCTGCAACGGTGATCGATAGCTCGCTGCCGTCGCGGTGCGCCGAGATGCGGATGGCGCCCTGTTCGGTGTATTTATTCGCGTTGTCGGTGAGGTTGCGGATAATGGTGATCAGCAGATGCGGATCGGACCAGACTTGAAGGTCTTCATCCGCTTCATAATCGAGCGTGTTGCCCTTCTGCAATGCCT
>DASYZH010000348.1:0-6743 GCA_035946435.1 Puia sp. | reverse complement strand
GGCTGGGTCGAGCGCGGCGGCCGGTGTGGGGGCTGGGTCGAGCGGGCGGCCCGGTGCGGGGGCGGGGGCTGGTGCGAGCGCGGGGACTGGGTCGAGCGGGCGGGCCGGTGGTGCGGGCGCGGGGTATTGGCGGATGCATCCCCTGCTGAACAATGCGGGCAACGAATCGCCGGCGATGGTCGATGTGAATGGCGACGGGCGTCCCGACCTCCTGTGTAACGATCCCATAGCCAAAGAAATGATCTGGCTGCAGCCGCCGACGGTAAAGGGGGATACGACATGGACGCGGCATGTGATCGCCCGGGGCGACATCGGCACAGGCCGGTATACACATGGGCTTGGATTGATCGATATGAATGGCGACGGGCGCAAGGATGTGGTGATCACCAAAGGATGGTGGGAATGTCCTGCCGATCCGACGACGGAGAACTGGACCTTTCATCCGGCCGACCTGGGGGAAGACTGCTCGCAGATCTATGCGCTGGATGTCAAAGGCGACGGAGGGCAAGAACTGGTGAGCGCTTCGGCGCATCGCTATGGAATCTGGTGGCATGAGCATACTGACACGGGATGGGCCCATCATTTAATCTTTGACAAAGTCTCGGAGACCCATGCCATGGCCCTGGCGGATGTCAACGGCGATGGTTATCCCGACCTCGTCACGGGAAAGCGATATTATGCGCATAATGGTGAAGACCCGGGGGCACATGAGCCAGCGGATCTATATTGGTTCGAGTTCAAGCCCGGGCCACAGCCGGAGTGGATACCGCATCTGATCGACGATGATTCGGGCGTGGGGTTGCAGGTGTTGGTGCAGGACCTCAACGGAGATGGGTTGAAGGATATTATCGTTTCCAATAAGAAGGGGGTATTCTTTTTTGAGGCGCATTATCCACAACCGTTAGGAACTTCTTTGCAGCGGTAAGAAAAAGTCTAAATAATTTTAATGACTTCAAACCTTAAACGATAGATATGCCAGTAATTTCGATTGCCATCCAAAAAGGCGGGTCTGGAAAGACCACAACTGCACTCAATTTGGGTGCAGCCTTATCCCAACAAGGAAAAAAGGTATTATTGATCGACGCCGATCCGCAGGCGAATCTTTCCCAATCGCTCGGCATCGAGGAAGAGCCTCGATACAGTCTTTATTCGGAATTAAAGAAGGAGATCCTGCAGGAAGGCGGCCGGCTCCTGGATGCGGTGGTGCCTACGCCCGCGGGCCTCGATGTGGTTCCGGCTTCGATCGATCTGGCGATCGTCGAGCTCGAGATGGCGGGTCTCATGGGCCGGGAATACCTGATCAGCGATCTGCTGAAGCCCATTACCGATAGGTACGATTATGTTTTTATAGACTGTCCGCACTCCATAAGCCTGCTCACGGTGAATGCGTTGGTGGCCAGTGATTATGTGATGCTCCCGCTGCCCGGCGAGTTCCTGCCGCTGAAGGGCGTGTATGGATTCATGCGGCAATTCGACATGATCCGCAAGAAACTCAATCCCCGGCTGGAACTGATGGGCATGGTGATGACGAAATACGACGAGCGCAAGCAAATGAATGTCGGCGTAAAAAAACAGCTGGAGGAGAAGTTCGATAGCAAGGTCTTCCAAACGGTGATCCGCACCAATATCCAGCTCGCCAAGGCACAGGAAGCAGGCAAGGATATCTTTAGCTACGACCGTAGCTCTAACGGCGCCAAGGACTACCGGCGGCTCGCCGCAGAAATGATGCAGCGGTCGGCTTCTGAGCTCGTGGAGCTCGGGCATGTCGAGCATCATGAGCATGAGATGCAAGCTGCCGTGGCTTGAGGCTGATGAGGGGTATTGTTGCTAATACGACGCTGAGAATTTTCCCATCTGCAGGGCGGCCGTCGGCGGGCATGACGTCCGGATCGCGGTTTATTGTCTCACGGGGAGGCAAATGTTGAATATGGCTCCCCTGCCCGGAGCGGCCGTAGCGGTGATCGTGCCGCCATGTCTTTCTACTATTTTTTTACATAAGGAGAGCCCAAGGCCGGTCCCCTCATACTGGTCTTTGGTATTCAGCCGCGTAAAGGTATTGAAGATCCTTTCCGCATGGTCTTGCAGAAAGCCGATGCCGTTATCCGCGACATCGATGCTTACCCAGGGGGTGCCATCGGGGGTCATCGTTTTTGCGGTGATGGTGATCTGCGGCGACACATCCTTTTTGACGAACTTGAGCGAGTTGTTGAGGAGGTTGTAAAACAGCTGATGGATAAGCACGGGGACGCCTTCGATCGCCGGCAGTCCGCCGTAACGTATGCTGGCCTCACGCTCCTGGATCTTTATTTCCAGGTCGTATTCGATCTGCTGCAAGACCTGGTTAAGATCGATCTTCCTGATATCTTCCTCCAGATGGGTCATGGTCGAGTAACGCAGTACGCCATCTATCATCTGAAACATCCTGTCCGCCGCCTTGTCTATTTTCCTGATAAAAACCCGGCTTCTCCCCGAGAGGCTCGAGGTCTCGTCTTCCATGAGCCTGTTCGCAGAGGTCCTTATTTTCCGTACGGGCTCTTTGAGGTCGTGCGACGCCACGTGCGCAAACTGGAGCAGGTCTTCATTGGAGCGTTGCAGCTCTTTAGTACGTTCCGCTACGAGGTGCTCGAGCGATTCGGAAAGGGTGCGGAACTGCTCCTCGCCTTGTTTCAACGCCTCTTCGATATGTTTCAGGTCCGAAATATCCCGCGTGGTGCCGGCAATCAATTCCACCACGCCGTTCTCATTGAAAATGGGGGCGAAGATATAGTCATAGATGCGTTTACCCAGGGTAGCATGCGGAAACGACACTTCGCCGCGGATAGGCTTTTTTGTTGCGACAACTTCGTCGATCTCGCGTTCGTGCATCCGGGCATGCCATGGTTCATAGCCCAGCGCCAGCAGCCCCTGCCCTATCGACTGGTCCCAGGTCCGGCCCCACATCTCCAACAACGCCCTATTCGCATATACGAATTTATAATCGAGGTCGAATACATATACCAGGTCAGGCGTGCTGGCGGTAATGGCATCATACAGCCTGCGTTGCACGTCCATCTTGTCACGGGCGACAGCATCCGCTTCTTTTGCAACAAAGCTGATCAGCACACAGCAGGTCTTCCCGGTGCTATCGCTTACCGGTTGAAGATCGTGCAGATCGAATGCTTCCTCTAAAAAAGGGAACATGCCTTTAACGGCAGGAATGGCCTCATCCGTCGCGAAGACTTGTTCAATAAGCGGCGCAATAGCCGGCCAGGTATCGGCCAGCAATGTTTGTGCGAGCGCCCCTTCGTTAAACAGCTTGTTGGAAAATCGTGTGACCTGGCGCGAAAAACTATCGTTGTAGTATACCTGCGACTCCTCACCCCAGAACAAAAGGCACGGCAACGGTAATTTAGCTATCACCGATCGTACCGTGTGTAGTCCACCCATACGGCTGTTCGATGTTTTTATAGAGAGTTGCTGGTCCACGATGAATAACAATAAAAATCAAAAACACAAGTTATCGCTTTGGAGCCAGACCCTTCTGGGGTATTTTTTCCACACTCCCACGTTGCTATCCCAGCCTTTGAAGTCTAGTCGGTCCGTAAAGAGCTCACAGGGTTGGCTATGGCGGCTCTGATCGCCTGGAAACTGATGGTCGCCACCGTAATCACTATAGCCGCGAGGGCGGCAGCGATAAAGACCCAGGGACCGATGCCGATACGGTACTCATATTTCTGCAGCCAGCCCTGTGAAAAATAGAAAGCGATGGGGCTTGCGATCACACAACTGATCAGCACGAGAACGACAAAATCGCCGGTGAGGAGAAGCCAGATCTGCGAGACGGAGGCGCCTAAGACCTTTCGGATACCTACTTCTTTGTGTCGTTGCTCCGCCATATACGCGGCGAGTCCAAATAATCCAAGGCAGGAGATAAAAATGGCCAGGATGGCAAAGACCGCCGCCAGCTTACCGACCAGCATCTCTGCGTTGAATTTTGCGGCATAGTTAGCGTCTTCGAACTGATAATCGAAAGGATAGGAAGGATTGTATTTGTTGAAGATGGGCGCCAGCCGGGCGAGCGCGTCCGCCGTAGCGATGTGCGGTGATAGCCGGTAGGTGATAATACTTCCAGGAGCGGGATCGTAATCATACACGAACACGGTAGGATCGGCGGGGCTGAATGGGGACTGCATCAAGGCATCTTTGACCACGCCGATGATCGTGCGGGTGGTATCGTATCGGAGGGTTTGCCCCAGCGGCTGTTTCACTCCGAGCCGTTTTACCGCTGCTTCGTTGAGGATCACGGTCGCTTTATCCGATACGCCGTCGAAATCTTTACCCGAGGCGAGGGTCATGCCCATCGTTTTGAAATAATCTTTGCTCACCCAGATCACGCCTAGTGTCATCCGGTCACCGGCTTTTTTACCGGGCCAGCCCGAGATATCGTCGTGTAAATAGACCGCCGTTGCCGGCGCCGAGGACATGGTGACGGATGATGCAATGCCTGTGTTCAACAGTTCATTTTTAAGTGCCGGATAATTGTGGATGAGATCCACGCTCCCTCCGGTGGCCAGGAGCCGGTGGAGGTCATCCCCCGTGGGTCGGCTTCTCGCATATTGAATCTGCCGGTAAACGATGAGGGTACTGATGATCAGGGCGACCGAACAGCTGAACTGCAAGACCACCAGGGCTTTTCGCGGGAGGCTGGCGACTTTGCCGGTGTGCATGGGTCCCTTGAGCACTTTTACAGGTTTGAAGGAAGAGAGGTAAAACGCAGGCCGGCTGCCCGCGGCGAGGGCGGTGATCAACATAGCGCCGGTGATCAACAACCAAAACCCGCCATTGGTAAACGGAATGCTGACGTAGCTGCCTGTGAGGCTGTTGAACGCGGGCAGCGCCAGCCCGGCCATCAAGAGTCCGATACAAAATGCGACAAAAACGAGCACCGTCGATTCCGCGAGGAACTGGAAGATCAGATGCTTACGTTCCGAGCCAAGGGCCTTGCGGACACCTACTTCCCGCGCCCGTTTTTCCGACCGGGCCGTGGTAAGATTGATAAAATTGATGCAGGCGATTGCCAGCACGAGCAAGCCTACGATGCCGAACAACCGGACGTAATCGACGAATCCGCCGGCCTCCTGACCATTTTTATAGTCGGTAATCAGATGCCAATGCGCCATTGGCTGGAGGATGATCTCCGTGTTCTTCGCATTCAGGTCGTTGGCTCCTTTCTCGATGTCTTTGAGTTTAGCGGCTACCCGTGCGTATGACGCTCCGGGTTTCAGCCTTACGAATTGCTGGAAAGCGTTCCCGTCCCCAAACGACAAAGAGCGCATATGCTTTACCCACGGTGTCGTGAGCTCGTAGTAGCTGAAGGGGACCAGGTAATGAAACTGAAAAGAGGAGTTTGCCGGCAGGTCTGCGAGGACGCCGGTGACCTTGAGGTCATTTGTGTTGTCGAAACGAACGGTTTTGCCTGTCGGGTCGACATTGCCGAAGAGGGCTTTGGCCGTCGACGCGGAGAGGACTATCGAATAGGGATCGTTCAGGACGGCGCCGGCATTTCCCCGGAGGAGGGGGAACTGAAAGAGCTTTAGAAAATCTTTTTGGACCTGACCGCCATTTATGTATAATTTTTTATCGCCTGCTTTGAGGCCATGCATACCGAACCAATCCGTCTCCGACGCATATTCTACCTCGGGTATCTCCGTCCGCAGCACATCGGCGAGCTTTGAAGGGGTGCTGTTCTCTGTGGAGACATCGCCATTCATGCTATAGTTGCTCTTTACCTGGTAGATGCGCTGGTAATCCGGGAGGAACCGGTCGTAGGAATATTGATCGTAGACCCAAAGACCGATGAGCAGCGTCACCGCCATTCCGGTGGCCAGGCCCATGATATTGAGCACGCTGTACCATTTGCTTCGGACGATGATGCGCCAGGCGGTTTTGAAATAGTTGAGCAGCATGCGGGTTATCTTTTATTAAGATGAGCTTTTAGCAATTGGATCGCTTTTGTGATCTGGGTGCGGCCGGGGGATTCGATGCCATACCAGCCGTGGAAACCCTTTTGGCGGCAGAGATCGAGCATGTGGATGGAGCCCTCGTCCGTGGGCTGGTTGCGGTAGGACATGCCTTTGGCGAAAGGGAGGGTCCTGGCGAGATAATCGACGTTGTCGAAATCGGGGGCGGGCTGGCGCCAATCCGGATAGGTGCCGAAGTTGGGATCGTCGACTCTTTTCATGAGGTCCACCATCCAGGCCGCATCATTTGAAACACCACCATGGTTTTCGATGAGGATGCCGATGCCGGCGGGTTTTGCATATTCCAGCAGCATATGGTAGGATTCGGTGGCCCACTCGAGGGCTTCCTTTCTGTCGACATTCTGTGGGCCGCGGCAGTTGGTACGGATCGCGTGGCATCCGAGATAATGTGCGATGTCCACCCATTTGCGATGGAAGAGGGCGAATTCTCTGCGGCCTTCCTTCGTGGGGGCACAGCCGTCGCCTTCGTCGTCGACCATGATGAGGACGATGTTTATGCGGTGCGCCGCGGCATTCTCTTTGAGTTGTTTGAGATAAGTTTCGGTGGGTACTTCCAGTAAGGTGTTGACCAGCTCGATGCCGTCGAGGTCAAAATCTTCGCGGGTCAGCCGGGGAAAGTCGAGGGTCTTCCATTTGCCGGCGCGCCATTCCTCGATGAGGGACCATTGGGCAAGGGAGATATCGTCGGGCGATTGCATGCCTTAAGTTACGGAAAAAGCCTCC
>DASYZH010000347.1:0-11092 GCA_035946435.1 Puia sp. | reverse complement strand
TTCGAGGAACTGCGCAAAGCGTATGCGCAGATCGCGGTAATAGGCGATGAGCGCTTTGGCTTCTGCGGAGATGGTGGAGCCGCCGCCCTTTTGGCCGCCGGTAGCCGTAATGACGAGGGGATGTGTTGCCGTAGCATTGAGGTTGTTGATGATGCCCCACGCCTTCTTGTAGGACATGTCCATTTTTTTTGCGGCCTGGTTGATGGAGCCCGTTTCTTCGATCAGCTCCAGCAGCTGAACCGGTCCCGGGCCAAAAAAACGCTGGCCGTCATGCTCGATCCAAAGACTGCCATTGATGCCGACGGCAGTGAGTGGGAGAAAATCCGCTAAGGCCGGCGGGGCTGCTGTTTTGCGTGTATGGGGCATGGGTCAGGGAGTTAGGATGAGGGACTGCCTGGCATTGCCGAGCAAGGCTACAAGCCGGTCGAGCTTTCGGGTCTGTTCAACGGCGAGCTCACGTCGATGGGCATCCGTGTAGAGTTGACTTTTAACAAGCGGAACGGTATAGGGGATGACCCAGGCGCGAAGCGCCTTGGCAACAGCATCCATGGCGTTGATGCCCTGCATGGCCTGGCCGCCGTCCGCCCAGCAGACCAGTCCCACCACCTTATCCGTGAGATAGGGCTTTTCGTTCTTTGATGTAAGCTCGAGCCAGTCGAGACAATTCTTCATGGCCCCCGTCATCCCCCCGTGGTACAAGGGCGTAAGCCAGATCTGCAGATCGCTTTGTAAGAACGCCTCGACCATCTCCTCTACTGCCGGCACGGGATGAGGTTGCCGCAGCTCAAAAAAGGGGATATGCGCGTCGGACACGTTCACCTCCGTAACGGAATAGCCCTTATCGTTGAGTAGCTGATGCAGATAGGCCGTGATCTTCCGTCCGGTGGTCTCCGGCCTGGTGTCGCTGCAACCATTGAATAGTAGCACGTTCATGGCTTAAAAGTACGAAAATACAGCGAGACGGGCGGAAGCCCCGGAACCGGCCGGGCCGCGGGATGCCCTAGTGCTCCGCCAGCGCGACGGCCGGTTTTACCCCCTTCTTCCGGCGGGTCAGCAGCAGCAGCGGCATGCAAACCACGAAACAGATGCCCAGGAGCAGGTAGGCATCGCCAAAGCTCAACACATTGGACTGCCGCGAGACGGCATTGTCCAGCAACCCGAGGGCCTGGTGCCGGGCGTCGGCCAGCACGGCTCCTTTGTTCACAAGGTACCGGGTATAGCTGTCCAGCCGTGCCGCTAAGCCGGGGTCGCCGCTGGTGACATGCTCGACGAGATCCGTACGATGCACGGCGTTACGCCGGGTAAGATAGGTGTTGACCATCGCGATCCCAAACGAGCCGCCCAGCTGCCGCATCATATTATTCAATGCCGTTCCCTGCGGTATGTCCTTAGCCTCCAGCGTGGAGATCGCCAGGGTCGAGAGCGGAACGGTGACGATGGCGAGCCCCACACCCCGCCAGATCAGTGAAAGCGAGATATCCCAGAAACCGGCATCGAGGTCCAGATGCGACAGCTGCCAGGTAAAAATGATGAACATGAGCATACCCGTCGTGATCATGACCACCGGCGAGATCCCCCGCTGCAGCAGCCGGGCCGAGATCAGCAGACCGCCGATGGCCAGGATGGCGCCCGGGAGCAACAGCAGGCCCGTGGTTGTCGGGGTAAAGCCCAGCAGCCGCTGCGCATACACGGGGGTGAGATACACCGATGAATAGATACCGACGCCGGAAACAAGGGTAAGAATCGCAGCAACACTCAGGTTCTTGCTCTTAAGAACTCGCAAATTAACTACAGGACTTCTCGTCTTGAATTGCCACCAGATGAATACGCCGATGCCTATTGCCGCCAGCACGGTCAGTACTACGATGTAGTTCGCCGAAAACCAATCGTCCGTTTCCCCCCGTTCCAGCACGGTCTGTAAAGACCCTACTCCTATCGCCAAAAGAAAGATCCCAAACCAGTCGATACTGCTCACCGTGGGTTTCGCGGCCGGCTCACCGAGCATCCGCGAACAGATGACGGCCACGGCCAGACCGATGGGCACGTTGATATAAAAGATCCAGGGCCAGGCATAATGCTCGGTGATAAAACCACCCAGGGTAGGACCAATGGTGGGGCCCACAAAGACGCCCACCCCAAAAAGGGCGCTGGCGACATTCTGCTTATCCTTTGGGAATTGCTCATAGACGATGGCCGCAGACACACTAAGCAACGCACCACCGCCCATGCCCTGAAAAAAACGGAAGGCTACCAACGTCCAAATATTGGTAGCCTGTCCGCATAGAAAAGAACACACCGTGAACAGGATCACCGACCCGATATAGTAATTGCGCCGGCCCAGTTTCCCCGCGAGGAAGCTGGTGATGGGGATCACGATCACATTGGCAATGGCGTAGGCCGTGATGACCCACGACGTGTCTTCCAATGTCGCCCCCAGATTGCCACTCATGTATGACAAAGCCACATTGACGATCGACGTATCGATCAGTTCCATCACGGCCGCGGCGATCACCGTGATCATCAGTATTGTCCGGTTCATCTTATCTGGCTTTTGCGCTCTCCCTGTCGTTCAATACTTCCAGCGCCTGTTCGGGCGAATTCAAAAAAACTTTATAGAGATCTTCCGTCCCGGCGACGCGGATCTCGAAACGGTCTTCTTTGAGGGCTTTAACCAATTCTTCCGCGACCACTGCGGGCTTGATACCCAGGTGGCCACCTATCCCGGTCGAAAATTCGGTGTCGACAAGCGGGGGCATCAATTCGAAGACCTTTATGTTGGTCGAACGCAGCACGTAACGCAGGGTTTGCGTGTAAGAACGCAGGGCCGCCTTGCTGGCAGAGTAGGTAGCAAGAACGGCTCCGGGGGCAAAGGCCACGATGGAGGTCACGTTGACGATGGCGGCCTCGGGTTGACGCCGGAGCAAAGGCAGTAATTTTTCGTTGAGCCGGATGACCGACAGGTAATTGGTCAGCATCTCTTCACCGGCCTTGTCAAAACCATCCGCGCCGTCACCGGTAAGATCATAGACAAAGGCCTTACCGGCGTTGTTGATCACGACGTTGAGATCGGGATGTTCGGCATACAAACGGCTCACGAGGCGATCTACGTCTGCCGCCTCCGAGACATCGCTGACAATGGCCGTTGTATTTTTCAATTTGGCGGCAGCCTGCTGCAAACGCGCCGCATTCCTCCCGGTGATGATCACCTGGTTGTTGACGCTCAGGGATTGAGCGATAGCCAAACCGATGCCGGCGCTGCCGCCGATGATCAGTATTTTGTTGTTGGACGTTTTCATGATCTTTTGGTTTATAAAATATACCGATCGGTATATTTTTGAGTAAAAAAAAATTCAAGCTTGTTCGCGCCCCATCCGCCGGCCCCGCGGCGATCACAGCCCCCGGATCAGCTGTTCGATCGAATCGATTACGGACTTGGCATATCCCGGCTTGCCCGTGCTTCTGCCCACCACGATCATGCCTTCAAGCATGGCGATGATGGTGAGCGCGATCTGCTCACTATTCACGGTGGGCTTGAATTCGCCGGCAGCCTTACCCTGCTCGATGAGCCTGGCCATCCGTTCCTTCCACTGGATCAGCGCCGCGCCGGCCTTCGCCCGTAAGCCCGGATGGGTGTCATCGGCATCTACCGTGGTATTCAGCACGGGGCATCCGCCAATGGGCAGGTCGTGGTTGCCGCGGTTGGTATATACCTCTACATATACCAGCAGCTTATCGCGGTAGCCGGAATATTTTTCCATCGCCTTGCTGATCGCCTCCTGTACCTTTTTATAGGAATAGTCGAAACAAGCCAGCGCGACCTCGTCCTTATCGGCAAAATTGCCGTAGATGCTGCCCTTGGTAAGACCCGTGGCATCCGTCATATCACTAAGCGAGGTGCCTGCGTAGCCCTTTTGGTTAAAGACCGGCGCCGCCTTCTCGATGATGAATTGCCGTGTACGTTCTGCCTTATTCACGATGTAAAATTATACCAATCGGTATAAACTGCAAAATTTATTTTCCCGCGCCTCTCCCACACCTGTGAATTTCGTCATTGTTCCTATGATCCGCGTTCGCCCGCGGATTAGCCTACCACAACTTCCTTCCAAACCCCAGGCTCAGCCGAAAGCGAACCAACGACTCATCGCCGCGGACGTCGATGCGCTGAATGAGGAATTTTTCGCGGAGCGGCAAAGAGTTGATGCGGTTGCCGATGCGAAAGGCCAGCCGGATACCCTTGCGCTGGAGGAGCTCGAATAAGTTCTGCGGCCCACGCGGAAAAGCACCAAAAGGGTAGGCGAGACATGGCTGGTAGGCGATCCCCATCTCCTGCAGGGTCTGGAGGCCCCTGTCGATGTCGAATTCGATCTCCTCCGGATGTAGGTCGGCATAGCTGAGATGTGCATACGAATGCAACCCCACCTCGACCAGCGCCGGATCCATCTTTTCTAGATCGGCCGGCTGGGCACAGGGCGTGGATCGATAGCCACCGGTGCGGATAAAGAACGGAATAACGAAAAGGTTGATCTTCATCCGGTATTTCTTTGCCAGGGGATAAGCGACCGTCACATGGTTGAGAAAGCCATCGTCGAAGGTGATCAGCACGGGTTTGGGAGGCAACGACCTCCTACGCTCGTAATAGGCAATTAGATCGCTGAGCAGGATGGAGTTATAGCCCCGCCGGCGCAGGTGCTGGAACTGCGCTTCCAGCTGTGCCGCGCTCACCGTGAGATCGTCCCGGCTTCCATCCGCCGAAATGCTATGATAGAGCAAGACACGTAAACGGGGCATATTCTTAAAAATAAGCCGAAGTCCCCTCTTCACATGGAATGTTCGGAGTGACCTCGGGGGTTCTCCTATGATCGGCTTTTGAGCATTGTTGCTATCCGGAAAACGCGAAGCCATAGGAATACCCCTACGCCCGGGGGAATTATTTTAATACAAAGGATCAAAATAGTAAACCCATCGGCGCATGCTGCTGCCGCCAAAGATGCCCAGTCCGTTCTTGATGTTGCCCGGTGGAGAATAAAGCTGATCGGGAGGCAGCGATTCGATCGAAGATTTGTATTGTTCGTACCAAAAGAGATAGTTATAGAGCTCCGGGCTGGCGGATTTGACCATCAGCAGGACCCTCCCCGGTCCCTGGTTGCTCGCAGCCGTAAAATAGGTTTTGTCCACATAGAACGTCTCCGTGTAGGCCCGGCCGTTGAAAACGCGATCCGGCAGGAAAATGCGCTCGAAAGGGCTGTCGAGCGTGCTCACCTTGGCGTTATCGGTGTTCTTATCACCGGTATAGACCATGAGCCGCAGTAGTGTATCGGTGGCGACGGTGTCGCGGCGGAGACTCACCCCCGGCTGGCCTTGGATCATTTGGTAGAGGGTATAACCTTTTGGGGTGTCATAATTGTAGGTCTTGCCCTGGTAGGTGAATAAATGCCTGACACGCATCAGTTGCTTGAGCGCTTCGAAGACATACTGGTTCACGGAATCCGGGGGGTCGTTGAAAGAAACCCGCACGGCTAACACCGGCAGGCCGCCGCGGAAGGTACTGCTGGTGTCGAAGCCGAAGATGCGGACCCGCGAGGGGATGGTCGTTTCGGCAGTGACGGTGCCCGACACCGGATCCTGCACCTGGAGACGATAACGCGTGTTATAGGCCGGTGCATGCCGGCTGGTATAAACACTGGCGGGGTCGCCGGCATAGAAGGACGAACTGTTCAGCAGGCAGGTGATCGGCGTACCTCCGGGCGGTGAGACAATGACATTCGCCGTCGTCACCTTGTCGAAGGAAATGATGCCGCCGTTGCCTACCTGGATGCTCTTGCTCACGGGGATCTTAAGCGGCTGACCAGCCGTGATCTCCGCCAATACCACCAGCTCGTTCTGCACGAGACCCGCAGGATAAGGGGATTTTTTGCAGGAAAATACCAGCAACAGCATCCCGGCGATGGACCATATGATCGGCTTAGTAATCAACGGTAACGGAAATATAAGGAGTAATATTGAAAAATTTATCTTCGGACACGATGACGATGCTTTTCGTTTGCAGGGTACCGGCAAGGCCATAGCTGTATTGGCTGGGGGCGCCATACACATTATAAACACCGCCCGTCCAGCAGAGGCCATATTTTTTTTTCCTGGGCGGGTGATAGCTAAAGGAAAGGTCAAGCCGGGAATAGGGCGGAGTACGGTACTGGTTGACCCCCGAGAAATGATAGATGAACCGGTAATTTTTCAGCAGGTCATTGGGGTCCTCGATCTGCTGTGCATTGTCAAAGTCCGGATAGATACTTTCCGGAAAGGAATAGACGTCCCCCGTAGCGAACATCCACAAAGCGGAAACATCTTTGGTCTTATCCAGTTTATAGGTTGTCGCAATGTTGAGATTATGCCGCCGGTCGTATTTAAAAGGGAATTTTTTCCCGAAGTTGATCTGGTCGAATTGGCGCCAGTTCCAGGAGAGGGTGTAGGCGACGTGGACGTTTAGTTTCTCACCGGTCTTTTCCAGTACGAGCTCGCTCCCATAGCTCCAGCCCTTGCCTGCTTCGATATTTTGTTCCCAGGCCGAGTCGGTGTTGATAAAAAAGCTCTTGCCTTCCGCATAGTTGGTTACGTTCGTCATTTTTTTCCAGTAGAGATCTGCCGTCAACTTGAGCACGCCCTTTTTTTGATAAGAATAGCCGAGATCGAACGATTGGCTGTTCTCCGGTTGGAGCATCGGAGTGCTGGGAACCCAGAGATCGCTATTGATACCCAGGGATGGATTGGTGACCAGGTGCAGGTATTGCGTCATCCGGTCGTATGAAGCGTATAGCTGATGATGTGCCGACCATTTGTACGAGGCGAATAGCCGGGGCTGCAGGGCGGCGGTCGTAAAATTGCTGAATTGATAAAAAGAAAAATGGACTCCGGGCCGGAGCGAAAATTTTGGGGTGGCTTTGAGTTCGCTTTCCGCATACAACGTGTATTCGCCAAAGGGTAGGGGTGGCGCACTCTCAAAGGACGAAGGATCCAGCGAGATGCTGGAATCGACCTTGCTGTCGAAGGGTTTGATCCGGGTATAGGCCGCCTCCGCACCATAGTTGAACCGGACCCGATTGCCTCCGTTCAGCTCGAATTGTGTCCTGAAACTAAACTGGCTTATCGAAGAATAGGTATTGAAGGAATGATTGCTCACCGGATTGCCCAGGGTATCATAGATCGTATACACGAAACCGGCAAGGTTATAGTAGTTGGTGGCATTCACGGAGGTGGAGACAAAGGATTGCGACCCCAGTACATGCGTCCAGCTCACGGAGGCCATCCTGTTTCCCCATCGCTGCCTGTTATTCAGATTCTGGGCGCTCGTTTGCAGATCGAGATCGTCTTCGCCCGCATACAGGTCGAGCGTTAGCTTGTTGTCGGCATCGAATTGGTGGGATACCTTGAAATGGGCGTCGTAAAAATCGGTGAAAAAGTCTTTTTGGAACACGTCGAGCAGATAATTGGGCATGCTGTGACGGAAAGACAACATTACGGCAGTCTTGTTCTTTCGCAAGGGCCCCTCCAGCGTGATCGAGGCCGCCAGGTCGTTGACGTTGGCTTCTCCGCTCCAATGTTGCATATTCCCATCCTTGGTGTAAACATCGATCACCGAAGAGAGCGCTCCGCTATAACGCGAAGGGAACCCGCTCTTATAGAACTGGATCGCGCGTAACGAAGTCTTGTCTACAATGGATAGCGCCCCCAGCATGTGGGTCGGATTGAAGATGGGGTTGCCGTCCAGCAGGAACAGGTTTTCGTCCTGTTCGCCCCCGCGTACCAGCAGCCCGCTGGAGGCGTCGCTTACATTGAGAACACCGGGGGACAGATACACGGAACGCAACGCATCGTTCTCGCCGAGGAAATTGGTATAGCTGTCATATCGGCCCGGAGCGATGGTTTCACCACCATTCCTTTTTGTTACGTCGACACCGGAAACAATGACCTCCTGGATGGCTTCGTTGGGCAACAGCGAGGCATCGAGCCGCTGATCCCAATGCAGGTCCAGGTCTACAATGCGGGGTTTATAGCCGGTGTGCGTGATCTCCAGCCGGTGACGCCCTTCCGGCAACCACAACGCGAAATAGCCGTATACATTGCACACGGTTCCTTTACGGGTGGAGGGTTCCCAAATGACGGCGTCGCTCAATGCTTCATGGCCATCGGCTTCCTGGACGAGCCCAAACACGGAGTACACCGGCAAGAAGGCGTCGTCGGGCAGGGCCACAGGTGAAGGGACCAAAAGTACCTTGTCGTTCTTTTGGATCACCCGGATATGCTCACCGGCAAGGATGGTTTGTAATAGCGCACCGAGCGTGGCGATCTCGCTGCCGACTACGACGGGCTTGTCGAGGGGAATATTCCCGCTCGCGTATTCGATGGTTATTCCACTACGCGCATTGATCTCCTCCAGGAAGTCGCGGATCGTACCCTTTTGCAGCTGCGAATGAAAAGGCCGATAAAAAATGCCCCGCTGTGCATGGAGAGATTGGCAGGATAGCGAACAAAGAACGGGCAGCATAAAGTATAACAGGTGGCAAATGCGCGAAGAACGAGTCTCCGGCCCATTTTTGAAGGAGGATCTCATTGTTCAAAGAAGATGATCGTATCCTTTTCATGTTGCATGCCGAGTCCTGTGGTCAGCCGGATCTCCTCGAGCACATCCTTTAGCTGTTCCCCGGCGCTAAAGCGGGCCGTTATCCGTATCTTATCGGATTTCGCGCGCAGATCCGCCGAAAGGGTCACCGGAACACCATACAGCTCCTGCACAGCGATTAGAACGCTGTCGAGCGGCGACTCATCGAATTCCAATGTACGATCTTTCCACGAAAGGAAATTAGGATCGGCGCCCGGGTACCTGGTCCAGCCACCGGCGCGAAGCAGCGCCCGCTCACCGGCCGCAAGGATGATAGCATCCGCCGGCGAATTCCGGGCCGTACATTTTACCGTTCCGGCGGTGACGAGCACCTGGCAGGCCGTATCTTCCTGCCGGATGGCGAAGCTGGTTCCCAGATCTTCGACGGTCGCCTGCCTGGTGTTGATCCTAAAGGGCCTTTGGGCATTATGCCGGACCTCGAAAAAGGCTTCCCCTTCGAGCGTTGCGACCCGGGGTCCCCGGCCGGTCGAAAACGCTTGTGAATAAGTAAGCTTCGAGCCTTTACGGAGATGGATCGTTGAGGAATCGGGGAGGGTAAGGATACGATTGCCATCAGCGGCAAAGATGGTTCTTTCCCCCAGCTGCGATTGGACGCCGAAATACCACCAGCCGGCCACGGCCAGCAACACGCAAGCCGCAGCTACCCAGGCAAAGCGCAGGATGCGCCTGCTGCCGCTGATCGCTCCTCCGCCGGCGTTCTCCCGCACCTTTTTCCAGGCCGCAGCGGTGTCGAACACAGGGCTGTTCAGCACCGGGAAACTGGTCTCCCAGATGTGCACGAGGGCTGCATATTCTTCCCGGTTCAACTCGCCCTGGAACTGCCGCTCCAGCAATGACCCGATATTTTCGTTGATATCTTTCATGAACACCTGGTTATCTTATAAAACGCTTATCAATTATTTACCCCTATTATAGATGTCTCTTTTCTTTAAAAATTCGCGGATCAGCTTTAGCGCCTTGCCTAGCTGGTTTTCGACGGTTTTATCCGAGATGCAGAGGATATCGGCGATTTCCTTGTATTTCAAATGGCCGATCCTGCTGAGTACGAATACTTCCCGGCATTTTTCGGGTAACAGATCGATGGCCTCCCTGAGCAATTGCTCATATTGACCCTTATCACTCCCTTCCTTTGGCGCGACGGCCGGGTTACCCGCCAGTTCCTTCTCGTTCCAGGGTATGGTCCTGCCGCTTTTCAGGCGGCGAAGATGGGTGATACAATTGTTGCGGACGGCCGAAAAGAGATAAAAGCGGATATTGTCGGTTAGGAGAAGGTCTTTACGGGTTTCCCAAATACGGGTGAACACCTCCTGGACGATGTCCTCGCTCATATTCGTATCCTGCACGAATGTGAAGGCATAAGAGCAAAGAGGTTGGTAGAGATCGCCAAAGATGCTTTCGAATCGTTGGTAGTGATGCGGGGTGAGGTCCATAGATTACGGGCCGAAGATACAAAAACTATGTCCTGACATCCATTTTACACCCGGTCGGTGCCCCGGGGACATTAAAATTTTCTAATCCATAGGGGACACCCGCTGATTTTCCGTTTTATAGACATGAAAAAACTGTTGATCTTTTTAATCCTTGGAGTGATAGCGGCTATAATACTATTTTATCTCTTAAGTTGAAGTGTAGTACCTTCAACCGATGAACGCACCTCGCCAACGCTACTATTCCCTGGACGTCTTCCGGGGAGCAACCGTCGCCTTTATGATCTTGGTCAACAACCAGCCGGGAGCTGCCTACGGGCCGCTGGACCACGCGCCCTGGCATGGACTGACACCCACCGATCTCGTGTTCCCCTTTTTCCTTTTTGCGGTGGGCAACGCGCTGGCGTTCGTAATGCCAAGGTTCGAAAACCAGGGCACGGCGGCTTTTATGCAAAAGGTGCTCAAAAGGACGCTGCTGATCTTCGTGATCGGCTTCCTGCTCAACTGGTTCCCCTTCTTTCACTGGTATCACGATAGACTAATTCCCACCGGCTGGGAATATCTCAACGACAAGGGGGAACTCGCGGGCATCCGCGTAATGGGCGTCCTGCAACGCATCGCCCTTTGTTACGGGCTGGGCGCCATTATCGTTTATTTTGCCAAACTGCGCGGCGCGTTCTTTCTCGCCGGCTGTATGCTCCTGCTTTATTGGGCCTGGTGTCTGCTGCTGGGCACGCCGGGCGACCCCTTTAGCCTCGAAGGCTTTTTCGGCACCGCGGTGGACAAAGCCGTGTTCGGCCCGGTTCATATGTACCATGGCGAAGGCGTAGCTTTCGACCCCGAAGGCATCGCGAGCACGCTGCCCGCCATCGTCAACGTGATCCTTGGCTACTTCGCCGGCACCTACCTCCAGAAAAAAGGAAAGAGCTACGAGACGCTGACCCATTTCTTCGTGGCCGCCATCATCCTGCTTTTCACCGGCTATCTCTGG
>DASYZH010000346.1:0-3573 GCA_035946435.1 Puia sp. | reverse complement strand
CGTTGGCATCGATAAAAACGCGGGCGTCTCCTTTAAATTCATCCCGCGCCGAAGAATAGGGCACGAGCGCGCGAATGTTATCGCGCAGCAATTTATCTAAATTAAACATATTCGTAATTTGTGGCGCCGCGAGCCCGCGGCGGTGTTCATCGTAATTCTTCGGTCCTCATCGTTACCGCCCTTGCGTGCGCTTCCAGCCCCTCCGCTTCCGCCATCAGCCGCACCGTATCCCCGATCCCGCTCAGTCCCTCACGGGTCAGCTGCTGGAACGTGATCTTCCTGACAAAACTATCCAGGCTGACCCCGCTATACGCCCGGGCATAACCGTTGGTCGGCAGGACGTGATTCGTGCCGCTGGCGTAGTCCCCTACACTCTCCGGCGAATAATGCCCCAGAAAAACACTGCCCGCATTGACCACCTGCTCCGCCAGCAACTCCGCATCCGCACACGCCAGGATCAGATGCTCGGGTGCATATTCGTTCAGCAGCTCCATGGCCTGTGAAGCATCTCTCACGATAAAGGCCCGGCTGTTCTGCAACGCATGTCTCGCAATATCCGCACGTGGCAGGTCATTCAGCTGTATTTCCACCATTGCCAGTACAGTGTCGACCATCCCCGGATCGGGACTCACCAGTACCACCTGGCTGTCCGCCCCATGCTCCGCCTGTGAAAGCAGATCCGCGGCCACAAAACCCGGATACGCCGTCTCGTCGGCAAAGACCGCCACCTCGCTTGGACCCACGGGCATATCGATGGCCAACCCGTCCCGCAGCACCAGTTGTTTGGCACAGGTCACATATTGATTGCCGGGCCCAAAGATCTTATACACCGCAGGGATCGACTCCGTCCCATACGCCATCGCCGCAATGGCCTGCACACCACCCACCTTAAAGACCCTCGTCACCCCCACAAGCGAGGCCGCAAAAAGGATCGCCGGATGCAACCGCCCATCCCTGCCCGGCGGCGAACACAACACGATCTCACGACAGCCCGCGATCTTCGCGGGTATGGCTAACATCAAGAGCGTAGAGAACAAGGGCGCCGTACCGCCGGGTATATACAACCCCACCTTTTCGATGCCAATGCTCTTGCGCCAGCAACGCACGCCCGGCATCGTTTCCACCGAAGACTCATGCCGCAGCTGCGATCGATGAAATGCCGTAATATTTTCCGCCGCCGTCCGGATCGCCGACTTTAGCGCCTCATCCAACCCGCGAGCTCCCCCGGCGATCTCCGCCGCCGTCAGCTCCAGCACCTCCGGCGCCGATTTGTCGAACGCCAGCGAGAATTTCCGCACCGCCGCATCTCCGTCCCGCCGCACCTCGGCCAGGATCGCCGCGACCTTCTCCTCCAAATTCCGCGTGTCCAGCACCGGCCGCTGCAGCCATCCTCCCACCGGAGCCGCCTCCGGCTTCCGAACGTCTATAATTTCCATAAAAATAGATTAGATTATCATTTTTTCTATCGGTACCACCAGGATCCCCTGTGCACCGGCACCTTTCAATTTCTCGATGATGTCCCAGAAATCATTCTCGCTGATGACACTGTGGACACTGCTCCACCCCGCCTCCGCCAACGGCAGTACAGTCGGGGACTTCATCCCCGGCAACATTCCAACGATCTCCGGCAATTTATCATTGGGGGCATTCAATAACACGTACTTATTGTTGCGCGCTTTTTTTACCGCGCGGATACGGAACAAAAATTTCTCCAGCAACCGCTGTTGCTCCTGTCCGAGCTCTTCATTCCGCACCAGCACCGCCTGCGATCGCAGCACCGTCTCCACTTCCTTGAGGCCATTCATGAACAACGTGCTGCCGCTGCTCACCAGGTCCACAATGGCATCCGCCAACCCGATCCCCGGCGCGATCTCTACCGAACCGCTGATCTCCTGGATCTCCGCCGGTACCCCATGTTTATCCAGGTACTGCTGCACCAGCACCGGATAGCTCGTGGCGATCCGCTTTCCCCGGAGATATTCTACCCCTTCATAGGATTCATTCCGCCCCACCGCCACGGAAAGCCGGCATTTTCCAAACCCCAGCTGCTCCACGATCACCGCCTTCTTGTTCTTCTCATACATCACATTCTCCCCCACAATGCCGATATCGGCCACCGCATCTTCCACATACTGCGGGATATCATCGTCCCGCAGAAAATAGATCTCCATCGGAAAATTGTCACATTCGGCCTTGAGCTTGTTGACGCCGTTCTTTAGATCGATGCCGCAGTCCTTTAACAGCTTGACACTGTCCTCATACAACCGGCCCGATTTCTGGATTGCGATCTTTAATTTATTCATAACAGTATTAAAAAAAATAGGGCTTACCATTTAGTAAGCCCTTGAAAAAGTTTATGTTTTTGACAAAACACCACCGGCCTACCCTCGAGGTAAGAAAAAATGATGATGATGATGTGTGTTGTAATTCATATTTCGCGGCCCAAAATTAATGGCTCCGGCCGAATGTCCAAAATTTAATTTGCGGACCGCCTGCCTCCGGCCCCGCCACACTATAGCATCTCCCGAACCCGCGCTTCGATCTGCTCCCGCAGCCCCGGCGGCGGCGGCGTCTCATGGCAGATGGCAAACTGCTCCAGCTGATATTCGAAAACCGATAACGCCGCTTTCAATTCCGGATATTGCACCATCCCCTGCTCGAACTCCGCCCGCTCGGAAGCCGTAGCTAATCCCAACGCATAGCTTTCTACGATCCCGCTTCGAATATATTGTTCTATATCCATGATCTCCTGTAAGTTACAACAAAACCAGTAGATAATTCAGCAATAGCACTCCGGCTAATCCCACCAGCGAGACAATAGTCTCCATCACGCTCCAGGAACGGATCGTGTCCTTGATCGACAAGTTGAAATATTCTTTGAACAGCCAGAACCCGCTGTCGTTCACGTGCGAGAACATCAGGCTTCCGGCCCCCACCGATAACACCATCAGATTCGGATCGACATGCATCCGGTTCATCAACGGCAGGATGATCCCCGCCGCCGTCAAACCCGCCACCGTGGCCGACCCCAGACAAACCCGGATGATGGCGGCCATCAACCAGCCGAGTATCAGCGGATGGATCGGCCACTCCTGCAACACCGCCCCGATCTCCCTGCTGACACCGCTTTCCGTAAAGATCTCTTTCAACGCCCCAGCCCCCGCAACGATCAGTAAGATCACCGCCACATCTTTCACCGCCTCCTCGTAAATATGCATGACCTTGGGCATCTTCATCCCGCAACGGAGGCCCAGCGTATACGTCGACACGCCTATCGCCAGGATCAGGATGATCGACGGATCACCCAGGAAAGCCATCACCGCCTTCCCCTTCGGCGACAAGGTCACGAACATGGGCAACAGCGTGGTCAGCATCAGCAGGATCACCGGCAATAAGGCGGTAAGCAGGCTCATACCCATTCCCGGCAGCTGCTCCACCGGCTTATCCTTGGCCACCAACCCCTCCAGCGGGGAAGACACGATATGCTTCAACGTCCGCGAATAGACCGGACCCGCCAAAATTATCGCCGGGATCGCAAGCGTCATTCCATACAGCAGGGTCTTACCCATATTG
>DASYZH010000345.1:0-65787 GCA_035946435.1 Puia sp. | reverse complement strand
AAAGTTCACGATATAAAGTAAAGCGCTATTCGAACTCGTCACGCCGGATATCAAGGCGTTTTATTTTCGAGCTGAGAGTAGTAGAGGGAATTTTTAGCAGCTCTGCCGCACCGCCCGGACCCGAGACTTTTCCATGGCATTTTTTTAACACCAGGACGATATGTTCTCTTTCGATCTCATCGATGGTTTTGATACGGTAATCTTCCGGCAGGAAGGCGATCTCCGGTCCTGCATCTTCCGGCACATCGGCTGCTGGCATGTCCATGTGCCCAATAAACGGATCCTGGGCCAACAATACGGTTCGCTCCATCAGATGCTCCAGCTCGCGAATATTGCCCGGCCAGGAATATGCCTTTAGCGCAGATAATACCTGCTCTGAAACGCCGCTTATCCTTTTCCCCATTTTCCGGGCATACTTGGCAATAAAGTGATCGACCAATGCCGGGATATCCTCCTGGCGATCTCGTAACGGTGGGATTATGATTGGAAAGACATTCAAACGATAATAAAGATCACTACGAAACCGCCCTGCCTGCACTTCCTGCCAGAGCTGACGATTCGTAGCTGCAATAATTCGCACGTCAGTAGGAATTACAGCTTTACCACCCACACGCTCGATCTCCTTCTCCTGTAGAACACGCAATAATTTAACCTGAAGATCCAATGGCATCTCTCCGATCTCATCCAGGAATAAAGTTCCTCCTGCGGCTAGTTCAAACTTGCCGATCCGACGGTCCGTTGCTCCGGTAAAACTTCCCCGCTCATGCCCGAACAGCTCGCTTTCTATCAGATAAGGCGATAATGCGGCGCAATTTACTTTTACCATTAACTGATCCTTGCGATGAGATTGGTTATGGATGGCCCTGCAGATCAGTTCCTTTCCTGTACCCGTTTCGCCAAAGATAAGTACGGAGCTATCAGCCTTTGCTACCTGGGATACACGATGGAGCACCTGTTGTATGGCAGGACCTGCGCCAATGATCTCATGGTAATTAAAGGTATCGTTTATTTCCTCCTGCAGATAGGTTCTTTCCTTCTCGAGTTGCTGCTTATAGGCCTGGATCGTCTTTATTTTCTTTTCAAGCTCTTCATTTGTTAATATATTGGCAACGGCAACAGATAATTGCGACGCAATCCCCCGGATGAGATGCAGCTTTTGACGATTGATCTCATTGGGCACCTCCGAACACATCATAAGAAAGCCCAGCCGATCTTCTCCATTTCGAAGCGATACGAACAGAAACTCCCTGATCCCGCATTCATAATTTACCCGGACGCATAAAGATCCTTTTCTTTCTCTAACCAGCATTTCCGCATCGAATAACACGGGGCTGTCCGCATGTATCGCAACATTCAGCAAACTATCGTCGATGGGGAATATGTCATGCGTCAGCTGCGGATAATCCGGATGCTTTTGATTGGGAGAATTAGGGTCCAATAAAAAAGTGCGTACGGTCTTTTTATCATCGTTGAGTATACAAATCACCGTGTGGGAAAAGGAGATTAGCTTTCGCAGCTTTCCATGTAATATTTGCAGCAGATTTTTTTTGTCGCGTGTCGTAGCAATTTCGTTACTCACCGACAGCAACATAGATTGCTCTCTATCTATTTCCGCAACCTGCTCGGCAGCCAGGATATTGGCCATAGCGATAGACAGCTGCATGTAAACTCCCTGCACCAGTTCCGGCGCAGCTTCTTTTATATCGTCGATCAATTGCCGAAGCTCGCGTTTGTCCCGAATCGCAGCAATAATATTACTGAAATCGTCGATCTGGTGTTTCATATATATACCAAAAGTAATTTATTTGTTGCGAATACGGCCAGGGCAGCAGACTGCCCCAGCCGTATAAACAAGGATACACTAAGTTCCTGCCGTAAAATAATCGTCTTATCTAATGTTGAATACCCGCAATAGTCGATAAAATTGCTGTCACCGAGTCGGGTTGGGACAAAAAGGGGCAATGACTCGTATTCAAGGAATAAACTTTAGTAATGCCGGCAGTCTGAACCATCTGATCTTGCAGATCGATACCGATGACCTCATCTTGCATCGTATGGATATAATATTTATCGGCACTCCCAAAATTAGCCTTCGTAATGGGTACCGAGTCGGTAAAGGGAATGGCCGGGTCCGGCCTGTAATTAGCTACTACTTTTGCCTGGAGGCCAGCGGGAGCATCCGGACAAAAGATGGGTACAATACTATCATTGGCTATCCCCAGAAGACCTTCGGTGAGATCGGGTATCAAAGCTGGCGGCTTGACATGTGTCTGGCCGTCCGATATTGAAAGCGAGTACGGAGTTTGCCCTGCAGAAGGGATGTAAGCGGCTAGGAATACCAGCTTGTCGATTCGGCTGGGTATCTCCTCTTCCACGGCTGATATAGCAAACCCCGATAGACTATGGCCCACCAAAATGACTTTCCCGTTAACGCTGTTGATGGCCGAGACGATCTGGTCCCGATAACTGTTCATGGTTATTGTTGCCGGGCTGGTCGAGTCGGTGCCATGACCAGGTAATTGCACTACAATAACGTTCTGACCTGCCCTGGACAACTGAGCCTTCACGCTATCCCAGACGAACGGCGCCTGCCAGGCGCCATGTACGAGCACAAAGGTCCGGGGAGCTTGGTTGTAACTGCTTTTTTTACACGATAACATCGCTATGCTGAGAATAAGCGTACTTACCAGCACCTGCTTGACTTTCATTTTCATCGTTGTTGAATTTTGTTCGGTGTGAGGCCGCCAAAATAAATGCCATCAAATGCAAACAATTGAGAAGCAGAATTTTAATAAAAATCGCATCTAACCTTACTTACGATATATAGTAAAAAAGGCGGGTCGTTTACGATCTATCGTTAAGCCGTTGACCATCACTAATTTATTGAGAAAAATTTATATCGGGATACAACCGTTCATTTGGTTATCGCGTTATTTGCGGCAGTAGCAACACATGTAGGAGATCAGATCTATGCCGCACACAAAGAATTTCGAGACATCCAGTCCATTTCTTTCGGAAGCCGTTGTTTTGCGAACACTGGCTGTTCTCAGCCAATCTGCCAACAATGCGACATCAACCGAATCCCTTTTTCGTAATATTGCCCGGCAATTATTGTCCAGCCAAATGGCGGATGCCATAAGCCTGCTTGTCTATGACCAGGACGCAGCCCGTGTTACGGAACTGTTGCTGATCACTGATACACGCCATTTCAAGCACACAACATTTTACGATCTGCCGCTGAGGGGGCTCTCACTTTTGGGCACAGAGGCGGCTGGCTTAACGGCCTTGGTCGAGCCCTGTATAGCGATGGCCCCCGCAGTCCGGAGTAGACTGTACAAAGTCAATGAGCCGCTCCACTTTTTCACCACTTATAGCCAGCAATTACACCTTCCCCTGATCGATAAGAAGACATTAATAGGAACCCTTACCCTCCATGGCAAACGGCCGAATACCTATTCTGCACAGCATCTGTCTCCATTCGTCATCATCGCCAATCATTTGTCGATGGCTATGCGACTATATACCGCAGACTTGGAAAGGAAACGCGCGGAAGAAGAAAGAAAGCGCCTGCTTGCACTCAATAATGCATTGACGACTGTTAAAGACAAGAAAGATCTCGCTGATGTAATGCAGGATCAGTTCAGAAGTCTGTTCCCATCCGGAGACATCGTTATCTGTATCACTAACCAGGCGGAACAGACACATTCGCTCTTTTTTTCCTTACCCGAAAAGGGCAGCTATCTTACTCCGTCTCCCGTGGCATCCGCCCATTATCCGATAGACGATGGGTTCTATAAACAGATGCTAACGGCAAAAAATGTGCGGTTATTCAATATTGAAGATCTGATCCGGCAGAGAAGGGTTCCCGCCTATATCCGTTATCTGTTTGACAGCGGGATCCAGGAGATCGCTGGCGTCTGCCTGAGATCAGGGCATACCAGCATCGGTGCATTATTCGTCCTATGCGATCGTCATCAACGGCTGATACCGAGCCAAACGATTTCCATGCAGGCCGCCGCCATTCATTTATCCATGGCCATTACCAACGTATTGGCTGCTGAAAGAATTTCCAGCCACCTGCCGACAGGCTCCTGCAACACACCGGTCCCGACCGAAAAAAGCTATGGAATGATTGGTTCTTCACAGGCTATGCAAAGGATCAGACAGCTCATATCGCAGGTCGCAGCTTCCGATAGTACTATCCTCATATCGGGAGAGACCGGCACAGGTAAAGAACTAGTAGCAAAGGCTATCCACGAAAACTCCACCCGAAGGCACAAGTCGATGGTAAAAGTCAATTGCGCAGCCCTTCCTGCTACTCTTATCGAAAGCGAATTGTTTGGCCATGAAAAAGGAAGTTTTACCGACGCTATCGACCAGAAGATCGGCAAATTCGAAATGGCTGATAAAAGCACTTTATTCCTGGATGAGGTTGGAGAATTGCCCCTTGATCTCCAGGTAAAGCTGCTGAGAGTTCTACAGGAAAAAGAGATTGAGCGGATCGGTGGAAGAGAAGTCATCCGCACCGATGTCCGAATCATTGCGGCCACCAATCGCTGCCTTTGGAAAGAGATGCAAGCCGGTAGATTCCGGAGTGACCTGTTCTATCGTCTGAGTGTACTTCCTGTTGTTTTGCCGCCACTCAGAGAAAGAAGAGAAGACATTCCCGCACTCGCTGCCAATTTTATCCATAAATATGCCCATAAGAGCGGAAAAAAAATTAATGATCTATCCGCCGATGCGTTGCAGGACTTAATGGCTTACCACTGGCCAGGCAATATCCGGGAGCTCGAACACCTTATCGAGCGAAGCATTCTGCTTACCCAAAGCCAGCAAATCACGAAAATAGATCTTCCCTCTACCAATGGCCCGACGAAAACCGTCGAAGAGTCTTTCCGCATCAGAACCCTCGAAGAGGTTGAACGTGACCACATACTCGCTATATTGAAAAAATGCAAGGGAAAAGTTGCTGGTGCAGGCGGAGCTGCTAATCTCCTGAATATTCCATCTACCACTCTGAATGGAAAGATCAGACGTCTTGGTATCAAAAAGGATTTCATAGCTGAGCTCCCCAAAAGAGATGGTTGAGCAATATTGGATCCCCGCTTGGTCTTTGGTCGCTTTTCGGCCTGCTGCTTCAAACGGTTCAGCTCGTTATTCACTTTGATGATCCGGTCGCCGTTCTGCTGATGGCACTTTTCCCTGAGAGGACATCGGCTTATATTGTTGGATCAGCGCAGTAATATCCACCTTATCCGGCACGTCATTGGCGACCCATACCGAATGGGCCGCGGATACCAGTTCCTCCAAGCTGGGAGAAAGGATTCTTGATGATCATCCCCTCTTTGCCAGCGAAAATCACCTAAAGTGGTGAGGAGGGAAAGATGCTCTAACCAAGCCACGAAAAGTTATCTGGGGAGGCATACCGATGGGGTAAAACACTTTTTCCGATCAGGGACCAGAGGAGCATATTCAAGGAAGAAGCATCCCGGCTATTTTTAAGCAAATGACTATCAATTAGTTAAAATGGGCATCAGACTACAATTCATTGAAAAACACTTGTATACGATTTAAATGGGGCTAGAGTATGTGGGGCTGAAATATCTGCTAAATCACTCTTTCCTTGGTATGTTAAATTTGTTTTGTGCAATAATTTGTAATAAATTAGCAATAACTCCGTAAATTTGCGGGATTAAACGATGTTTATATGCTAATCGAGTTTAAGGTAAAGAACTTCCTTTCTTTTAAGGAAGAGACGCGCCTGTTACTGACGAATGTGAAATCCTTTAAAGAAAATCCTGGTTCTTTAATAAGAACGAAGCGGCCATTTGATCTTTTGAAGACGATTGGGATCTTCGGCGCGAATGCGGCAGGAAAGAGTAACCTTATCACTGCGATGAACGTCATGCGTAGAACCATCTTTAATTCTTTTAGCGATTCCCTGAAAAAAAAAGAAGAAAGGGACGATGAGCGGATGCAGTTCGCCCTTAGCTCTGCTACGGATCAGGCCAATGTCCTGTTTGAAGCATCCTTTCTGATCGAGAATATCATCTTTCGATATGGTTTCGAGATAAACGATTATGAGATCAAGAAGGAATGGTTGTACCGGAAGATCGATCGGGAGGTTCCGCTATTTATCCGGGAAAATCAAAGCTTTGAAATAAATCAGGAATCATTTGCCGAAGGGGAGAAGTTTAAAAAAGAGGTCAATTCTAACGTGCTTTTTTTAAGTCACCTGGCCCAATACAACCAGCCTGTTTCGAGACAGGTGTATATTTTTTTTGACAAAATAAATATTATAAGCGGGCTTCATGCAAATTATCATAGATATACCGCCAGGCTGCTCAAACAAAACGCCAATTTCAAGAATTGGGCAGCGGAAGTGTTGAAATATCTCGAGATCGTAAATATCGAAGCGGGTGAAAAGGATGAGGAGATCGTTACGTATCATCGAAAATATGATGAAAACAATCTGTTTCTGGAAGCCGTCCCGATCGATGTCAGTTTAGAATCCGATGGGACAAAGCAATTGATCCATATTCTGGGTCCGATATATCAGACTTTGAGAAATGGGGACATTTTATTCATCGACGAATTTGGCTGTAAGCTTCACCCTAACCTCACGAAGAAGCTGATCGAGCTTTTTCATCGCTTCAACGTAAAAAACGCACAGATCATTTTTTCTTCATTGGATCCGAGTCTCATAGATGGATATGTTCTTAGGAGGGATCAGATCTGGTTTGTTCAAAAGGATCAATTTGGCGTTTCGAGTCTTTATTCTTTATCGGATTTTAGTGCGCAAGCCGTAAGAAGTTCATCTTCGTATGAGAAAAAATATTTGAAGAATGAGTTTGGGGCAGCAGATACACTGGAAATCACTGATAAAATAACCGAACTGCTTTATGAGCAAGCGTAAAGGGGAGGACAGAAGAGACCCGGCTTATCTTAGAGAGCAAGGTAACAGGGAGATACAGAAAGAAAAACGCAGAAAGGTCAGTTTTAGCTTGACCATGCATGTGCCGGATCAAGGGCAAACGTTTGAGGAGTGGGAAGCGTTGGGATTCGCGGCGGCGCTGCTTGAGCGAATGAAATTCGTCGGTCAGTTCTCGGTTCAGGAGGCGGTGCAGCTTCAGTACATCAAGTTATATACCAAGGTCGAATTTCCGCCGGGCTCGGGATTTTACCAGCCGAAGCATATCGTGAATGTCACCTGGGGGGTGATGCATATTACAAATCATAGCAAGGAGGTTGTTGCGGGGTATCTTGCAGATGATATCTTTCATATCGTATTTCTCGATATGGAGCATATGTTTTGGCCGAGCGTGATGAAGAATACCTAGAAGCAGGAAATTGAACGGTAGAAGCATTAACTGTTGCGATTGGCTTCCTCCGCTTGCTGGGATTGGAGGATCTTACCTATGGAAATTTCGGCCTCTGGCCGGTATGCCAGGCCTTTAGTTTTTCGCGGTAAGATTGCGCGAACCCCTATTAACAACAATAAACCAACGAGATGACACCGAGAATTGCAGCAGCGATTAGGGTTCCAGACACCTTATTCCAAACATTATGTCCAACAATGTAATCCCATGTTTTTTTGATATCCATAGTAAAGGCATAGGTTAAAAAAAATCAGGCGAAATTAATTCTTTGCACCCTATTTTGCCACCTACGTAAAAAACAAAACCGCAACCATTTGTTTTACAAATAATTGCGGCTTAATACTGCGGACCTTTTGACACAGTTTTCGAACCATGCGATTTTAGATATGCGTCATCTAGCGACCTTACTCCTTTGAAATTCAACAACTTTGAGCTCAGCGTTAGCATTGGCTCAATTGAAATTAGAAATGTTTTTTATTAAAAGGTCGCCTCACCTTTTCTGGTGGGAAAAAATAAATTTGGATTTGTAAGAAAATCTTACAAGATTTGTTTGAAAATCTTACCAATGATAAGTATAGATCAGCAAACCGTAGAAAATGCTATCATCCATGAGATCGAAAACCTTAAAGGGTTATCAAATATACCAATCGAAGCCGAAATTACAAAAGAATGCAAGCCGGGGGTTATCGGTGTTCGAAGCCAAATCCTGGTCGATATTATGGGTAAACTTGAGGAGCTCCTAAGTGTTGTTATTCCAAATAACTGCTATATATTTCGGGAACGCGATGGTATAACGGAATTGTCAATTGCGCAAGCTGCGGAAAAATTATTAAAAAATGCGTCACATGGAAAATAATTCAAGTTCTGAAAGAGAAAAGATAGCGGCGCGAATTAAAGACGCTCGTACTATGTCTGGTTTATCCCAGGCTAAAGCAGCAGAAATGTTAAACCTGCAACGCCCAGCGATCTCAGAAATTGAAGCCGGAAAAAGGAAAGTGAATGTGGAAGAGGCTATTCAGATGGCTGATCTATATAAGGTCGATTTATCCTGGCTCTTGTGCCAGGAGCAAGATGACGACGAAAATCTGCCGAAAGAAGTAAAGTTTGCGGCAAGAGAACTTAATAAACTGAAGCCTGACGAGAAGAACAAGGTCATCGACATTATAAAAATGTTATCGAAGAAGAAAAAACAATAATTGGGATGAATAGATTATCTCTCCAGGCGATGAAAAAGGCGGGGCAAATAAGGGCGAAGCTTAAAATGACAAGTTTTGAGCCGGTCAATATTTTCGATGTTTGTGCTACTCTGGGAGTAACGGTTAGATTCATCGACGTGAGCATGGAAGGGATGTACGTTAATATAGAAGGTGCAGAAAGTCAAGTAGTATTGATTTCTAGCTTACGGCCCTTACCGCGGAGAGTTTACACATGTGCACACGAATTGGGGCATCATCTTTTTGGACACGGTTCAAGAGTGGACGGACTCACCGATGAAAATACGAGTAGCAGCGTGAATGATAAAGACGAATATCTAGTCGATGCATTTGCCGGAGCGTTTTTAATGCCGCTTGCAGGAATTGATGCCGAATTTATGAAACGTGGCTGGAGCGTGCACGCGGCGTTGCCATTACAGTTTTATACAATATCATCAATCTTTGGCACTGGATATTCAACCTTAATCACCCATTGTCAGGTTAACCGTATAATCAACGAGGCGGAAGCGGTTGCACTGGAAAAGCAAAAACCGTCTAAACTTTTGAAGCAGCTAATGGGTAAGGATGTCATAAATTCTCATTTTAAAATTATTGATGGCCTCACTGATATACCGGTGATTGATTTGGAAGTAGGCAACTATTTGTTTCTGCCGCCGAATATGTGTATAGAAGGCGGTCATATGGTCAAATTAAGAGGAACCGATATTGGTAATGTATTTGTTGCCGGACACCCTGGAATAGCTAGGGCAGTTTCTAATGACAAAGCTCATTTTATAAGAATTCAAAATGCCGGTTACGTGGGACTTGCGGAAAATCGTCATTTAGAAGATAAAGCAGAATAATATGAATACATCTTCGTACGTAATTGAAAATGCGAACTTATCTGAAACCTGGATAGCAGCGTTGCGGAAAATTACTAATACAGGGGGAATGGAGATCACGCCATTGGTGGTGATTTTAACTAATTTTACAGAAACGCCTCACATACGAAAGGCGTTGGATGAGAATTTAACAAGACATCAGTTACCATCGATTCAAACGGTGTCGGAGACCATTTTTCCCCAGTCGCTTTATGAATATGCTAATTACAACAAGGCGGAATTGTATAAGAAATATACCAAGAATTTGCCTCGGATAAAGAGTATTGATAGTAGCAATGCTAATGGTACCTATTTTGAAAGATTAATGATGTTTGACGAAAATGAACCTGTACATCAACTGGATATAATAATTTCCTCACTCACTGAAGGCAACGTAAGAAGGCGATCCAAGCTTCAGGCTTCCGTTTTCGACCCGAAGAGAGATCATACTAATAAGGCTTTTCAAGGGTTTCCCTGCTTACAGCATGTGACATTCTATAAATCCGAAAATGGCGGCTTGGTATTGAATTGCTTTTACGCACTGCAATATCTTTACCGAAGAGCATATGGCAATTGGTTGGGGTTAGTAAATTTAGGAAAGTTTGTCGCCCGGGAGACTGGATTAGAGTTCGTTCGCTTGAATTGCTTCATCGGAGTGGAACATTTGGATCATTTAAAAAAGCAGGAGGCAAAAGAGTTGCTTTTGACTATCGATCAACTAACCCAGGTTCGTGTCTAAAAATTGCTACTCAATTTGATAATGAAAACATCCATAGAAGAAAACTTGCCAAGCGCGCAATTGAGTCCTGAGAAATCAGCGATACATATCTTTACGCCTATGGCACCAGCAAGAACAACCGTGGTGTACGAGAGCTATTGGCGATTCGCTGCGTTGAGGCAGGAGGTCTTTTTTAGTCGGTTTAAAGGTGATCCTTTTCCATGGTCCAAAGACCCGATTTTAAACCAATATAAGTTTACAAATGCATATCGCGCCGCGGATCGGGTCAGTCAATATTTGATAAAAAATGTCATTTACAACCAGGAACTGCCCGAAACACCAAAAGAAGTTTTATTCCGGATCCTATTATTCAAACTATTCAACAAGATTGAGACGTGGGAACTCTTAACACGAAAGTTTGGAGCGTTAACCTACAAGGATTTCAGGTTTGCGCAATATGATAAAGTGTTAAACGACGCCATTACCGCCGGGCATCGGATATATTCTGCGGCGTATATAATGCCATCCGTTCAATCGAAGTTTGGATTTGAAAGAAAGCATAGCAACCATCTGAAGTTGATTGAGATGATCTTGGAGCATGATACAGACCAAAAACTAATGACTGCGAAAACGATGCAGGCGGCTTTTGAAATTATTAAAGGCTTTCCGGGTTTAGGTGATTTTCTAGCTTATCAATTGTTGATCGATATAAATTATTCGACGATTTTGAGCTTTTCCGAGTCAGAATTTGTGGTGCCAGGTCCGGGGGCAAAAGGCGGAATAAGCAAGTGTTTTCAATACACGGCAGGTCTTAGTAACGTAGAGATTATTAAATTAGTCACTGATAGACAGGAACAGGAATTTGAACGGCTCGGTTTGTCTTTTTTGTCTCTGTGGGGAAGACGCCTGCAATTGATTGATTGTCAGAATCTTTTTTGCGAGGTTGACAAGTTCGCGCGCGTTAGACATCCTGAAATCAAGGGGGATAGTAATAGAGTAAAAATAAAACAAATGTTTAGAGCTAATTCCAAGCCTATAGACTTCTGGTTCCCGCCCAAGTGGGGAATCAACGAAAAAATACCGTCGGGGAAAAGTTGACATCATCGTCATAAAACATTACCCAACATTAAAAGCTTTAAAGAAAGATCATGGCATATTTAGGAACAGAAAAATTAAAAGAATTAATTCAAAATCGGAAAGTGATACAACCCGATCTTGGGAGAGTTGTTTGCGGAGCCTATGAGCTTTCTTTAGGGGACGAGGTTTTTAGAACAGATGCAGCAGATCGGAAAAAGGAGTTTCTCACTCAGCCAAATGAGCAGGTAACAATTAACCCTGGTCAATTTGCGTTACTTCTTACTCACGAGACCGTGGACATTCCCATAGATAAAATTGCCTTCATTTCGATTAAGGCCGGAATTAAATTGAAAGGCCTCATAAATGTTTCTGGATTCCATGTGGACCCAGGGTTTAAGGGACATTTGGTTTTTTCGGTTTACAATGCGGGATCAAGCCCAATATCTCTCCTTAAGGGCGATCGCTGCTTCTTGATTTGGTTTGCGGATTTAGAGTTGTCTGAAAATGAATTAAGCAGCTATCAGCAGGGAAGTCACGAACACAAAGGACTTAATACTATACCTTCAAGATATATCGATTCGCTGATCGCTGGAGAGCTAGCCTCGCCAAATGTTCTTCATGACAAAATAAAGTCAAACTTTACGACTTTAGAATCAAAGATAGCAACAACTGACGAAGCGCAAAAAGGCAGGATTAATGCAATCGAGAGAGATCACAAGGCGAACAATTATATAGCAGTTACAGCGCTGGGCGTGGTGATTGCACTTGTTATTAAATTTCTTTTTGATTGGGGATCTTATAACGTTGGATTAGGGAAAGGTGTAGAGCTTAAGCAACAAGAGGTCGCAGCCGATTCGGTAATTAATCAGAGGTTGCTTGAAAGTAAAAATCTATTGATAGAAATCGACAGTCTGAAAAGGGTTTCGGATAGTTTAAAAAGAATAAAATGAGCAAGACACATTTTTTCGATTCGAGCTTCAATGAGCAGGAACAACTTCCTAGGTCATTCACTGTGACTTTTATAGAGGTGGGGGAGGGAGGAAAAGGAGAGGTTAAAGTCGTATTCAATGGAAGTAGCCAAATCGGAGATATTATTAATGACAACGCCTATGAAAATGACTTTTATCGGTATCACGACGTTTTCCACTATTCATTTGCAACGTTGCTCGGATGGTCGCCATGTGCACGGGCAATGATGAAGCGAAAAAGGAAAAGTAGTGATTTGATGGACGAAATCGAAGACGGTGCTAGGGCGGCAATAACAGAAGAAGCACTTTCGATGGTAATTTTTAACGAAGCAAAAAGAAAGAACTATTTCGAAGGTATCTCAAAGGTTTCGCGTACAACACTTCGATTTATCAAGGAAATGACGGAGAATTTTGAAGTAAAGGTTCGTAGCAGTCGGGAGTGGGAGGGCGCGATATTAAAAGCTTACGAAATCTTTCGCCTTTTAATCGAACACGGAGGTGGAAAAGTTGCCTTTGATGCGGTTGGGAAAACGATCTCGTATTCGATGTTGAGTGAATAATCTTTGCCGGAGCAGTAATTAAACACTTATGATAATTGGAATTGGTTGCGATGTTGTCGACCACGAAACAACTAAAAATTTGGGCTGGTCATCTAACCTTCACATGTTGCAGCGCATATTTTCAGCACATGAATTGAAATTATTCGAAGCTCAAAGAAATGATCGATTTATTTCAGGGCGTTATGCCGCAAAAGAAGCAGTTCTAAAGTGCTTAGGAACGGGAATGAGGGACGGAACTGCGCTTACTGAAATTCAAATTCTTCAGGCCGAGTCTGGCCAGGCAGTTATTCAAATCGGCGGTGAAGCAGAAGAGCTTGCTCGTCAACTGGGCATAAATACGTGGCATATCAGCATTAGTCATACACCTCATAGTTCAACAGCATTTGTTGTAGCGGAAGGTTGAAGTTTAACAGGTCTTCGTGTACTGTTGTCCACGCAGCAAGCTGCCAACTAGTAAACGTCCGCGGCTGACTCGGCGATTTTGGTGTTGCATAAGGATTATTCTAAAAAACCGAAATTGAGGTTTTCGGTCGTATTTTCTGTTTAATGCCCATTCTATGCCGGCTCAAATCCGCTGATTATTCCACTACAAATTGTCCTACCTTTCTCGGTTACTGGGCTTAATTGTTAGTCTTTCTCTCTGCTAGAATGACTTATCGCGATCACTATCCTTTTTTATAACTTTCCGTTCAAAAGCCACTAAGAATGGGAAATCAAAAAATGACGCCCGAGCGTATGCAGAAAATTTTAAAAGAACATGGTACGGATCTTACTTTGAAAGAAGCCGAAGAGGCTATTGAATTTATGCAGATGTTAGCTAAGATAGAAGTCGCGCATTATTTGGCAGAAGAAGAACAACCAAAGACTGAAAATAATCCCGGTGTAAATTCAAATAAAGATTAAGCGATTCGAATATCGAGAGGTCGAAATTTGAATTTTTGATTCGTAAGCCATGTGGAATCAGTGCAAATGTATGTTTACCATATCCTTGTAAGTCAGAAAGCGGAAAAGAAGGCTTAAAATATATTTTGTCGAAAAATTTCGAGCTTCGTGAATGTTATTGTCTGACATAACATGATAAAGCATTGTTATCAAAGTATTTATCGCAATAAAAAACGGCACAAATCGATGATTCGAAATTTGTGCCGTTCAGCGGAGAGGGCGGGATTAACTCGGGCTCCGCCCTCGCTGATCCCCAAGGGGGGAGGCCAGATGAATCACTTGCCGGCACTGTCGTGCCTCCCATTTTTTTATCCCTCCTGTCCGCTGCGAGCAAGCTCGCGCGTCCATCCGGAATAAAAAATGCCCCGCGATTGCGGGGCAAGTGATTCATCTGCGGAGAGGGCGGGATTCGAACCCGCGATACCCTTTCGAGTATACACACTTTCCAGGCGTGCTCCTTCAACCACTCGGACACCTCTCCAAAGTGTGCTCAATGCGTTTTCAGTGTGCGTGGTCACCCAAAAGGGTTTCCAACACCCCGGTGTGATCTCAGTTACCGGCTCCCCAATCAAAAGACCTCAGCGCACCAAAGGCACCATGGCATCAAACCGGACCAAGGCGCCAGCGGCATCAAAACGGACCAATGACACCACCGGTGTCAAAAGCCGCCTAAGGCACCAAAAGCCGCCCAAAGCCCTCAATTAACGGGGCTGCAAAAGTAGGATTTCCCGGCTTAGATTCCGAATATTTTTTGCGCATTCCGCGTCGTCGCCGCAGCCGCCTCCTCCACCGTCACCCCCTTCACCTCCGCAAGCCTGGCCACCACATATTTCAGATAGCTGCTCTCATTGCGCTTCCCCCGGAAGGGCACCGGCGTCAGATAAGGTGCATCGGTCTCCAACACAAGCGCGTCCAGCGGCACATCCCTGAGAGCCTCCGGCAATCCCGAATTCTTATACGTCAGCACACCCCCTATCCCCAGGTAGAACCCCAGCTCCACGATGTCCCGCGCCGCCGCCGCATCGCCGCTGAAACAATGAAAGATGCCGCGAACACCCGGATGCTCGCGGATGACTCCGATACTCTCCCGCATCGACTCGCGGCTGTGGATCACGATCGGTATCTTATAATGCATCGCCAGCTCGATCTGCCGGTGAAAAGCGGCATACTGCTCCTTCTCAAACGTCCGGTCCCAATAGAAATCCAGCCCGATCTCTCCCACCGCCACCCAGCTCCGCCGCGCCAGCTCGTCCTCGACAAATCTAAGCTCCTCGAGGTGGTCGGCTTTGATATGACACGGATGCACGCCCGTCATTCCAATGCAAACCCCGGGATGCCGGGCCTCCAGCGCCAGCAAAGCGCTCTGCGTCCCCCGGTCGATCGCCGGCAGATAAAACCGTCTAACTCCCTCGCTATCAGCACGATGGAGCACTTCCTCAATATCCTTGGTAAATTCCTTGCCGTATAGATGGCAATGCGTATCGATCAACTCCATAATAGGTGTAACCTTTAGTCGGTGCAAATATCCCCAAAACCCCTGATTCCGCTGACCTTAAATTGTCGCTGCGAAGTAAGCCCCGTCCCGGCAAACACCCAAAAGGGGGCAACCCGCTCCGCCAGTTTCCCCGAAAGATCTCCACCCGCCGCCAGGAAGGTCTTCCCTGTCGAAACCTCACCCTGGCCTGCATTTGAGCGCAATTCAACGGCAGTGACGGCCCCCCCGCAGAATCCGTCCGCACCGGGTCAAAAACCATAAATCGGGAAGGAGCTGCGCCATCAAACCCCCACCTGAAAAATTACAACGGGAAATTAATCCAGGGCCGCAAACCGGGGTCGAAAATCCACAAAACCCGCCAGCATCCCGCAAATCCGTCAGCCGCACTGACTAAATTACTTTGCATAAATCAAAAAAAGATTTACCTTTAAACCAGTTTTCATAGGGTACGGATTAAAAACGGGCCAGGGTGTCTACCCAGGCCCAATTTTATTTTTAGGAAAACCCAATTCCCACAACGGGAATGCACCTCTCCTTCCAGGCAGATCCCCAGACAGATCCCCAAGCAAATTCCTACGAACATTCCGACGCCCTCGCGCCCTTTATGCTATCGCTTCAAACCGGTAACCCAATCCCGAAAAATGCTCCAGTACAGCAGGCAATGCCCGCCGCAGCCGGTCAAATGCTTTTTCGCTGTCATGGAACACAACGATAGACCCGGGTTGCGCATAACGTATCACATTCCGCGCACACTGCTCACCCGTTAGGTTCGTGTCGAAATCCGCACTAAGCACATCCCACATGATGATCCTGAAAGGTCTCGGCGCGCCTTCCAACAATCTCGTCTGAAACTTCCTGATGCGCCCATATGGCGGACGGAACAGGTCGCTGTCGATGAGCTGCGCCGCCTCCCGGATATTGTCGAGGTATTTAGCGTCATCGGTCCTCCAGCCGTTGAGATGATTCTGCGTATGATTGCCTACCCGGTGTCCTTTCAGCAGGAGCTGACGATAGATCTTCGGGTACTCCTTGACGTTTTTCCCGATACAAAAGAACGTTGCGCGGGCATTGTACTTCTGCAATTCCTCCAGCACCCAAGGGGTCACCAAAGGATGCGGCCCATCATCGAACGTCAGGTAAAGCGTGTTAGCCCCCTGCGGAGCCTGCAGACGCCAAATGAGGGAAGGCGAATAAATTCTCTTGAGCCACCGGGGCATCCGTACGAGGTAAAACATAAACGGCAAGTTACTCAAAAACCGCGGTAAGCGGTTTGCCCGAAGGGCGGACTTTAACGATTTGTCTGCACCGGCGTATCCTTCGTATAAGTATTCACATGGATCACGCGGCCATTCTCCCTGAATATCGTGCCCTTGTCCTTCACGAACACCTGCTGGCTGTGCTCGTCCTGGAGCAGCTTATCCATATATCGCCGGATGGGCGGGTTTTTCAGCGTCACGGGCGCGCCCGATTCCATGGCCTCGTCGATATATCCGTGCAACAAAGGATCCAGCTGCGGATAGAACAGGTCGGTCCCGTCGAAGATATCCGTGCCGATGATCTTATCGCCGGTGATTGCGACAAAGCCCACGACATTGCTGTCGGTCCGCGCGAAATGCCCCATGAAAAATTTAAAATACTCGTCGCTCGCCTTGATGTATTTCTTGTCTTCGAAACGTGACATATAGGCCGAAGTCTTATTCCTGAACTTTCCTTCCTGCAGCTGCCGGTCGATCTCGAGCCAGATCTGCACCTGGCTGTGCGTAGAATCCAGCGTCTTACGGAGACCATTATTCGCAAAATTGCCGTACCCGAATTTCTTTTCCTTCTCGCTCCATCGTCCTTCTTCGACGCACATCACCGGCACATACTGGTCCTTCTCCATCGGCTGCAGGATGGTATCGCGAACGATCATGCGATCCTGCCGCCCGCCCGAGATGATCTCCCCGCCCGCGATATATACCGGCGTATTACCGTGCGTGTTGAACCGGAGCCAGTGCACATTCTCGAGCGCGGTAGTGCCCCTTTCCGTTATCGTGATCATCCCCTTGTTAAGCGCCGCCGCCAGCGGGACGATCTCGCCGCCCGGAGGAGGCCCGCCTCCACCCTTTTTGCGCACAGGGATGATCTTTAGATCCTTGAACGTCCAGGCGCTGTCATAATCCACGTATAACGTCGGGTAGGTAAGCTGCGCCGTGGCGGACAGCAGAACAAAAAGCAGGCAGGTAGTCAAAAGGACTTTCACGATAGGAACATTTTAAAGGTACAGGTGCAAAGCTCCGGGGTGTAGGTCAGCGCGAGTTGATAGAGGATTCAAATGGTAACGTCAAAAACACCAATTTATTATGGGGGTGTTGGGCCGGCGGCACCCCCTTGATCGGGCAGCCGTTGCGACGCTCCGTTCAGCAGCAGAATTCCTACCTTTGCCGAACTATGAGCAAAAAAGTCAGAGTCCGCTTTGCCCCCAGCCCCACGGGTGGCCTGCACCTCGGTGGCGTCAGGACCGTATTATACAATTATCTTTTCGCCCGCCAACATGGCGGCGACTTCATCCTGCGCATCGAAGATACGGATCAGGGCCGGTATGTCGCCGGCGCCGAAGAATATATCCTCGACAGCTTGACATGGTGCGGGCTGGAACCCGACGAAAGCCCCCGGAGTCCCGGCAACTACGGCCCCTATCGCCAAAGCGAACGGAAACCCATCTACGCCAAATACGCCCAAAAGCTCATCGCCGCGGGCCATGCCTACTATGCCTTCGACACCCCCGAAGAGCTCGAGGCCATGCGCGAAAGATACAAAACAAGCGACAACCCCTCCCCCCAATACAACCATACCCTGCGCAAAAAGATGCGCAACTCGCTGCAGCTCGACCCCGCCGAAACCAGGGCCCTGCTCGAAGCCGCCACACCATATGTCGTACGCATAAAACTCGAGCCCGATGAAGAAGTGCAGTTCACCGATATGATCCGCGGCGAGGTCACGTTCAATACCACCGGCGTAGACGACAAGGTCCTGCTCAAGGCAGATGGCATGCCCACCTATCACCTCGCCGTCGTCGTCGACGACTATCTCATGGAGATAAGCCATGCCTTCCGTGGCGAAGAATGGCTTCCCAGCGCCCCCGTGCATATCCTGCTCTGGAAATACCTTTTTGGCCTCGAACACATGCCCCATTGGGCACATCTGCCGCTGATCCTCAAGCCGGACGGCAATGGAAAACTCAGCAAGCGCGATGGGGACCGCCTTGGCTTCCCCGTCTTTGCCATGAATTGGACCGATCCCCGGACTAAAGAGCCTGCCACCGGCTTCCGCGAAACGGGCTTCCTCCCCGCCGCCTTCGACAACCTGCTGGCGATGCTGGGCTGGAACGACGGGTCCGGTCAGGAGATCTTCTCGCTCGATGAGCTGGTGGAAAAATTCAACATGGACCGCGTCCACAAGGGCGGCGCCAAATTCGATTACGAGAAAGCGAAATGGTTCAATCACGAATGGATCAAGCGCCTCCCCGCCGCCGCCTATAGCGACCAGGTGCTGCCGTTATTCCAGGCCGCGGGCATCGTAATCCCCGCCGCCGATCTCGTTCAGCCCCCCGCCCCCGGACCCGATCTCGTGCCCGAATTACCGCCGGTCATCGGCGATCCTATGCTCGACCCGCAGCCCATGGGCATCGGTTTCACGGAAGGCGCCCCCCTGCCCAGCAGGTTTCAAAAGATCCTCGACATGGTAAAAGACCGCTGTCATCTTCTCCCCGACTTCATCCAGCAGGCCGGCTTCTTCTTCCGGGCGCCCGCGACCGTCGACCTCGAGGCCATAAAGCCTAAGTGGACGCCGGCCAAAACGCAGTTCTTCGTCGAGCTGATCCGTCAGCTCGAGCTGTCGACGACCTTCGAAGCCGCCCCCCTCGAGACCAATTTTAAGGAGATGGCCGCTGCCGCAGCCATCAAACCCGGTGAGCTGCTGATGCCGCTACGGGTGATGCTGGTAGGCGCAAAATTCGGCCCCCATGTCTTCGATATAGCAGCCGTCCTTGGCCGCGACGAAACCATCCGCCGCATCCGCCACACCCTGGGACTCATCAATTAATCAAAAAACACCTTACCATGTATAAAACATTGCTCACCGAACTGTCCGACAATATCCTCACGGTGATGATCAACCGGCCGGACAAGCTCAACGCCCTGAACAAGGAGGTGATGTCGGAGCTGGGCGAAGTAGTAGAGGAAATTTACAGCAACAAAGACATTCGCAGCGCCATCATCACCGGTGCCGGCCAGCGCGCCTTCGTCGCCGGCGCCGACATCTCCGAGTTCCTCGGCCTCACACCCGGGCAGGGCCAGGAGCTCTCCGCCAAAGGCAACAATATCTTCTTCCGGATCGCCTCGTCGCCCAAGCCTATTGCCGCCGCGGTCAATGGCTTTGCCCTTGGCGGCGGTTGCGAGCTGGCCATGGCCTGTCATTTCCGGCTTTGCGTGCCTACGGCTAAGTTCGGCCAGCCCGAAGTGAATCTCGGTCTCATCCCCGGCTATGGCGGAACACAACGGCTCACGCAGCTGGTAGGCCGTGGCCGTGCCATCGAGATCATGCTCACCGGGCGCATGGTCGAAGCTACCGAAGCCCATACCATAGGGCTTGTAAATTATATCGTAGAGGAACCCAATGAGCTGCTCACCAAGACCCGCGAGCTGCTCTCGGTCATCAACGAAAAGGCGCCCCTCGCCATCGCCCGTGTGATCGAATGCGCCAATATCGCCGCCGGCGACGGCGCCCCCGTCATCCCCATCCCCCTCAGCCACGGCCACAGCCACGGCGCCCACAGCACCCACAGCACCCACCACCATGGCGACGCCACCAGCAGTGGCGGCGGCCGCGCCGGCAATAGCGCCGATACGTCCTGGGAACCCGATCCCTTCGGCGGCGACGCCCGTCCGGACGACAACAGCAGTTCGCTCCCTTCCGGCCTGCCCTCCGCCCGGGTCGAAGGCTCCGGCATGATGAATGGCTTTGCCCGCGAACAGCAAGCCTTCGGTGAATGCTTCGCCACCCTCGACATGCAAGAAGGCGCCAACGCCTTCCTCGCCAAACGCAAACCCCATTTCACCGGCCGTTAAAAATATAAAAATATAAGGCCGCCGGCTCCGCCGGCGGCCTCGAAAAACCCCCGCCGCGGAGCGGCGGGAGGCACGTAAATCACTAACTCACCGGGATCTCCTGCGATGTCGTCTCCTTCCCGGCAATCACCGGCAGACTCACCTGCAAGACCCCGTCCACATACTTCGCCTGGATCTGCCCCGTGTCCACCGACTCATCCAATGTAAAGCTCCGGACAAATCCGCCGCGGCTGTACTCGCGATGAACCCAGTGCGGCCTCGGAAAATCCTCCGGCGGCACATAGGAGATCAGCAGCTCGCCGCCCTTTACCTCCAGCTTAAAATGTTCCTTGATCCTCCCCGGCGCAAACACCAGCATCTCATAGCTGTTGTCCGTCCGGTAGATGTTTACGGCTGCTCTTTCCATCGACCGGGCATACAGGTGCCGTTCCCTGCCGCCCCCTTGATGTTGATGTTGGCCTTTTGCGGCCCATTGTGCATGATGATAGTTCATGTCTTACCTTTTAGCGGTTAAAAAATAATGATACTCCGCCGCACCCGGGCGGCGGCTCCATCAAGGAAGACGAACCACCCGAAAAAATATTTTAAGATTCTTTCTCAAACTCCTCCAGCTCCTTCAACAACGCAAGAGCCCGCGCCAGCCGTCTTGACCCCGCCCCACGAACCATCGCCGCCACCCACATCTTCTTCCGCACATTCTCCGCCGTGATATTTACGTACAAAAAGATCGCCAACCCCGCCAAACACAGGAATACAGGCACTTCCACGAAAAAGAACGCCGGCCCGCCGGCCCGGATCATGCCATTGCTCACAAAAAAGCTCGCCCAGAAAGGCAGCTGCAACCACGCCAGCCGGATATCCCGCAGCATCGTGCTCTGCATCTTCACCAGCTTCCGCTGCGTCTCCACGACATTATCCGAAAACTCGACGGTGCGGATCACCGACACATCCCGGATGGCTCCCGCTACCCCAATGATCGTACATACACAAAAAGCGCCAAAGGAAATAGCCATCACCGGCTGCCTCCGAACCACATAGAGACAGAACGCCATCAACAACAGCCATACAATTCCCACTACAATGGTCACGACCCGGTACCGCAGAACAGGCCGCAGCTCCGCCCCCACCTTCTGCTGCTGCAGATCGGTGAAAAGCCGCCGGCTCAGCGACAACGAGCGCTCCAGCCTTCTGTCGTACTCCTTCCATATTTCCTGAAATTCATCCGCACTCATAAAAAAAAGTTTACCCGGCAGCCCCGCGGCGCTTCCGCAACAAGCCCGCGCCAAATCCGCTGACCCGGCAGCCCCGCGGCACTCAGCGCCCGCCGGCCGTTAAAAATTGTTGTTTCAGCCGTCCTTTGATCCTGCTGAGCTTCGTCGCCACATTCGACTCCGAAAGACCCAGGATCTCCCCGATCTCCCTATAAGGCCGTTCCTCCAGGTACAGGATCATGAGCGCCTTGTCCATCTCCCCCAGCGACGCAATGAACCGCTGCAGCAATTCAATGCGTTCTTCCAGCGGATCAACCGCAAAAGACCCCGAACCCGCGGCGGCCCCGCCATCCGCAACCTCGACATCGGCATCCAGCGCCACCCGCAGACCACCGGCACTGGTCTTACGGTAAAACGAAATAGCCACATTCAAAGCGATCCGGTACATCCACGTAGAAAATTTAAAGTTGGTATCAAAACGCTCCGCCGACCTCCACAGCTGGTAGATCATCTCCTGCATCAGATCCTCCCTGTCGCCGGCATTGCGACAATAAGAGGCGCTGATCTTATACAGGATACCCCTGTGCTCCTGTATAAGCTCCAGAAATGCGGCCTTTTCCATACTATATTATTCGCAGGACAGTAAAAAAAATCACACTCCAGCCCGTAAAAAATAGCCTTTTCTTTGAAATTGCGCGCAAAAATCGGTCGGTCAACCCCTTGCACCCGTAAGAGAAAATCTGTACATTGCCCCCGCCTAACGCTAAACCTTACGTCAATATGAGAACACTCCTGACCTTCTCCGTACTAACCCTCTTCGCCCTATCCGCCTGTCACAAAAGCGACGTCAAGCCAACGCTTACCCTGTCCGACAGCACATTGGTACTCGACAGCGCCGTGGACGCGGTGAACAGTTTCAACATCACCTCCAATGTCTCCTGGACGATCACCCTTAACCCCGCCTCCGCGGCGAACTGGTTGGCGGTGACCCCAAACACCGGTAGCAACAGCGCCAACGTCAAAATTACGATCACGGGCCACAACACGAACGTCACCCAGCCCGTGACCCTCACCGTGACACCCACGGGTGCAAGTCTTGCTCCCCAAACCATCACGCTGTATCAGCAGGGATCACTGCAAGTAAGCAACGCGAATCTCACGCTGGGCGGCGCTCCCGTTACCGACACCGTCACCATCAATACCGACCTCGCCTGGAAAGCCACGCCTTCCGCTTCCTGGATCCACCTCGATACGACTCAGGGCGCAGGCATCTCCAGGCTCAAAATAAGCGTGGACACGAACCGCACAGGTAGTGTCCAGGCAGGAACGGTCACCCTTACCCCCCTCAACAACAGCAGCGCAGCCACCGTCACCATCAATGTCAAACAGGACCCCTACTATGCGATCCTGAATTTCACCCCGGCCAGCGGAAAAGTAGGTGATACTGTTACCCTAAACGGCTATTTCCCCGCCGACGGCAATTACACCGTTACGTTAAACAACAGCAGCACCGCAACCATCCTGAGTCATTCGGCCACCCAGATCGTCTTTACCGTGCCCTCGAGTGCCTCAACAGGCGGCTATATCTTCGTCAATATTGTCAATGCCCCGCCGCCGCTGGTCTCTGCCACACAATTCACAGTAACGGGCGGCTGGAAACTCATGACATCCAGCTCCGGCCTCACGACCAGCAACCAGCCGGCGCTATTCTACACCTACAACGATGGCCTCTATTTCGGTTGGGGAACAACCAATTCCCATACTATCTATCAGCTGGATACCATCCATTGGCAATGGACGCCTGCCATCACCATTCCCTCGACTGTGCAGGTGATCAATACTCCCACCTGGTTTATCAACAACAATAAACTATATGTGGGCGGCGGCTATCAAGCCGGGGCGGTCAACTTCTATGAATACGATCTGTCCCAGGGCAATAATGCCGCAGCATGGCGTTCGCTCACGCCATTGCCGGAATTCAGCTACAACGCCTCCGCCTTCGCCGTGGGGGGATATGGTTACTACCAGCCGGGAGAATTCACTTCAGCCGGCAATAATATCCTTTATCAATTCTCCACCTCCGGTCCGTCCGACCCCGGCACCTGGACCGCTTTAGGAGCATTAAATATAAAAGACGGGCCGGCGGCCAGCTTCATCATCGGCAACACGGCGTATATCGGTGGCGGCGATGCGACGGACATCAATCCCACGTATAGCTCCAACACGTTCTTCACCCTGACCCCGCCCTCGGTATCGCTAACCGCCATTACGCCTATCCCCGAACCGGAGTATATTGGCCCCAGTCAACGATTCTGCACCTGGACCAGTGGCGGCAAAGCCTATGTCTTTGATAATAATTCCGGCACCCTCTGGTCGTACGATCCTTCTGCCAACAGTTGGACAGAGCTTTCCACTAGCAGCCCAGGAATATACGCTACCGAATACAATGGCCGCATCTATTCCTGGGACGCAACCGGCGACATCTGGGAATACACCGGTATCATTCAATAAAAAGACGATAAAAACAGAGGCCCGGCCTGGCGGCCGGGCCTCTTTCATTTTAAGAGCGCTAATATCCAAAGATCTCTTCAAGCGAAAGCACCTTCACATCCCCCACCTTCTTCAGATCCTCCAGCTTGATCTTCTTCTCACTCGCCACCACACAATACGTATACGCCTTGCTGGCCAGCTCCTGGTCATGAAAGGTCTTCACGTCCCCCATCGTGAGCGTATCGAGCTCGGCATACTCCTCCTTTCGCTGATCGTAGTCAAGCCCCAGCCGCTTCGCCTCCAGGTAGGCAAAGACGATGCCGTCTTCCGTGAACCGCTGCGTCTCGATATCCTTCTTCTCACTGGTCCTGGCCAGCTGAAAATTCTGGTCGGAAGCAGGCAGGTGGTTCAACAGGTCGTTCATGCCGCCGATCGCCTCGCTCATCTTATCCGCCTGGCAACCGATATAGGCCAGCACATAGAAGGGGTCCGCCTTCTTCGCCGGCTCGCCATAAACGGCGTACGTCGCATAGGCCAGCGCCTTCGACTCCCGCAAGGTCTGAAAGACCACCGAACCCATCCCACCGCCAAAATAATTATTGAACAGATCGACCACCGCCTCTTTGTGCACATCATACGGGTCCGAATTCCTGATCCAGACGACTTCGCTCTGCACCATTTGGTAATTGGCAAACAGCACCGTATTATTCGACTGCGTGGCAAACGGAAAGCTGACTCTCGGCGGATAAGCCGTCCACTCGGCCGGCAAGGTATGCAGCCTCGTGATGTCGGCCGTAAAAGCTTCCTGAGAGAGCGGTCCATAATAAATAATCGTATGCCGATAATTCAGCAGGCTATGTAGCACACTCGTCAGATCCTCCGGTTTCAATGCATCGACCTCCGCCGCGCTCAGCGTCGTATTAAAAGGATTCTTAGCCCCATACCGCGCATAGCTGATCAATCCCTGCATAATGGCGTTCTTGTTGAGCTTGTTGTTAGCCCGCGCCTTCATCAGCCGGTCCTTCAAGGCCAGCAAGGCAACCGAATCGGGTTGGCAGTTCCGCAGCACGTCCTCGAAAAGCGATACCGCCTTGTCGAAATTCTCCTGCAATCCCGTGATGCTTATCGTCGTAAGATCATTGGTGGTATTGACGCTGAAATTACACGCGATATCATAGAACGCCTTGCTGATCTCCGCGGTGGGATGCTGTGGCGTGCCCAGGTATTGCAGGTAGGTCGCCGCCAGCGGCAGCAGCCGGTTGTTGAAATTGCCCATGTCCAGCCGGTAGTACAGGTGGAAAAGATCGTTCTCGGTATTGGGTACATACAGCACATCGGCGATCCCCGCCTTGCCATGACCGATACCGTCCTGAAAATCGAGCCATTGCGGCTTCACCTCGGATGCCGGCATAGCTTCAACGGCCTTGACGAAAGCGCTCATCTTACCCGCGTTGGTTTCTACCGGGGTAATGGGCGGTTTCTCCACCTTGACGATATTCCTGGGCTCGCCCTTGCGTTTATACACCAGCACATAATTGTTGCGCATATACTTATTAGCCACGGCTACGATCTCCTCTTTGGAAATCCTGGCCTCCTCGTCGAGCTCAGCCACCTCTTTATCCCATTTCTCGGCCCGGGTTTGAACAAAGGATTCCACAAGATCATTTACCCGCGACTCATTCTTCTGCAGGCCCTCCAGCAGTCCGAGCTTGCCGTTGGCAACGATAGCCTTCACCAGACTTTCGTCGAAATCACCGCTCTTCAACCTCCCGATCTCCGCCATCAGCAGATCTTTGACCTGTTCGAGGCTTTGGCCCTGTTTGGGCGAGCCCACAAATACCAGCACGCCATAATCCTTATATTGATACAACCCCGCCTGCGCTCCCTGCACCTTTTGTTGCTTGTTCAGGTCGAGATCGAGCAACCCGGCCTTGCCGTTGGAGAAGATATCGCTGATCAGGTCCAGCACCACGGCATCGCGTGTATCCACAGCCGGTGTCCGGAACCCGATCTGCAGGTTCTCCGCGCTGGGGCCATAGACATCCTTCACCACCGGTGCCGTGAGATCCCTTTCGGGCGCGGGGTTATACAGCTGCACAGGTTTCGGTTGCATATAGGCAAAGGCCTTGGCGATCTTGCCGATCAGCTCGTCGGGATCGAAATCCCCCGCCATGATCACCGCCATATTATTCGGTACATAGAACTGATGATAATAGGCGCGGATCGCCTTCAAAGAAGGGTTCTTCAGATCCTGGATCGTACCGATGGTAGTCTGCTGCCCATAATTATGGGTGGGGAAGATGCCCGACAGCAGGGCTTCATGCACCCGCACCCCGTCGTTGTCGAGCCCCCGGTTCTTTTCTTCATACACGGCCTCCAGCTCGGTGTGGAACAGCCGGAACACCGGGTCGCGAAAACGCTCGGCCTGTACCGCCAGTAGTTTATCCATGGCACCCGCGGGGATGTCCTCCTCATATACCGTCTCTTCCACGGAAGTATGCGCATTGGTGCCCTGCGAGCCGATATTGGCCATCATCTTGTCGTACTCGTTGGCGATGGCATAATGTGAGGCCAGACCGCTGACGCTGTCGATCCGGTGATAGATGCGTTTCCGCAAAGCGCTATCTTTAGAGCTATTGTATTGCTCGTACAACCCGTCGATCTTTTCCAGGTAGGGCTTTTCCTTCACCCAATCGAGTGAGCCATACGATTCTGTGCCTTTGAAGAGCAGGTGTTCCAGGTAATGCGCCAGCCCCGTGTGGTTCCGGGGATCGGTGTTGCTGCCGGCCCTAACGGCGATGCGTACCGCCACTCTCGGCTCTTTATGGTTGGGGCTCAGGATCACGGTGAGGCCGTTGGAAAGGGTATAGATCCTCGCCTTAAAGGGATCGTTCGTCACATACTTATACGTGTAACCGCCGGAGCTGGCTTCTTTCCATTCGTACTGGGTATCCTGCGCACGCGCCACCACGGCGGCCATCAGAAAAACAACGGTCAGCCTGATCAATTTCATATTATAGTTATATTAAAAGAGAATGAACAATGGCGCAAAACAAACAAATTTTGCCCATTTCACCCGTGCCGCTTGTAAAACTTTTCTTTGTCCATGGTGAGCGGCGATCCATCCTGCGTATAGGCCGGCTCAGGGGCCGGATCGGGAAGCCCGGCTCAGGAGTAGTATGCAGCTCTTTCTCATATAAATAAGGCCTATCTTTACGCTCCCAAAATACACAAAAATGGAATTCAGGATCGAAAAGGATACCATGGGCGAGGTAAAAGTCCCCATCGATGCCTATTATGGCGCTCAAACTCAACGCAGTGTAGAAAACTTCCCCATCGCTCAGGACATCAACAAGATGCCGAAGGAGATCATCCGCGCCTTCGCCTATTTGAAAAAAGCAGCGGCCCTCACCAATCTCGACGCCGGCGTGCTGTCCAAAGAGAAATCCGACCTCATCGGTAAGGTCGCCGATGAGATCCTCTCCGGCTCTCTCGACGCATACTTCCCCCTCGTAGTCTGGCAAACCGGCAGCGGCACCCAAAGCAATATGAACGTCAACGAGGTGATTGCCTATCGTGGTCATGTGCTGGGTGGCGGCAAGCTCACGGACAAAGAAAAGGTCCTGCATCCCAACGATGATGTCAACAAATCGCAGAGCTCCAACGATACCTTCCCCACGGCCATGCATATCGCCGCTTATAAAATACTCATAGAGCTCACCATCCCGGCTATCGAAGCGTTGCGTGATACGCTTGCTGCAAAAAGCAAACAGTACATGAAGGTCGTCAAGATCGGGCGCACCCACTTCATGGACGCCACTCCGCTCACGGTAGGTCAGGAATTCAGCGGCTATGTCTCCCAGCTCGACCACGGTCTCAAGGCTATCCGCAATACCCTCGCGCATCTCTCGGAACTCGCGCTGGGTGGCACCGCCGTCGGCACGGGTATCAACACTCCGCCCAACTATTCGGAAAATGTAGCAAAGCATATCGCCAGGCTCACCGGCCTTCCCTTTATCACCGCTGCTAATAAATTCGAGGCCCTGGCCGCTCACGATGCCATCGTCGAAGCCCATGGCGCGCTCAAGACCGTCGCCGTAAGCCTCATGAAGATCGCCAACGATATCCGGATGCTCTCTTCCGGCCCGCGCAGCGGCATCGGCGAGATCCATATCCCCGACAACGAGCCCGGATCGTCCATCATGCCCGGCAAGGTCAACCCCACGCAATGCGAGGCCCTCACGATGATCGCCGCGCAGGTGCTCGGGAACGATGTCGCCATCAACATCGGCGGCGCCACCGGCCACTTCGAGCTCAACGTCTTCAAACCGGTGATCATCTACAACTTCCTGCATAGCGCCCGCCTCATCGGCGACGGCTGCAACAGCTTCAACGTCCATTGCGCGAAAGGTATCGAGCCCATCGAAGCCAATATCAAAAAGCATGTCGACAACTCGCTGATGCTGGTCACAGCGCTCAACACGAAGATCGGCTACTACAAGGCAGCCGAGATCGCCCAAAAAGCACACAAGGAAAATACGACCCTCAAGGAGATGGCCGTGAAGCTCGGCTACCTCACTCCCGAACAATTCGACGAATGGGTCCGCCCCGAAGCGATGGTTGGTAAAATAGATTAAAACAAACACCATGCGCCAGCTTATTCTCAAGATCTCCGTCTCCGTCGACGGCTTCGTCGGCACCACCAAAGGCGATGTCCGCTGGATCTTCGACAGCATGGATGATGCCGTCGTACAATGGATCGTCGATGTCGTTTCCAACGCCGACTATCATCTCATGGGCAGCCACACCTTCCACGACATGGCCTCCTACTGGCCCACGTCCACCGAGCCCTTCGCCGCACCCATGAACAATATCCCCAAAATTGCTTTTTCGAAAAAAGGTATCACGAACATCGGCGACCCCGCCAATACCACCATGGCCCTCAAACTCAAAGTGACCAGCGAGCTGCGCCGCGCCCAGGGCCAACCCCTCGCCGAAACCCCGGCAATGGCTTCCTGGACCAATGCCCGCATAGAAAGCGATCTCGTAGGCACCATCACCCGTCTCAAAAAGGAATCCGGCAAACCCCTCATGGCCCACGGCGGCGCCGGCTTCGTCCAAAGTCTCATCGCCGCGGACCTCATCGACGAATACAACCTGCTCATCCATCCCACCGCCCTCGGCGCCGGCCTGCCCCTCTTCCCGCCCCTCGACAAACCCAAAGATCTAAACCTCGTAAAGACTATTACGTTCAAAACCGGCGCCGTCGCCCACACCTATCGCCCGGCCTAACGGCATCATCCGACCCGCGGCAAGCGTTACCCTGTTCAGCCCAGGCATCACCCCCGCACCGCGGGCCGCCCGGCCAGACACCTCCATCCGACCCGCAAGCAAACGCACCCTATTCCGCCCTAACCTCCTCCAGCACCCTAAGATGGATAAACTCCCCATTCTGGTGATCGATGAGCACCCGATAGACATTATTGTCACCGGCTCCTGCAACCATCGCCTGCCCCACCATTCCAAACGCGATCTGACCCAGCGCCTTCTCGCCCTCCGTCGCATGTATCCGTAGCTTGCCCGTGAAATAAAGATCATCCCCCTGCTTTTGCAGCGGATAATACCCGGAATGCGTGACCACATATGGCATGCCTTTGTAGACAACGGCGTAGATATGCGCATACTTTTCCTCTTTCCACTTCCGGTCGTTAAACTTCAGCTTGTCGATCGATCCGTCCGCCTTCGTGACCACCGAACCGGAAACATCGGGAGCTTGCGCCTTGAATGCCGCATAGGTGCTATACAGCCCTTCGGTATAGGTCGTCGTATTATACAACGGAATTTGCCGCTTCTCGAAGCTGTCGATATGCGCCAGATCGGCAAGCGCATAAGACACCGCCCCGTTGGGCGCAATCCCGATGCTCCTGCCGAAGAACTGATTCATCACCACATTCCCGGCGTCAACCAGATCCTTATACAACACCGAAGGTTCGCTCAGGCTGAAACTCGTATCGAGACCCGCGACGACACCGTACTCGTCTCCACGCCGTCCATACAGCGTAACCGTAAGATAACAATAGCGGGTCCCGCTCGCCTCCGCAAAAGAAAATCTTCTCAGCTGGAACAAAAGCTCTCCATCGCCGGAATTGGACGCGGAATGTCCCTGCAAAAGATCGGCAAGCTGCGGCTGCACCGGTGACTTCAGCACGGCCCGCACGATCCGCCGGGAACCGGTGTCGATGATACCGATGGCAGTGCTGTCCTGCCGCGAATCCAGGAAATCGATCTTGTTATACAAGCTGGTTACGGGCCTGTTCTTTTTGTTTTGGATATAGGAGAACTCCACATATTTGGATTCTTCCTTTTGCGCGAACACCGAAAGCGTGGGCAGGATCAAAGCAAAAAGCAGCACGGGTGCAAGTTTGATTCTATGCATAGTCAGGAGTTTGGGAATCAATTAGTAGGCGGCGGGGGGATCAATCGCAAATGGAGGAATTCGCCGTTGAGCGCATCGAGCGCCATCGTATAGGTTGTACGGGTTCCTTTTGAAGCCATGAATCTTCCTACAAGTCCCAGGGCCATTTGGCCGCTGTTCAGATCCCCTTCACTGGCAGGTACCCGCACATCCCCGGTGAACAAAAGGGCATTGTCGGTCCTGGTCACCGGATAAAACCCATATTCGGTCGCGATATACGCCTGTCCCTGATAAACGACGGCATACATGTCCCGCGACCGCTGTTCCACCGGCTTCCCCGAAGCATCGAGGACTTTTATGTTTCGGATCCCTCCATTCTTATTCATGGCCACCATACATTGTCTGTCCGGCAGCTGCCGGCTAAAAGAAGGATAGCTCAAATACAGCCCGTCGACCCACGCCGAGTCCCTGAACACCGGCAGCCGGCTCCGTTCGATGCTATCCATTTTGCCCACAGCATAAAGGTCATACGTCGTGCTATCCACCGGTCGCAGTGTCAACACACTCCGGATAAAATTGCACACCAGGGGGCGCACCATATAATTCATATAATCGACGACCGGCCCCCCGACGCGGATCAGCATCACGGTATCCAGCGTCAGCAGGGGCCGATATTGCCCCGGCATCCCGGAGTAGATAGTCGCCTGCAGATAACAAAACTTCGTGGAAAACTCCTCCACATAGTAGAACCGTCGCAGCTGAAAGAGCAGGTTCCCATTTCCCGCCGCGCTGTCGATGAGCCCGTCGAGGATAGCCGAAAGCTTTGACGCCACCGGCTGCTTGAGCACCAGCTCCGCTTCCATGTTCTGGAGAAGTCCCTTGAAAGCAGGGCCGATCACCGGGCCGGATCGTGAATCCAGGAAATCGATCCGATCGTAAAAACTGTTGCTGACCCTGGGTATCCGATGCGCGCTGTCTTTTTTACGCAATTCCGGCAGCTTGAGCTCGAACTCGACCCTGGACCTGGCCAAAGCGGGATTCGAAGCCGGCTGTCCGAAAAGCAAAGCCACGGGCATAGATAGGCAAAATAAAAGGAGTAGGGGGTGTTTCATCGGCCAAAAGGTTTCGTCCGATCAAAATAGGTCGTTTTTCTCAAACCCACAAGTGCCAGCACCAGCGCACCCGCGGACCACGCCAGCAGCTGCCAGGTCACCAGCGCCACCAGCGCCGCCACTCACAAATTCATGCGTAGTGCGGGCCTACAGCTTCTGTACCTTGGATGTTTGCGTGGTACCATCGTTATTCCTGACGGCAAAGATATACACGCCCGCAGGATAGCTGCTCAGATCGAAGCTATCGCCGGAACGGAAACCCGTCGCCACCTGGAGGACCCGGCCATCGATGCTCAACAGCTGCACAGACTTGATATTGTCCGTTGCAGCAGCGCTGGAAGCGATCGTAACCTGGCCATGAGCAGGGTTCGGATAGAAGTTCAGGCCGCCCGCGAGGCCGCCGAAAGAAAGCCGTTGTATACTGGTATAGGAAACCGAGCCGTCGGTGTTGACCTGCGCGATCCGGTAAAAAGCGCTGCCGGTCGCAGGGCTATATTGAACATAATTGTAATTGCCGGCCATGTCGGGGTCGCCGGATACCTTCACCTCGCCGATGCTCTCCCAGCCGCTACCGTCCTGGCTGTACTGAACATCGTAATGGTCCGTGTTGATTTGCGTCGCCGCGGTCCATTGCAGCACCGCCGAATTACCCTCGGCCGATGCATTGAAACTGCTGATGTTGAGCGGCAGTACGAACAAGGAAGTCTCCATGCTTACACCTACCATCCACGCATCACCGCTGTGTTCGCCGGCACCGGCCCAGGTGCTGACGCCGCCATCCCCGCGCATATAGATGTGGAAGACCAGCTGGCTGATATTCGTACCCTTTACGAGGATAGAACCGGAAGCAGCGCCCGAACCCGTTTTGCTCGAAGGATGGGTGGCTGTGTTGACAATGCTGTTGGAAGTAACGCTGAGTTCAGGAGAACCGGACAGCTCGGTAAGCGTCACGCCGGTGGTTGCCAGATACAGGTCACTGGTAAAACCCAGGGTGCTGCCGGCAGGCGCATAATACCCCCCGATACCCACGAGGTGCAACACCGGGTCTGTCACCGGTACGTTGAACGTCATCGTGAGATCGGCCATATAATAAGAACCATTCGTCGGAGAGTTCGCATTATAAAGCCCCATGGCCGAGGTGAACAGCTCGACAGCCTCGTTGGCGGTGACATCGATGCCCGCACCTATCGTCGAAGGGATCGAGCTGAAATCGCCGCTAGGCGCCTGGCTGATAAAATTCATCGTGTTGTAGGTAGGCACACCCACGATCAGGCTGCCGCTATTATTATTGGTGCCGCCAAAAGAAACCGTCGCACGGTTGGGGTTCTGGCTGGTACGTAAAGCATATTGCTGATTGCTGAGCGTATAGGTAACCGTGGTAGTTGGCGTAAAAGGAACGAAAGTATTACCAGTGGGATTGTTGGTATTGTTCTGGAACGTCACCGTCTGGCTGGTGATAGTGGAACCGTTAGTAGAGGGGCCACCGCCGGACGCCATTTCAAGCGCGGGTTGCGCCAGGAGAATATTTCCTGACAAAGCGCTGATAATCAGCGCGATAGGTTTTTTAGGGTACTGCGTTTTCATGGATCTACGGATTTACACACTGCGCGTGCCCGGCCGTCCGGGACTAGGAAAACCTTCAGACCACAAAATAATCACCGTTTCGAATAATTCCTAATCTTGGATAAAGGTTTTGCCCAAAATCATCAATATCCCGTTACAACTCCCTAAATATTAATCCTTAGCAAGGCAAAAAAATTTTTCCCAGACACTAGGACCATTTTCCCGGATGGGGATTATACACCTCGTCCCACCACCCCTTTGGCGCCCATTCCCCTTGTGCTCATCGACGTCCTTCACAAATCCTATAATCCGGAACTCAACGCCAAAGTATGGGAGCTTTCGCACAAGGCTGCCGCCAGCGTGGGCTACGCGATCCTGCTGCTGATCATCATTGCGGTGGGCATATTCTTCCTGTATCAATACCGTAAGACCATACCACCGTGTTCACACCCAACTCCGCCGACAGCACCGCCGCGACCCGCGATACCCTGGCAAAATAACGCGACCGGTCCCCGACGACATTCCGGCTCCGGCCACCAGCTCGCACCCTGCCGGGCAGACATAAAAAAGGCGATGCAAATGTGCATCGCCGTTAGCATGCAGAGTTGAAGCATAGTCTTTAAGGTGACTTGGAGTTATTTCGAGAGACTTTTAACTCGTTTTCTCGTGACTTTTGGATTACATAAAGAACTGTTCCGAAACGACCTTGCCGTCCTTGACGTGATAAATGCAAAGCTCCGTCATCTTCGCACGGCCGCGTCCCTTCATGGTGACATCCAGGGTCATCGTAACGGCGAAAGATTGGTCGGCGACCAGCGGATCGGAAACGGTACAGCTGTGGAACTCCTCTACCATCTCCGCCCATTTGTGTCCTTTGTCGATAATGCCTTCCAGACCTTGTGTCTCTTTCTGGAAGTCGTCCGTGCCATGCGGTTCAATACTCACCGCATCATCGGCATACAACTCCTTTTGAGCACCTTCGAAATCGCCTTTCCTGCAGGCATCTACTAGACTGTTGGCTATCTCAGCCGTCGTCATGGTTGTGGTGGTTGTTGACATAAAAAAGTATTTACTTGAAAGGTACTGAACTTCGTGCAACATTATTTGGTTAAAAACCGACTAGCAAAGAACAAGCCATCCCCATGCTCGCCAACTATTTCAAGATCGCCTTGCGCAATCTCCGCCGGAACAGGGTCTTTTCCGCCATTAATATCCTTGGCCTCGCCGTCGGCCTGGCCGCCTGTCTGCTCATTGCCGCCTATGTCCGCGATGAGACCCATTACGACCGCTTCCCCAAAAGGTCCGCGGACATCTATCGGGTAAACCTTGGCGTTTCCGGCACCACCCATAACGACTATCCCATGGTCGACGTCGCCGTAGGCCCGGGCATGGCCGCCGCCTTCCCCGAGATCGAAGCATGTACCAGGCTTACCCGGGCAGGTGAGGTCTTTGCCCAATACGGTACCCGCCAGTTCAAGGAAACCCGGGTGGTCTTCGTCGACTCCAACTTCTTCAGCCTCTTCACCCTGCCCTTTCTCGAAGGGGACGCCCAAACCGCACTCACCCAAACCAATAGCCTGGTTGTAACCAAAACCTTCGCCACCAAATACTTCGGCGACGAGCCCGCGCTCGGTAAAACCATCGATCTCCAGACCTACGGACCCTGCCGGATCACCGGCGTCATCGACAAGATCCCCGACGGATCCCATTTCCATTTCGACGTCTTTATCAGCTTCAATACCCTCCACATCAAACAATATACCTGGAGCAATGTAGGCTTCTACACCTACCTGCTCCTGCGGCCGCACACCGACCCGAAAAAGCTCCAGGCCCGTTTCCCCCAGCTGGTGGCCAAATACGCCGTCCCCGAGATCGCCCGCGACATGGGCATTCCGCTTGCCGAAGCCGGCAAGGCCACGGGCACCTTTGTGTTCTCGCTCACCCCCCTCTCCGCCATCCACCTGCATTCCGACACCAAATACGAGCTCGAGGCTAACGGCAACAGCCGCTATATCCTGATCTTCTCCGCCCTCGCCGTCTTTATACTCTTGCTGGCCTGCGCCAACTTTACCAATTTGAGCACGGCCGGCGCCGCCGGCCGCGGCCGCGAGATCGGCATCCGCAAGGTCATGGGCTCGCTCAAAACACAGCTGCGGACCCAGTTCCTGGTCGAATCCATCCTGCTCACGGCCTTCTCCATGCTCCTGGCCTTCCTGCTGGTCTTCCTCCTGCTGCCGTTGTTCAACCAGGTCGCCGGCAAACAGCTCTCGTTCATCAGCTTCCTCAGCCTCCCCGCCTTGCTGGCCGCGACCGCGCTCACCATCCTCGTCGGCACCCTCGCCGGCATCTACCCCGCCTTCTTCCTCAGCTCGTTCAACCCCATCCGCGTGCTCAAAGGCGTAAGCGTTCTTACCAACCGCAAGAGCATGCTCCGCAGCGGGCTCGTCGTCTTCCAGTTCGTGGTCTCCATCGCGCTCATCGTGGCTACCCTCGTGGTCTACCGCCAGCTGCACTATATGCAGGACAAACGCCTCGGCTACGACAAAGACCAGGTCCTCTATATCCAGGACGCCAACCTCCTCGGCACGAACCAGGAGGCTTTCCGCCAGCATCTGCTCCTCGATAAACGCGTGGTTGACGCCAGCCTCAGCTGGTGTGTGCCCGGCACCGGTAACATGAACGGTACCGAGATCTACCCCCGCCATGACGACGAATCCCACGGCGGCGAGATCCACACGAACATCTTTCAGATCGACTATGACTACATTCCCACGCTGGGACTACAGCTGGTCCGTGGCCGCAACTTCGCCCGCAGCTTCCCCACCGATTCCACCGGCGTGCTGATCAACGAGGCCGCGGTGAACGACCTCGGCTGGGCCCACACCGACCCCATCGGCAAGACCATCGTCCGCTCCGGCCGCACCGAATACCATGTGATCGGCGTCGTCCGCGACTTCCATTATATCTCGGTAAAAGAAAAGATCGCCCCCCTCATGCTGCTGCTGGGTAACAACCGGGGCGGCATCCTCGTCAAGGTGGGTACCACGGACATCGAAAACTTCCTCAGCGATACCAAAAAACAATGGGCCTCGTTTAGTCCCGCCGGACCGTTTAGCTATTATTTCCTCGACGATCAATTCGCTACCCTATACGTTGCCGAACAACGCACCGGCCGGCTCTTCTCCGCCTTCACCGTGATCGCCATCCTCATCGCCGGGCTCGGCTTGTTCGGGCTGGCCGCCTATATGGTCGAACAGCGTACCCGCGAGATCGGCATCCGCAAGGTGCTCGGCGCCTCCATAAGCTCCGTCCTCCTGCTCGTTTCAAATGAATTCCTCCTCCTCGTTGGCTTAGCCTTCCTGATCGCCGTCCCCCTCGCCTGGTGGGGCATGCAGCAATGGTTGCAGGAATTCGCCTATCGCACCACACTGGCCTGGTGGATCTTCCCCATCGCCGGCATCGCCGCCCTGATCCTGGCTATGATCACCATCAGTACACAGGCGGTACGCGCCGCCACCGCCAATCCGATCGACAGTCTCAGAAACGAATAAAAACCATCCCATGTTAAAGAATTATTTCCGCGTCGCCCTCCGGCACCTGCTTCGAAATAAATTCGCCGGCGCCATCAACATCGGCGGTCTTGCCATCGGCATGGCCGTCGCCATCCTCATCGGTCTGTGGATCTACGACGAGGTGACATTCGACCACGCCACACCCAACCACAGTCGCATCGCCGCCGTCCTCAAGAACGAAGACTTCAACGGCATCCAGACCTGGTGGTCCCTTCCCTGGGAAATTGGGCCCGCCCTCCGGAAGGATTACGGCAGCCTCTTCAAATACGTCATCATGGATGCGGGCAACCAGAGCCATCTCCTGACGTATGGTGATAAAAAGATCAAACCCACCGGCGACTACGCCGAGCCTCCCATCATCGACATGTTGAGTCTCAGGATGCTCCATGGCAACAAGACCGCCCTGGACGACCAGTCTTCGGTGATCCTCTCCGCCACCACAGCCCGTGAGCTCTTCGGCGACGCGGACCCCATGGGCAAGGTCATCATGCTCGATAACGCACACCCGGTAAAGGTCACCGGTATCTACGCCGATCTCCCCGGGAACTCGAGTTTTAACTACATGCAATTCATGGTGCCCTGGCGTCTGCTGATCAACTCCGAGAACTACGAAACCACGCTCGGCTGGGGCAACAGCTGGCTCCAATGCTATGTCCAGCTCAACGATCACATCGATATGGACAAGGCATCCCAGGCCATCGCCATGACGCAAAAGCGCTACGACCCCTACGCCGCTAAAGGGTCGGTACCCACCCTCTTCCTGCATCCGCTCGACCGCTGGCATCTCTATTCCGAATTCAAGGATGGCGTGAGCGTAGGCGGCGCTATTCGTTTCGTGAGACTATATGGTATCATCGGCGGCTTCATACTCCTGCTGGCCTGTATCAATTTTATGAATCTCTCCACCGCGCGGAGCGAGAAACGCGCGCGTGAGGTGGGTATCCGCAAAGCTATCGGCTCTTTGCGCGGCCAGCTCATCCGCCAATTCTTCAGCGAATCGATGCTCATCGCGCTGGTGGCTTTCGTCCTGGCTATCGGCATCGCCCAACTGCTGCTGCCTTTCTTCAGCGAGGTGGCCGATAAAAAGATGGACATTCCCTGGGGCCGGCCGCTTTTCTGGCTGGCAGGCTTCGGCTTTGCCGCGTTCACCGGACTGCTCGCGGGCAGCTACCCTGCACTCTATCTCTCGTCCTTCCGCCCCATCGCCGTCCTCAAAGGATCATTCAAGGCCGGCCCACTGGCGGCGATCCCAAGAAAAGTATTGGTCGTAGTACAGTTCAGTGTGTCGGTGATGCTCATCGTCGGCACCATCGCCGTACTGCATCAGATACAATACGCCAAGGACAGGCCGGTGGGCTTTAACCGGGAGGCGCTGGTCACCATTCCCCTGCAAACCTTCAAGCCGGGCAACCAGTTCGGGACCCTCCGCCGTGAGCTGCTGGCCACCGGCGTCGTAGAGGACATCGCCGGCTCCGAAAGTTCGGCAGTCAGTACTTATATCACGAACAACGGGTTCACCTGGCCCGGCAAAGACCCAACCATCAAAGACCAATTCGTCACCAATGGCATCACCCCCGAATTTGGGAAGGTCATTGGATGGCACATCAAAGCCGGCAGGGATTTTTCGCCGCAGTATGGCGTCGACGCCCATTCGCTCCTGATCAACGAAACGGCAGTCAGATACATGGGACTAAAAGACCCGGTGGGGACCGTGCTCAAGTGGGGCGACAACGGTCTTTATACCATCATCGGCGTAGTAGGGGATATGGTCGCGCAAAGCCCGTATTCGACAACATCGCAAATGATCTTCTTCCTCAACAGCTATACTACGTTCTCCCATATCAGCCTCATCGATGTGCGGCTAAAACCCTCGGCAGCCATGGCCCCCGCGCTCGCGGCCATCGGCAATGTGTTCAAAAAGCTGGACCCGCAGGACCCTTTCGAATACCATTTTGTCGATGAAGAATATGCCCATAAATTCGACGACGAGCAACGCATCGCGGAGCTGGCCGGCTTCTTCACCGTGCTGGCGATCTTCATCTCCTGCCTGGGTTTGCTCGGACTTTCGGCCTTTGTCGCGGAACAGCGGACCCGCGAGATCGGTATCCGCAAGGTACTGGGTGCGTCGGTGTTTGGTCTTTGGAATTTGCTGTCGAAGGAGTTCATCGGCCTGGTAGGTCTCGCCTTGTTGATCGGCAGCCCCATCGCCTTCGTGCTCATGCACAGCTGGCTCGACGGCTACGAGTATCATGCGGGTCTGTCGTGGTGGATCTTCGCGATCACGGCGCTGGGCGCCATCGGCATCACGCTGCTAACGGTAAGTATCCAGGCGGTGCGGGCGGCCTTGGCCAATCCGGTAAAAAGTCTGCGGAGCGAGTAAGCCCCCGGCTCACCGGTCACACAAGCCCCCGGCTCACGCAGGCTCACCCGCGAGGCCACTACTTATTCACCTTGACCAGTTTCTCGCACGTCACCTGGCCGTCGCATTGTATCAGCAGGGCATACGTGGCAGCCGGCAGATTGCCCACCCCATAGATCGTCAGGGTATTGAGCCCCTGACTCACCGCCTGCCGTTCCCGGCGCAACACGCGCCCATAGAGGTCCAGCAGGGTGAACGTCGCCGCCCCATCGGCGGGCGCGGTAAGGTCTACACTGATATGATCGACAAAAGGGTTGAGCGCCGAACGTACCTGGAAGCCGAGTTGACCACTGCTCAGCAACACAAGATTGCTAAAGCGGTTAAAAGACTGCGCGGTCATATTGATCCGGTAATACGTCTGGGCACTCACCGGAGTGGGATCGAGATATTGGTAGCCGGCCCCGGCGCCCCCGACTCCAGTCGCAGGCAACGTGGCGATAGTGGAAAAATGGCTCCCGTCGTCGCTGCGCTCCAGGCTATAGCTCAGCCCCGGCACCTCATCTGCGGAAGTCCAAAAGAGCTCACCGAGCCCACCCGCCACCTGCCCCTGGAACGAAACCAGCGTCGTCGGCAGGGCGATCATACAGTTCACGCCGATCACCGTCTTGGGCTGCGACGTGATAAAATTACAATTGGAATTGGTCAGGTTGTCGATGGTGCTGGCTACGATCAGCCGGTAGATAATGGTTTGGTCCGTAGGCTGGATGCGGAAATAGCGGGTCATCGTGTAGCCATACAATCCGGTGATGGCATTAAGCACAGGCGTGGCGCTATCCAAAGCGGGCTTTCCCAGGGTGTCATTCCCCGCCGCCGCCCAGGTGACGCCGCCATCGGTGCTCTTCTGCAGCTGGAAATACTGGTAGTTGTTCACATACGAAGTGACCGCGAACCGTACCGTGTCGTCGGCGCCCTGACACAGCGTATCGGGCTTGTTCGGCGTGAGGAGGATATTTGGCGGACAGGTTGCCAAAGTGATATCATCCATCGCCCAGTCGTTCCCACCACCACCCGGCGCATTGTTCCGGATCGAGATGGTAATAGAAGTCTCCGTAGGCCCGGTCTCAAAAACAAAACCCCGCTGTTGCCAGCCCAACGTATCGAGCTGCCCCGTAGAGATGCGGTCAAGCCCGTCTACGACAAGCGTTAGATTGGGCAGCACGCCGGGCGTATACTCGGCCACACCGTTGATATCGATACCGCAATTGGGACATATATTCTTTACCCAAACGGAGAATTGATAGTAGGTATTAGGACAAAGTCCGCTGATAACCTGCCTGTACGCTTCACTCGTCGCGAGGTCGGCATTCACAACCAGCATATAACCCGCGCTGGTGGTGGCGCTCGGGGGGGCATTGCCCGCGGCATTCGTCGTACCCGTGTGGTCCCCGCCGATAAACCAGAAACCGCCGAACTCACGGTTGGCACAGGCCGTCTGACCCGTAGTCACAGCGCCGCAATTCGGTTGCCGAAGGGCGTTGACATAGGTATCGCTGGTCGGACTCGTATTGTTGACGATAGCATAATAACCGTCATTGATCGACACCGTAGGGCTGCTGTTGGGCAAATAGGTGTAGCCGGGGATCAGGAAGGTCGGCGGCGTACTGCGATTCAATCCCACGCCGGAACCAAAGGTCCCCCCGGACTCCGCCGCGAAGTTCGTACTCGACGCATTCGCACAAAGCGAGGTCGGCGGCGTGATCAGGATCTGGTATTTAGTAGCGGTAAGCGAAGTATCCGTCAACCCATCCCGCGTAAGACTATAGACGATCTTCCCGGCGCCGAGCGTAATGGTGTCGCCATAGCCACCCGTGACGACAACGTCGAAGGCCGTGGTGATAATGGAGCCGGAAGAGAAAAGCGGCGTCGTGCTGCCACCCGTGATGGTGCCGGTGTTCTGAATATCCGTGGAGTCCATATACCTCGCACCGGTGGGCGCCGCCGCGCCGGACCCCAGGTTCATTCGGATCTGATAGCCGCCATAGGTATTCGTGGCCGCATAGGTACCCGCGTCACCGTCGGCCGCGAGCGTATAGCTGTTGAGGACCAACCCTTCGTTGCTGACCAGCATCAGACTGCTGTTGGGAAGAATGGTGGTATTCGTGGGGATACTGTCGAGATAGCGCACCTTATACATGGCGCCCGCACTATTGGCCGAATTGTAGGCCTTATTGACGTAGAAGTTTACTCTTATCTGCAGCGTGTCGCCGGGTTGGACCGGACCACCCACTGTCTTCTTGGAGAGGTTGACGTAGCTATTGCCGAACTTGATCATGGCCGTCGCCTGCGCATCAGCCGAAATACGGATACCAAGGAGAGCCACGAACACAAGTAGTATGGTTGTTGTGTTTTTCACGGAAACGGATTCAATTATAAAAGTAGCATGAATATCCTTGCAAGACAATCGTAGATATACATGTAAAAAAACCGGAGGTTCTACTATTCCCCGGTAAACATTATTGTACTAATTTGCTCGCAATCCAAATTCTTATGAAAAACAGACAATTATTCCATGCTTGCCTGTTTCTCTTGCCGTGCCTGTGCACAACTCTGAATCTGTCTGCGCAAAAGACGCTGACCTACTATTCGCAATCCTTTAAGATCGACACCCTGTATCCGGCCACCGGCTCCACGGGCATGAACTCGCCCTGGGAAGTCGTCTATGGCCCCGATGACTCGCTATGGGTCACGGCATCGCATGACTATAAGATCTACAAGATCCATCCCGGCAACAAAGGCAGCCGGATGGTGCTGGACATGAACAGCTACAAAGACTTCACCGCCTCCAGCGTCACCGCCTGGCCGCAAGGCGGGCTCATGGGCCTGGCCATCCACCCCGATTTCTACAACGGCAAACCCTGGGTGTATATAGCCTACGTCTATCACAACATCAGCTGCGGCGTCAGCAGCGGCGGCAACTACTGCAGCTACAACACCAAGATCTCGAGATTTCAATGGAACTTTTCCAATAGCACCCTCACCTATATGGATGATGTCATCTCGGGTCTCGACGGCAGCAACGACCATAACTCCGGCCGTCTCCGCATCGATCCGTTAAAAGAAAGCGATGGGAACTATCATCTATATTATACCATCGGTGATATGGGCGCAGGCCAGCTCGCCAATATCGACCGGGCGGAACACGCCCAGGATACCACGATCATCGAAGGCAAGACCCTTCGCCTGAATACCGAACCCGATCTCACCCTGCCCAGCGGCCCGCAACAATGGATACCCGGCGACAACCCCTTCCCCGCAGGCGGCGCGCGAGCAAGCAAAAGCCCGATCTACAGCTTCGGCCACCGTAATCCGCAAGGCCTCGCCTTCGGCTCGGTAGATGGCGGCGCCTCGTATATCCTCTACAGTAGCGAACACGGCGACCGGAGTGACGACGAGGTGAATATCATCAACCCGCATACGAACTATGGCTGGCCCAAAGTAGCCGGGCTTTGCGACGACAACTATACCTCTACATTCAATGATTCCCTTTATCTGGCCGGTAAGGCCGTCATCTCGGAGACCGGCTTCTGCGATACTACGAAGACGACGCTCGCCGAACCCATTTTTTCTTATTACAATTGGTCCCGGGCACAGAACAAGGTCGTCGCCGGCCTCTCCAACAACATGAGCTGGCCCACGGTAGCCCCCGCCGCCATCGCCTTCTATGGCCAGAGCGCGATCCCCGGTTGGAATTACTCGTTGCTCATCGCCAGCCTCAAAAACGGCCTCTGGCGGCTAAAGCTCAAGCCGGATGGGCTTAGTGTCGACAGCACCAGCAACCCCTATGACACCCTGCACTATCTCACCGGCTACCGGCTTCGCAACGTCACCATCGCCCCCACCGGTGATACTATATTTGTAGCCGTAGATAACTCATGCTGTACGCTTGGACCCACCGGCACCATCGGTAATTCCGTCGCCACGCCCGCGGCAGGGTTCATCCTGCGCATGGTCTATCTGACTACGCTCGCGCTCGATACCACCCATACCATCGTCCCGGATCAACCGCAACCCACGGGTATCCGAGTCTATCCCAACCCGGCGCAGGGCACCCTTTATGTCGACACCCCGCCCGAAGACCGCAAACCCTGGCTCGTGCAGCTCTATACCACCACCGGCCAGCTGATAAAAACAGCCGCCTCCTACCAGGACCACTTCACCCTCGATATCCAAAATATCCACACCGGCATTTACATCCTCCGCCTCACCAACGGCACCGGCATGTCCATGACCAGCCGCGTCCTTATCCGGGGAACGGAAATTGCATCGCTATAGGTCCATTCCTTTCCCGTTGCCACATTTCGTGATACCATATCTTATACTGCTGCAGGCTGTGGAAGACCCACAGTCGTTCCAGGCCGAACACATCAACCGGCTTTTTAATCAATTCAATATCGCAGCCGCTGGCATACTCCTCCTCGTCTTGTTTCTCGTGATCTATGTGACCACAAAATTCCGTCGCCGGCAGGGCGATGACTCGGAAGGCGCCCCCATCACGGGTAATCGGCGTGTGGAAACGTTGATGATCGGATTCCCCACTGTGCTGCTGGCCTGGTTTTTTTATAAAACGCTCGCCGTCTCCGCCGCCGTGATGCCCCCCGTCCAGGCGTCCCGCCAACCCGACGTCATCATCACCGGCCACCAATTCTGGTGGGAGGTCAGCTACCCGCGCCCCACCGGCTCACCCGGCCCCGCCAGTTCCATCGGCTCATCCGGCGCCGGCAGTACCAGCAACTCATCAAGCTCCGCCAACTCAAGCGGCCCCGCCAACTCATCCGGCCTCCCCGGCTCACCCAGCCCCGCCAGTTCCGCCGACTACGTCATCACCGCCAACGAAGTCCACCTCCCCGTAGGCCGCACCCTGCTCCTGGAGCTGCGCAGCGCGGATGTGGTGCACGACTGGTGGGTACCCCAGCTCGGCAATAAAATGGACCTCGTACCCGGCAACAAAAACTACCTCTGGGTCACCATCCGGCGCCCCGGCGATTATATCGGCGCCTGCAGCGAATTTTGTGGCCAGGAACATGCCTGGATGCGCATCCGCGTCGTAGCCCAGCAACCACAGGACTTTGACCGCTGGCTCGACTCCAATGCCCGCGACGCCGCACCCCCCACGGACGACCTTGCCCGCCAGGGCGAAGCCCTCTTCCTGACAAGGACCTGTGCCGGCTGTCACCGCATCCGGGGCACTCCCGCCATTGGCGCCGCCGGTCCCGATCTCACCCATCTCGGCAACAGAAGCACGATCCTCACCGGCCTCCTCACCACGAGCGAAGAAGATCTCACAAAATGGATCAACCATCCGCAAGAGATAAAGCAAGGTTCATATATGCCTGACTTCATGTTCGGCAAGGATTCCCTCAGAGCCATCGCCCACTATCTCGAACAACTCAAATGATCGACTATGGGTACAACCATTAAAATACCCGAGCCCGCGTCGCCCTTTCCCGGCCTCGGCGTCGAAAACGCCCAGGGATTGCTGCAGTGGATCTCCGCCGTGGACCACAAGATCATCGGTATCATGTATCTCGTGACATCCGTGGTCTTCATCGTGCTGGGTGGCGTCCTCGCCCTGCTGATGCGCATACAGCTCGCCGTTCCCATGAACCACTTTCTGCATCCCGAAGCCTTCAACCAGTTCTTTACCATGCATGGCACCACGATGATCTTCTTCGTCGCCATGCCCGCCATCTTCGGCTACGCCGTGTACTTTATTCCCCTGATGATCGGCGCCAATGAAATGGCCTTCCCGCGGCTGAACGCCTTCGGTTTCTGGATGACCTTGTTCGGCGGCCTCCTGCTCTACTTCAGCTTCGTCGCCGGCGGCGCACCCGACGCGGGCTGGTTCAACTATGCGCCCCTCAACGAAAAGAATTATTCCTTTAACCACGGTATCGACTATTTCTCCATGGGGCTTCTCGTCTCCGGCATCGGGAGCGTCGTCACATCCGTCAACATCATCGTCACCGTCCTGCACTACCGTATCCGCGGCATGGCGCTGAACAAGCTCCCGCTGTTCGTATGGATGATCTTCGTCAACTCATTCCTGCTGCTCGCCGCCTTCCCCGCGCTCAATGCCGCGCTCGCCATGCTGTTGCTGGACCGCGAGCTCAACGCGCATTTCTTCAATACCGCGAACGGTGGCTCTGCCCTCCTTTGGCAGCACCTCTTCTGGATCTTCGGCCACCCGGAAGTATACATCGTCATCCTCCCCGCCTTCGGCATCTTCTCCGAGGTGTTCCAGGTCTTCTCGCGTAAGGCTATCTTCGGTTACGCCTTTGTCGCGGCGTCCTCCGTGGCCATCGCCCTCCTCTCTTTTGGTGTGTGGGCACACCACATGTTCGCCGTTGGATTCAGCAATACCGTCAACTCCTTCTTCGGTGCCAGCAGCATGCTGATCGCCATCCCCACCGGCGTCAAAATATTCAACTGGATAGCGACCATGTGGGGCGGAAAGATACACTTCACCGTCTCCATGCTATTCGCCATCTCGTTTCTCATCGAATTCACCATCGGCGGTCTCACCGGCGTCGCCTTCGCCATGTATCCCATCGATTGGCAGCTCACCGACACCTATTACGTCGTGGCCCATTTCCACTATGTGTTCATCGGCGGTGTCGTCACGGGACTGCTGGCCGGCTTGTTCTATTGGTTTCCAAAGATCACCGGGAAACACCTCGACGAAAAAGCAGGCAGATGGTTCTTCTGGCTGTTCGTCATCGGCTTCAACGGTACATTTTTGATCCAGCATGTCCTGGGGATGATCGGCATGCCCAGGAGGGTATACACCTATCCCAACCTGCCCTGGTATGAGGTGCTGAATTTTATTTCCACCGTCTTCTCGTTCGTCATGGGCCTCTCCATCCTGCTATTGGTATTCATCATGCGCAAGGCGATGCGTCACGGTGCGCCCGCCGGTCCCGACCCCTGGAATGCCTATACCCTGGAATGGGCAACCCGCACTTCTCCACCCCCGCTGAAAAACTTCGACGATCTGCCCGCCGTCACCGGCCGCCGCGCCTGGTGGGATATGAAACAGTCGGCGACCACGGGCACGTCCCAGCAGGCCTCCGCAGACGCGCCTCAGCAGCCGCCAACCAATCCGCAGCCGCCAACCAATCCGCAGCCGCCTACCGATCCACACCCGCCTACCGATCCACACCCGCAAAACAAGAACAATGACACAATCTGAGAACAGAACGATGATGCAAGCTGTCGTCTACACGGAGGCCTTCTTCTTCCTCTGCCTCATCATGTCGTATATTTATCTGGCCTACAGCACCGGCTTCGAACCCCATGATCTTAGCCGCCTGGACATCGGCACCTCCGGCATCAATACGGCCTTGCTCATCCTCAGCAGCTTCACCCTCCACCTCGCGGAACGCGGCTACGGTCGCGGCAATACGCGGGCACTAAAGGCCTGGCTCATCATCACCCTGATCCTCGGCGCCATCTTCCTCATCGGCCAGGGCCGCGAATATGTCAAGCTCATCCAGGACAAGATCACCCTCGAAAGCAGCGTCTTCGGCGCCAGCTTCTTCACCCTCACCGGCTTCCACGGCCTGCACGTCTTCATAGGTCTCGTGATCCTGTCTATCATGCTGACCCTCGCCTTCCTCGGTGATTTTAACCGACCCGTAGCCACCGCTACTGCGCCCGCTGACACCGCACCCACCGCTACTGCACCCGCCGACACCGCGCCCGCCGCGCAACCCGCCGGCTCCGAATCTCCCGGCCCCAGCGCATCCGCCGGCTGGCAAACCGACTCCGCATCCCCCGCGCAACCCGGCGGCGGCGCCCTTGGCACTGTTGCCATCTACTGGCATTTCGTCGACATCGTATGGATCGTCGTATTCACCGTGGTCTATGTATTACCTCAATTCACCAACATATGAACCCGAAAAAAATATTGCCCCCGCGCCACCCATTGACCATGCGCTACATCTCCCTGGCGGGTGGTCTGCTGGTCCTCATCATCTGCACCAGTGTCCCGCTTTCGGGGCTCGACTACAATAACCCGTTTACCTCCACCATGGTGCGGCACGTCGGCCTGCTGCTGCTTGCAGCCCCGCTCCTGGCCATGGCCATCCCGTCGGATAACATCCTGCGAAAACCGCTCACGAACCTTTCGCGGCTTACCAGCCGCCGGCCCGCGATCGCCTGGTTCGCCGGGATCTTCACCATGTGGCTGTGGCATCTGCCCGTATTGTACAATCTGCCGGCCAGTGCCGGCGGCATCCTTTCGTGCTCGCCGTTCCTTACCCTCCCGGCTCACGCCGCAGCCGCAGCTCTTGGGTCCCATGCCGCGACCCTCCCAGCTCACGCCGCAGCCGCAACAGCAACCGCAACAGCCGCAGCCGCCGCAACCGCAGCCCACCCGGCCTCGTTAGCCGCGATTTCGCTACCCACCGCCATCACCGCCCTCATCCCGCTGATCCATACCCCCAGCCTGCTGCTGGCGGGCTTCATCTTCTGCTGGCCCCTCGTGACGCCGTATGCGTCTTTCAGACTGCCTGCCCTTCACGCCATACTCTATCTGGCTTCCGCCTGTATAACCTGCTCGCTCGCGGGCCTGCTCATCACCTACGCGCCGCAAGGGATGTATCGCGGCATCACCACCCACGACCAGCAAAGCGGCGGCCTCATCATGTGGGTACCCTGCTGCTTCCTCTATCTGTCCGCCTCGATGACGCTGCTCATCCGCTGGCTGTCCCAAAAAGAACCCGTCAACCTCATACACTCATAAAAATAGTTCGAGCATGACACCCGAAGGATCAACACCCACGCCCCCAGGCCAGCAGCCCGCCGCCTCCGGCTCAGGCACCGGACAAGGCAACAGGCCATCGGAATCCGGCCCAGGCACCGGACCAGCGGGGTCAGGCACAGGCCAACCCCAGGAATCCCTCCCGGCTCCCTACGCGCCGGCCGGCTCCCTACCCGCGCCGGAACAAGCAGCCGGCGCTCTGCCTCCCCCCATGGAGAGGTTCACGGCCAAACCCGCAAAACTCCCGATGCCCACCTACTGGCCCTTCTTCCTGGCCATGGGCATCGCCTTCATCGGCTGGGGCCTCATTTCCACCTGGGTCCTCACCGTCGGCGGAGGCATCGTATTCATCATCTCCCTCATAGGTTGGATAAATATCCTGCGTCATGAACAGCAATGAAAAAACGCAATCAGCCGAAGACCCCACCCGCAGCGAAGACATCAACCGCACCGAATTCATCACCCGGCTTAGCCTGGGCATCGCCGCCATCAGCGCCGCTATCATGGCCGTACCCGTCATCGCCGCCCTCGTGGCCCCCCTGCTGGAACGCAAACAGACCTTCTGGCGTACCGTAGGCAACATCGACGACTTCCCCGTGGGTACCACCCAGCTCGTCAACTTCGACAACGCCGACGCCGAACCCTACGCCGGCATGCTCACCAGGTCCGCCGCCTGGCTAAGACACAACGAAGACCAGACCTTCACCGCCTTCGCCGTCAACTGCACACACCTCGGATGCCCCGTCCGGTGGGAAGAAAAGGCCCAGCTCTTCATGTGCCCCTGTCATGGCGGCGTCTATTATAAGGACGGCAACGTCGCCGCCGGCCCGCCACCCAAGCGACTCCCGGAATACAAGGTCCGTGTGAACAACCAGGAAGTACAATTGGAAACCGCACCCCTACCTATCACAAACGACTAACCCGTCAAAACAAATGAAGCGTCTTCTAAAACGGACCTGGCACTGGCTCGACGATCGCACCGGCCTCTCGGTACTCATCAAGCCCCTCGTCGACCACCCCGTCCCGCCCCGCGGCCTCTGGACCTATGTCTTCGGCAGCGCCACCCTCTTCATGTTCACCCTCCAGGTAGTCACCGGCGTAGCCCTGTCGCTATTATACCAACCCTCCAGCACAAACGCTTACCATTCCCTCGAATTCATCACCTACCAGGCAAAATTCGGCAACATCCTCCGCAGCATCCACTTCTATGGCGCCTCCGCCATGATCATCCTCGTAGGATTGCACATGATGCAAACCTATATCACCGCCTCGTATAAATATCCACGGGAAATGAACTGGATCAGCGGGGTCTTCCTCCTGCTCTTCACGATATTCATGGGATTCACCGGTCAGTTACTCAGGTGGGATTCCAACGGCGTATGGTCTTCCGTTGTCGCCGCGCAGCAGCTCGGCCGCGTCCCCGTCATCGGCACCTATCTCGCACGGCTCCTGCTCGGCGGCGACACCATCGGGCCCCAGAGCCTCACCAGGTTCTACTCTTATCATGTATTCATCATCCCCGCCTTCATCTTTATCTTCGTAGGCCTGCACCTCTGGCTGATCTTCCGCCATGGCATCTCCGAAATGCCGAAGGCCGGCCGCCTCGTCGACCCCAAGACCTACCGCAAATGGTACGAGAACTACCTCAAAAGATTCGCAATCCCCTTTTGGCCACACGCCGTCTGGCGCGATGTCCTGTTCAGCTCCATCATCGTCATCGGCATCATCCTCTTCGCCTGGCTGCGCGGCGCCCCCGCACTCACCACGAGCCCCAGCCTAACGTCGATCCATACCTCGCCTTCACCGGACTGGTACATGGTCATTTTCTTCGCCCTTTTTGCCCTCATGCCGCACAAGGTGGAATCGATCGCGATGACGGTCGGCCCCCTCCTCACCGTGATCATCCTATTCATCATCCCTTTCCTGTCGAACCGCGGCGAACGTAGCCCCATCCGCCGTCCCTGGGCCATGTTCGGCGTGATCTGCGTCTTCGTCTTTGTCATCAGCCTCCTCCTTCTCGGTCTCAAGCATCCCTGGTCCGCCGACTTCGACGCCAAACCGCTGACCGTAGCCGCTGCCCGCCCCGGCAGTTCCGGCAGCACCGACTCCACCGTGATCCACGGCGTACAGCTGTTCTACAACAAAGGCTGCGAATATTGTCATACGATAAATAACTACGGCGGCAAAGCAGGCCCCGACCTCAGCACCGTCGGCAACCGGCTTACCACCCAGGCACTCACCATCCGTATCATCAACGGCGGCGGCAATATGCCCGCATACGGCGGCACCCTTTCCACCAGGGAACTGCAAACCCTCGTGAGCTTCCTCAGCACCCAGAAGTAGTCCCCGCGGCCGTCATTGGGCTCACCCACCGCACCCGCCTCACCCAGCTCACCCGCCGCACCCAACTCACCTGCCGCACCCGCCGCACCCGGCTCACGCGCTCGCCGCGAGCCCCCGCCGCCTCATATCGTACTATTTTTTTATGTATCTTCCCGCCCCATGCGGTGCGTCATCCTATTACTGCTTACACTCTGCATCCGGACCGCCACAGCCGGAGAATTGCCCGTTCGCTACCTCGGAATAGAGCAAGGCCTTTCCAATAACGCCGTCATCAGCATCTGCCAGGACCACAATGGCTTCCTGTGGATCGGCACCTACGACGGCCTCAACCGCTATGACGGCTACGGATTCAAGGTCTTTCACAATGTCATCGGCGACTCCACCTCGCTTGCCATCAATACCATCTACACCATCGAAGAAGACATCGACCGCCGCATCTGGGTCGGCGGCCAGGAAGGGCTCTGCGTCTACAATGTCCTCACCGCCAAATTCTCCAAGATCCGGTACACTTCCCTCTCGGGCGCACTCGAAACCGTCCACGCCACCGTTCACCAGGTCAAAGCGATCGATGACGGCCGCATGCTCGCCGCCACCCAGCACAGCGGGCTGCTGATCTTCGAAAAGGGCAGCACAAAAGGCTTCCAGATCGCCCTGCCTCCCGCGCAGACAGGCGATCGCGCACAAGCAGGCGACGCGGGTCAGACAGGCGATCGCGCACAAGCAGGCGACCAGGCCCAACCAGCCGATCGCGCACATGCAGGCGACCAGGCTCAACCAGCCGATCGCGCACAAACCGGCGACTACAACGTCACCGCCCTCGAACAAACCCCCGACCACCGCATCTGGATCTTCGTGCAAAACCAGGGCCTGTTCAACTACGACCCCAAGAAAAAATGCCTCGGGAAAATAAACAGCAGCATCCGCCAGGCCAACTGCATGAAGACCGACGGGAAAGGTCGCCTCTGGCTGGCCACCGACGAAGGCCTTTTCCTATATGACCCAACCACGAACAGCTACTCCGCCAACTTCATGCCCGCGAAATTCAAGGTGGTGACCCTCTGCCCCGACAAACAAAACGTCCTCTGGATCGGCTCGGACGGCGCCGGCCTCTGGACACTCACAACCAACGCCCCGCAAGCCACCCCCATAACGAAAACCAACGGCAGCCCCCTCATCAACAGCAACGCCGTCTTCGTGATCACGGAAGATACCGAAGGGCGTAAATGGATCGGCACGCTCCGCGGCGGCATCAATATCATCGACCCCACATCCCTGCCCTTCAAAAAAGTAGTGTACGAACCGAAAGCAGGCGGCGACCTCGTGGATAATTTCATCCTCTCGTTTTGCGAAGACGAAAAACGCAATGTCTGGATCGGCACGGACGGCGCCGGACTAAGATACTGGAACCGCGAAAAGAACACCTACGAATGCTACAGACACAGCGCCTCCGACCCAAAAGGGATCAGTAGCAACTTCATCACCAGCATCATAAAAGACTACCAGGGCGACCTGTGGATGTCCACCTGGTTCGGCGGGATCGACAGATACGACAAAGCCACCAACACATTCCAACGCTACACCTGCTTCAATCCCACAACCAACGCGGAAGAGAACAATGTCTGGATCGTCTTCGAAGACGCACAAAGAACGCTCTGGGCCAGCGCCACCAACGAAGGCTCCCTGTACTACCTGGATCGCACCCAGAACCGTTTCGTGCTATTCGACAAGAATCTCACCAATCTTCAATGCATAGCCGAAGATAGCGAAGGCCATCTTTGGGGTGGTAATTATACGACCCTGATCAACATCGACCGGCAACACAAAAAACACCTCTTCTACAACGTCGGCTACCCCGTGCGCTGCATTCACGAAGACCAGGATAAAAATCTCTGGATCGGCACCCAGGGCGGCGGTCTCTTCCTGTTCAAGAACGGCCGGTTTACCCAGTTCACCACCAAAGACGGCCTGCCGAGCAACGTGCTCCTCCGGTTCCTCGAAGACGAGAACCACAATCTGTGGATCAGCACCTTCAATGGTCTGAGCAAATTCAATCTCAAGACAAGGACCTGTAGGAATTTCACGCAATCCGACGGCCTCCAAAGCAATCAGTTTAGCTTCAATGCCGCGACGGCGCTCAGCACGGGCGAATTTCTCTTTGGCGGCATCAAAGGTTTCAACTACTTTTTCCCGGACAGCATCTACTATAACGCGACGGCCCCGAAGATCTTCCTCGATGGCATAAAGATCAACAACAAACCCGTGGGGGCCGACACCTCCTATATCTCCAGCCGGGACCTGGAAAAGATCACCGAGATCACGGTGCCCTTCGCCAAGTCGATCCTCTCCATGGATTTTCTGGCCCTCACCTACTCCGGCGCCGATAAGATCAAATACGCGTATTACCTGGATGGATGGGACAAGACCTGGAACTATATCAACAATGCCCGAACCGCCAATTACTCCAGGCTCGCAGCCGGCAATTATGACTTCAAGGTCAAGGTCGCCGGTCCGGACGGCAAGTGGAGCCAGGAGACTTCACTGCTCAGGATAGTCGTCCTGCCTCCCTGGTACCAAACCTGGTGGGCCTACCTGCTATATGCCTTTGCATTCGCCGGCTCGGTCTATATGTATATTCAATATGCCCGCCGCCAGGAACGGCTGAAATTCGAGATCAAGCTGGCCCATCTCGAGAACGAAAAAGAAAAGAACCTCGCCGAAAGAAAACTCTCCTTCTTCACGAATATCTCCCATGAATTCCGCTCACCCCTGGCACTCATCATCGACCCGCTCAAAAAAGCAATGCGCCAGCCGGGCGGCAAAGTACCCGTGGAAGATCTCGCCGTCGCTCACCGCAACGCCCGGCGGCTGTTGAGCCTTGTAGACCAGCTGCTGCTCTTCCGCAAGGCCGATAGCGGCGGCGATATCCTCAAGATCTCCACAATAGATATCGTAGCACTCTGCAACGAGGTCTATCAGTGCTTTACCCAGCAGGCCACGTCGAGGGAGATCAACTACCAGTTCACGGCGCAAGCGCCATCCATCCACATCCAGGGTGACTACGAAAAGATCGAGATCGCCCTCTTCAACCTCCTGTCCAATGCGTTCAAGTTCACGCCCCCCGGCGGAACCATCGAGTTCGACCTAAAAACAACCACCACAAGCCAAATCTCCATCGAGATCCGCGACACCGGCTGTGGTATCGATGCAGCGGATCTGGCCAGGATCTTCGATAAATTCCAGCAGGTACACGCCGGGACCAAAGGGAATTCCGGCTTCGGCATCGGCCTCTTCCTGGTAAAACATTTCATCGAACGCCACAAAGGAACCGTCACCTGCAAAAGCACCCCGGGGGAAGGAGCCGTATTCACCATCCGCCTGTTCACCCGCATCCCGAACCTTGCCGAAGCATTCGTCATGGATGGCCCGGTAAAAAAAGCCGAGCTGCTCGAAGAGCTCATGGAAGAACAGCGCACCGAAGAGACCCCAATTCCCAGCAACACGAAGACAGCCGAAGAGATCGTCACCGACAAAAGATCCGTCCTCCTCATCGACGATAATGCGGAAGTGCTGCAATACTTATCCAGGCTGCTCGAGCTCAAATATGTCCTTTACACCGCGAACGACGGCACCCAGGGGCTCAGGCTGGCCGAAGAATATATCCCGGATCTTATAATAAGTGATGTCAATATGACCGGTATCGACGGCATCACCCTCTGCTCCAAAATAAAACAGTCCGACACCATGGGTCATATCCCGGTGATCCTCCTCACCGCCAGCACCACCTCCGAAACGAAACTCAAAGGGATAGAGGGGGGCGCCGACGACTATTTTACCAAACCTTTCGACAGCGAACACCTCCTCGCCCGCGTCGAAACCGTCCTCAAAAACCGGAACAATCTCCAACGCTACTTCCTGGATAGCATCACCCTCCGGGAAAGCACCGTCAAAGTACCCGTCGAATACCAGGACTTCCTTAGAAAATGCATCGCGGTAATAGAGGAGAACATTGATAACGAAGAGTTTACAATGAAAAAATTCTCCCAGGCCATGGGCATGAGCCACTCCCGCCTCAACCAAAAGGTCAAGACCATCTCCGGCCAACGCCTCAACGCCTTCATCCGGTCCATCAGGCTCAGAAAAGCCGCCGTCCTCATGCTCACCGAAAACATGAACGTGAGCCAGGCCGCCTTCCAGGTCGGTATCGGTGACGCCCGCTATTTCCGCGAGCAGTTCGTCGGCATCTTTGGTATCACCCCGTCCGAGTACATAAAAAAGTACAAACCCTCTTTTAACAAAGAGCTCAACATCATCCCCCAAAAATCTTAATTTTTTTGGGGGGCTCCGCGCATTCCGCACATTTTACCCCCCATTCCTGTGCGTTTTACCCCCCATTACCCGTCTAACCGACAGTTATTTTGCATCATCGCCTTTAGAAAATAATTATTAAACCAAACGCTGCTTGTCATTATGAGAAGTTTATTGCGCTCAGCGCCCATCATTTGCATTTTACTATTTTGCGCCACCGCCGGCCTTTGGGCCCAGCAGGTTGTCACGGGAAAAGTCTCCGCAGGGGGCTCCCCACTCGCAGGTGTGACCGTAACGGTCCAGGGCAGCAAGATCTCCACTAAGACCAATGACGCCGGTGCCTTCACCATCCACGCCCCCGCGGGTTCGAAGCTCATCTTCACCCATATCGGCTATGCCGCCAAAACCATCGCCGCCGCGGACGCCGCCGACGTCCAGCTGGAAATAGCAACGGAAGGGCTTGGTGACGTTGTAGTCGTCGGCTATGGCACCGTCAAAAAGGCCGACCTGATCAGTTCGGTAGCCTCCATCTCGGGAAAAGAGCTCACCACCTTTAAAGACCCCAACGCCGCCAATTCCCTGCAGGGAGAAGTGCCGGGTGTACGGGTACTCGCCAGCAGTAACGGACCGGGAGCACAGCCCAACATATATATAAGGGGTATATACACCATCCAGGGAACCAGCCAGCCCCTGCTGATCGTCGACGGAGTTCCCATCACCGGTGAATACTTCAACTCGATCAATCCGGACGACATCGAACGGATGGATGTCCTCAAAGACGCCTCGGCCGCGGCCATCTATGGCGCACAGGCAGCCAGCGGCGTCATCGTGATCACGACCAAAAAAGGCAAGGCCGGTCAAAACAATCTCACGATCACCGAGAACTACCAGTCCCAAACGCTCAAAAGGCCGTTTAAAATGGCAAGCTCGGCCGAATGGCTGCAATTCCAGCGTCTTGCCAATCCCAGCTTCACCCTCCCCGAGACATCCATAAACCAATACGATAGCACCAGGTCAACCGATTGGTGGAATGCCGTCATCAACCCCCATAGCCCCACCGAGAATATCGGCATCAGCTATACCGGCGGAACCGAAAGATCGCAAACCGGTATGAGCCTTAGCTATACCGACGCTCACGCCAATACCAAGGTCGGCGACTGGAAAAGGATCACGGGCCGGTTCACCGGCGATTTCAAGATAAACGACTGGCTCAAATTCGGTGGATCGATCGCCCCCCGGTATGAATACTGGATCAGCACCCCCGTGGACTTCCTCGGCCTGCTGACCACCGACCCCGTTACAAGCCCCTATATCAACTCGAACCTGCAACATATCCCCGCTTCGGCTGACCCCACCCTGTACGATGCCACCTGGAGCGCCTATGGCACGCCCTATGGCGGCGCCGGCAACGGGACCCCTCCGCCCAACTACGTCTTTAATATGAACCGCTCCACCCTCAACCCGAATCAGCTGTATGGTATCCAGAGCAGCGCGTTCATGGAGGTCCAGCCCATCAAGGGCCTCGCGTTCCGCACCACGGCGGGCGCGAACGTGGACGATAGCACCAGCAGCTATTTCGTACCCAGATATTATCTGAATCCTAACAACTTCAGTGCGCTCACCGTGGCCGGTACCGCATACGATGTCAAATGGAACTGGGTGTGGAGCAACGTGCTCACGTATAAATTCGACGTCGCGGAAAAACATCATATCTCCGCATTGCTCGGCCAGGAAGCCGCAGAACAAAAGGAATACTACGGCAACAGCCAAAAGGTTTCTGCAGACAGCGCCAACGGCAATAATCTCCTCTTCGCCTATCCCGATTACCTCAACCAGGATCTCACCAACCCCGCCGTGCTGGCCGCATACGGCACCAATGCCATTACCGGCTATGCCAGCAACGGCGGTGGCATCAACAATGCCTTCTGGGTGCGACGTTCCGCCTATTTCGCTCGCCTGGAATACAACTATGACAGCAAATATTACTTAACCGCCAACGCCCGCCGGGACGGCAACTCGAAATTCCCCCCCGGCAACCAATATGCAGTCTTCCCATCCGTCTCCCTCGGCTGGCGCCTTTCGGCCGAAAACTTCCTGAAAGACTATGGCTGGCTCAACAACCTCATGCTGAAAGCACGCTGGGGTCAGCGCGGCAATGCCGATGCCATCACCCGGAGCACCTGGTACAGCCTCGTGACCACCGGTGCGACATATCCCTTCGCCGGTCAGCTTGCCTACGGTACCCAACCCACGCAGATCGGAAACCCGAACCTCAAATGGGAAACGGACATGGACCGTGGCCTGGGCCTCGACGGCGCGCTGTTCAACAACAAGCTCAACTTCGAGATCGAATACTTCAACAACAAGTCGAGCAATGCCATCCTCACCCTGCCCGTCATCCCGCTGAGCGCAGGCTATCCCAACAGCCCCACCGAGAACATCGCCAGCATCGGCAACAAAGGCTACGAGATCACCACCAGCTACACCTTCACCAGCCCCAGCGGTCTGCGGATCATCCCCAGGTTATCGCTGAGCCATGTAGTGTCCAAATTCCTGAGCCTCGGCGGCGAACAAGGGCTGGATGTAGGCGCACAGGACAACTATCGCGAAGAAGAACGTTTCGGGATGGCCTTCACCAGGATGTACACCGGCGGGGTAGTAGGTGCCTACTACGGCTACAAAGTGCTTGGTATCTTCAAGAATCAGGCAGAGATCAATTCGTATGTCGATAAAACCGGTGCCCTGATCCAGCCGCTGGCCCAGCCCGGCGACTTCAAATATGCCAAATATGGCGCATCGGGTCCCATCAACACCACGGACGACCGCACCTTCCTCGGCAACCCCTACCCGAAATTGAATGCCGACTTCTCGATCAGCGCCAACTACAAAGGATTCGATCTTCGCGTAGAGCTCTATGGCTCCTATGGACAAAAAGTGGTCAATACCACCAAACGCTACCTCATCACGGGCGATCGCGCATCCAATGTAATCGCCGGAAGCTACAACAATGTCTGGCGCACCGACAACCTCAACGCCGCCAATCCCAATCCGGCCAGCGGCAACAACTTCAACTTCTCCAGCTGGTACGTGGAAGATGGAAGCTTTACCCGCATCCACAACATTCAATTGGGCTACACTTTCCCTCACCTGAATGTCAAAGGCATCAAAGGCCTCCGCATCTATGTGAGCGCACAGAACATCCATACATTCACGAAATACTCCGGCTTCAATCCCGAAGTACAATCCGATAGCCAGCAATACCAGGGTATCGACAGAGGCCAGTATCCCGTCCCCAGGTCCTACAACGCCGGCATAAGCCTGGGACTATAATAATTACCTATAAAAATTGTAAGATGAAAAATATTAAGCTCATATTGGTTTGCTTTCTTTCAGGCGCGGTTGTCTTCACCTCCTGCAAGAAAAGCTTCACGAATATTCCTTACTACGGCCTGGAAACCGTTCAGAACACCGGGACGTTTACAACTGCGTCGGGCTGCGTAAGCTATGTCACGGGTTGTTATTCATCCATCAATCAAAACGATTGGTGGCAGACCATGTGGACCCGCGAGATCCTCGAAACCGCCACCGACAACGGTTGGCTGGGCAACCTCAGCGGGTTTAGCAATGCTGCGTCCTATCGCGCAGTAGGCAGTCTCGAAGCCATCAACTCCACCGCCAGCGACGTCGTCCAGCTGTATCAGTTCTATTACGAAGGCATCAATCAATGCAACTTTGGCATCCTCAATCTTCAGACCGCCCCCATCGATGCCAGTCTGAAAACCCGGCTGTCGGGTGAGCTGCACTTCCTGCGGGGCTTCTTCTACATGGACCTGGCAAAGAACTATGGCGGCGTACCCCTGTACACCGAGAAGACCACTACGGCCGATATCCCCGTTGTCCGTTCATCGCTCGCCGACACCTGGGCCTTCATCAAGGCCGATTTCGAATACGCCGAGGCCAACCTGCCCCAGCGGAAGGATTACACTACGACCGCAGACATGGCCCGCGCAAGCAAGGGCGCAGCCATGGCCTACCTGGCCTATGCCAACCTCTGGTCCGGCAATTACGATTCCACCGTCATGGCGGCAAGCGCGTTGATCGGGTTGAACGAATATCATCTCGAGCCAAACTATGGCGACATCTTCAAAACCGCCTATTACAACGGCCAGGAATCGATCTTCGAGATCGGGTCCAACAACCTCGCCGGCAATGTGAACCCCGTAACGGCCGGCAGCGGTCTCGATGGCGGGTGGGGCTGGCATGTACCGAGCAGCAACCTCGAAGACGCGTTCCTCAATGAAGGAGACAGCATCCGCCGGGTAAATACCATCATCAAGAATGGCCAGCCCGTCGCGGGCGATCCTGCCGTACCGAGCTGGAATGGCAACCCAAGTGGAAACACCTCCGCCCGCAACTGGCGGAAATACTATATCCCCCTGGCCGAACGGAATCCCGCCAACCAGGGCTACACCACCCGCTGGCAGCCCAAGCCCTATATCTTCATGCGACTCGCGAATGTGATGCTGATCTATGCCGAAGCCGCCGCCCGAACGGGTGACGCAACCACCGCCACCAACCTGCTCAACGAGGTGCGGGCCCGTGTAAACCTGGCGCCAAAGACCGGCCTGTCCGGCGACGCCCTGGTCAACGCCATCATTCTCGAAAAGCGGTTAGAGCTCGCCGGGGAATATTCCGACGTCAGGTGGGATGACCTGCACAGGGTAAAAGTAAACGGTGTCAGCCTGATGTCCAGCATGTTTGGCCCCACCGGTACCTACGTACAATGGCTGCAGACGAACACGGACCCCTATGACAGCCGGACCAACCTCGCGGAGGTCACGCAGAACAAAGGAAAACTCTATATCCCCGGAACCAATGACCTCTTCCCGATCCCCCTCACCGAGATCGAGGCAGGCAATGGCAAGATCACCCAAAATCCGGGCTACTAGCGGGTCCGTGGCCCACTGGCCCATCATTAACCAGCAGTACTCAAATGAACAAGACCCCACACTTTATGCTAAATATTTTATTCGGCATCCTGACCCTGATATTTGGTTGCAAGCCGTCGTCTTCCTCTTTTCCACCGTCGACCACCTGCGACACCTGTGCTCAGGCGGGCAAGGTCACGCAGCTCCAGGTAAACCTCAGCGCTACGCACCAAACCATTCACAGCTTTGGCGCGTCCGATGCCTGGTCGACGAAATTCGTGGGAAACTGGGCCGACCTCGCAAAGAAAAATCAGATAGCCGACTATCTCTTTAGCATGGATGTGGACTCCAGCGGCAACCCAAAAGGCATTGGGTTGTCGCTTTGGCGATTCAATATCGGTGCCGGCAGTTACGAACAAGGCGACTCGAGCGGCATCGCGGATGATTATCGGCGGGAGGAGTGTTTTCAAAACCCGGATGGGACCTACAGCTGGAACAAGGAGCAAGGGAACCAGTGGTTCCTCAATGCCGCTAAACAGCGTGGTGTCAAATATCTGCTGGGTTTTGCCTGCTCTCCTCCCGTTTATATGACCATTAACGGCAAGGCCTATGGCACGGGCACGGCCCAGTTCAATCTCGCCCCTTCGAACTTTAAAAGCTACGCCGACTTTCTCGTCGCCGTCTGTGCGCATTTTCAGGGAACCGGCACGCCCCTGGACTATATAAGCCCGGTAAACGAACCCCAATGGAATTGGGGCGCGTCGAACAACCAGGAAGGCACCGCCGCTTCCAATACCGACATCGCGGATCTCGTCAGGATCCTGGGTCCCGACCTCCAGGCAGGCGGCGTAAACACGCATGTCGTACCCGGCGAAGCCGGCCAGATCACCTTTCTGAACACGGCGACCACCGATAACCGTGGCGACCAGATCAACCAATGGTTCAACCCTTCCGACTCGAACTATATCGGCGGCATCCCGAATGTCGACAACACCATTTCGTATCACAGTTATTTTACCACCTGCCCCGACAATACGCTCGTGCAGGACCGTCAGGCCGTTGCTACCGCCGCGGCGAACATTGGCGGCCAGGCTAACACCAGGGGTGCGGCCGGCACCGGCGGGGGGCTCAATCTGTGGATGACGGAATTCGGCGTCCTCAGCAGCATTTGCGGCACGCTCAACGGTTATCCACGGAACACGAACATTGATTATGGCCTCTACGTCGCGGGGGTGATCCACAACGATCTCGCCGTTGCAGGCGCCTCTTCCTGGCAATGGTGGCTGGGGGTCAACCCGTACAATTACAGCGATGGACTCGTCTACATCAATGCCCCCAATGGCGCGATGGACCCCGAACAATCCAAGACGGATGGCCTCGTGTCCGATTCCAAACAGCTGTGGTGCCTGGGCAATTTCTCGCGTTTCGTTCGGCCCGGGATGGTGCGCGTCGATGCGGTGTTGGGCAATAACACCGACCCCGTATCTGCGGCAGGCAGTATCATGGTATCGGCGTATACGGACCCCGTCGCGGGGACCGTGGTCATCGTCCTGGTCAATACCGAAACGACTTCCTCCACCATCTCCCTCTCCGGGCTGGGCGGCTCCGCGACCCTCACGGGTAGCACCTTGACCGCCTACGTAACCAGTGCAGGAAAAAATCTGCAAAAAACTACCATGGCGGCGGCCAATATTCAGCTGGAGCCAAGAAGTGTTACTACATTGATGGCAAATTACCATTAATGAAATGGATCAGCCTACATAGGACCAGACTATTCCCATCCGCGCCCAACTCCCTTCCACCCGCGCGGAGGCGATCCTCAGCCGTTCCCGGACTGCTCCCGCTCGGCACCCTCTTTCCCGCCGGGGCCAGGCGATTCCCGTTCGGCACCCTCTTTTCCCCCTGCGCCAGGCTCTTTCCGCCCTGGCTTTGGCTCTGCCCCATCCTGGCCGCGTCCTGCAGCGGGAACCATGCCCCCGCCACCCTCTTCACCAGGCTGGACCCCGCGGAGTCCGGCATCCACTTCAACAACACGATCACGGAAAACGACTCCGTGAATCTCATCGCCGACGAATATGCGTATATGGGCAGTGGGGTTGGCGTAGGTGATTTCAATCGGGATGGCCTGCCCGATCTTTTCTTCGGCGGCAGTCAAACTTCGAGCCGGCTCTACCTCAATCTCGGCAATCATCAATTCCGCGATATTACAAAGACTGCGGGTCTCGAAACCACGAGCTGGTGCACGGGAATCAGTGTGGTGGATATCAATGGCGACGGCTACCCCGATATTTACGTTTGTGTCTCCGGCAATTCGCCTGGCAGCGTCTCCGGGAATTCTCCGGGCAACGCACCCTCCAGCGTCACGGGCAGCGCGCCCCGCCGGCACAACCTGCTATTCATCAACAACCACGATCTCACATTTACGGAACGGTCCGCCGAATACGGTCTGGCCGATACCGGTTACTGCACGCAAGCCGCCTTTTTCGATTATGACGGCGACGGACTGCTGGATATGTATCTCGTTCGCCATGAGCTCCATCCCGCCGTCTCGCAAAATGATATCGTCAGGCCGGATACGAGCGGTTCGTCGATCCGCAGCGACAAGCTGTACAAGAACATGGGCGTCCTGCCCGGCGGCACCCATCCCTGGTTCAAAGATGTTTCCCTATCGGCCGGCATCCGGGATGACGGTTATGGGTTAGGGGTCGTCGTGAGCGATTTCAATGGCGATGGCTGGCCCGATATCTACGTTACAAACGATTACCTGAGCAACGACCTGCTATGGCTTAACAATCGCAACGGGACCTTCACCAATGTGATCGCCGAGTCGCTCGGTCATCAAAGTTATAGCAGCATGGGCGTCGATGCGGCAGATGTCAACAACGATGGTCTGCCCGACATTGCAACCCTCGACATGCTGCCCGAGGACAACTATCGCAAGAAAACGATGTATTCGTTCATGAGTTACGAGCGCTACGAGCTCGAGCGCCGCGCCGGCTACCAGCCCGAATTCACGCGGAATATGTTACAGCTCAACCGCGGCACCTGGCCAGCCCCCAGCTCCGGAACGACCATCCCCGCCTCCTCCTCGCGCCACCTCGCCCCCGGCGCTTCACCGTTGCCCCTCGCGAACCCCGCCCCCGCCTCCTCAGCCGGCAGCCAGCCCTACCCCGGCACTACCGCCCCAGCCCCCGCACAGGCGGCCGCTACCCCGTCTTCGAACGCGAAACCCGCTACCCCGTCGCGCCGCCCCGCCATCCCCTACTTCAGCGAGATCGGCCAGCTCGCAGGCATCGCGGAGACGGACTGGTCCTGGAGCATTCTTCTCGCCGACTTCGACAACGACGGCTACAAGGACATCACCATCACGAACGGGGAAGGCCGGGACCTGATCAATGCAGATTTCATCAATTATAGAGTAGCAACCTATGGCCGGATCGACAAGGAAACACGCGACCCGCTGTTAAGAAAACAGCTGGACAGCATGGGCAAGATAGCTTTGCGAAAATATTACTTCCACAACAATGGGGACGGCACCTTTTCGAATGGATCGCAGCTTTCCGGCATAAACGAAAAAGCGATCTCTAACGGGGCCGCATACGTGGATCTGGACAACGATGGCGATCTGGATCTGGTGGTCAACAATATCGACCAGGAAGCATCAATATATATCAACAACAGCCGCCCGCTCAATCACTACATCAATTTCGTGTTGCACGGCGACAGTCCCAACCGGGACGGCATTGGCACCAGGATCCTGCTTTGGCAAGATGGCGGCGTGCAGGTCGTGGAGCAATATCCGGTGCGAGGCTACGCTTCCTCCGTGGATCAACGACTCCACTTCGGTTTGGGTGCCGCCGGCCGTGTCGATAGTGTCACCGTCATTTGGCCCCGTGGGCGTACGCAGCATCTGCAGCATGTCGCGATCGACACCACGCTGACCCTCACCGAAGCCGACGCCAACGCCGTCACCGGCACCGCAGCAGCAGCATCCCACGCCACCAGAGCCACAGCAGCCGCACCCGCCGCCGCCAGAGCCCCAGCAGCCTCCGCCTCTCGAGCTGGGCAACCCACTCGCGGCGAAAATCCCCACTCGCTCGCGCCGCAGCCCCCAATATTTAAGGATATAACCGATTCCCTGCGTGTCAATTTCAAACACCAGGAGACATTCTTCAATGATTTCGCCTTCAACTCGCTTCTCCCGCAAAAATTTTCACAGGCCGGTCCGTTTATCAGCACCGGCGATCTCAACGGCGATGGTCTCCTGGATTTCTTTATTGGCGGCGCCTACAACCAAAGCGGCGAGGTCTGGCTCCAGCAAAGGAACGGCAGCTTCGTAGGCAAGCCGTTGGTGAGTGGCGTCAAACACCAGGAAGACATGCAAAGCATTTTAGTCGACGTGGACGGCGATCATGACCTCGATCTCATCGTTGCAAGCGGGAGCAGCGAATTCGGCAAAGGCTCACCGTTCCTCGTGCCCCGGCTATATCTCAATGATGGCAAGGGCAATTTCACGTTGAGCCCCGACGCCTTCCCGGCATCCGTCAACACCATCGCGCAAACCATCAGCTGCACCGGCGGAACAACAACCCCCGGCGGCAGCCAGGGCGCCCCCTCCCCCAACGGCAGCCACGCATTCAGCGATGCCCCCGCGTCAAGCAGCCACGCGGCCCCACGCGCGTCCCTCCGTGTCTTTATTGGCGGCCGTGTCTCCCTGGACTATCCCTATTCCCCCAAAAGCTATCTGCTCGAATACCGCAACGGTACATTCGTTGATATCACGGCGGAGACTTGCCCCGCGTTGTCCGAAGCCGGAATGGTCACAGCATCGATGTGGGCCGATCTGGACGGCGACGGCCAAAACGAGCTTATCATCGCAGGGGACTGGATGCCGGTACGCGTCTTCAAGGCCGATAATAATGGCCAGCTAAAAGAGCTCACCGACGCGGCAGGCCTCAGCAACGATCTCGGCATGTGGAAAAGCCTCGCGGTGGCGGACGTGGATGGTGATGGTGATCTCGATATCATCGCCGGAAATTTAGGCACCAACAACCCCTACCATGTCTCCGCGGAAACACCGATGCGGCTGATCGCAAAAGACTTCCAGGGCAATGGACGGATCACCCCGCTGCTGTGTTATTATATCCCGGATGAAACCGGCACCAGGACGCTGCAGCTGGGAATGGACCTCAACCATCTCGCGCGACAGGAGCCGTCTTTCAAAGATCGCTTCCCGACCAACACCGATTTCGCGAAGGCCGGTCTCGCTCAGATCCTTCCGGCAGAACAACTCAAAGATGCCCTCACGCTCAACTGTAATGAAGTACATACCTGCTGGTTCGAGAATCTCGGCGGCGGGAAGTTCCGCAAACATCTCCTGCCACTCGAAGCGCAGTTTGCCCCGGTGAATGCGATCCTTGCCCGCGATCTCGATGGAGATGGCAAAGTAGATCTGTTGCTGGCGGGCAATGAATACCAGGCGGAGGTGATCGGCGGTCGCTATGATGCGTCCTATGGTCTATTGCTCAAAGGGACGGGTCACGGAAATTTCCAGTGGGCCCCTCGAAGCATTTTCATAAAGGGTGATGTCAAGGACATCAAAAGTATAAAGAATGGGAAAGGCGGCGATTTGATCCTGGTGGGCATCAATGACCAGGCAATGCGCATTCTCACCCGCAGATAAAACACAAAAATTGGCAAGATGAATAGATATTTTCTGGCTTTGATATGTGTAATGGTTACGTTAAGCTCCTCGTTTGCCCAGCGGCATGCTTCCGCGGTACCCCCACCACTCCAGCAGCATACCTTCGCTTCAAAACCCTCCCCCGCCCAGCGGCATACCTTCACTACAAATGATACAGCATTCATGTTGGATGGCAAACCGTTTCAGATCATATCCGGAGAGATGCATTATCCCCGCGTCCCCAGGGCCGCGTGGAGACAGCGGATGCGGATGGCCAAAGCCATGGGCATTAATACCATCGGGACATACGTATTCTGGAATGTGCACGAGCCGGAAAAAGGGGTCTTCGACTTTTCAGGGAATAATGATATTGCTGCATTTGTAAGAACCGCAAAGGAAGAAGGACTGTGGGTTTTGCTTCGGCCCAGCCCCTATGTGTGTGCCGAATGGGAGTTCGGCGGCTATCCCTATTGGTTACAGAACATTCCCGGACTGGTGGTACGGAGCAAGGAGCCCCAATACCTCAGGGAATACCAGCGGTATATCGACCGGCTGGAGAAAGAGCTCTCTCCCCTCCTCGTCACCAATGGCGGCAATATCCTTATGGTTCAGGTCGAAAACGAATACGGGGCGTACGGAAGCGACCGCGGGTATCTCGCGATCA
>DASYZH010000344.1:0-37709 GCA_035946435.1 Puia sp. | reverse complement strand
CGGCCAGCGCACAGCATCGCCAACACTCATCCCCGTCACAAACTAACACTGCCGCCGATGGTATAGAATCTCCGGCCGTCAATGAAGTCGTTGTGTGTGTTCATCACCAGCCCGCGGCTCTCGACAAAAAGCTCCAATTGCCGTGCCCGAGGCAAGCCAAACCGGTAACCGGCATAGAGATTTGGCACCGCGGCGGTATTCTTTGGCAAACCCGTGGTCAAGCCCGATAGGCCCATATGATATAGTACATCCAAACCCGCCGTGAACCCACCTACGGTCAGCCGGTTCACCCAGCCACCCGTCCAGGAATATTTAGCAGGATAGGTATCCCCCATTGTCGTGCCAACAAACCCCAGCACATACTGCGGCGGGCTCATCGTCCCCGCCTTGCTTTTCAATAAATTTATATTGAAACCTGTAAGCCATTTTACCTTTCGCCCGTCAACGACCTTGAACCGCACATCGGCATGATGGAACGAAGCGGTCCACGGCTCATAGCCGGACATCAGGCTGTCTTCCACCGCCACAAGAGAATAACTGCGCCGCTCATAGCTATACTGCACCGTCACCCGTCCATTCGCCGGGACATATTCCACTCCGGCCTGCCAGGTCCAACACGATGGCTGCGGCCCGTAGAAAGTTTGAGCGACCGGAAAACCGCCGGCAATCTCATAGCCGGACTTGCCATAGTAAACATTATAAAGCGTCTGCGAACCGCCCCCGCCGCTAAAATCCGGCAATGTGTAGTCATCGATATAACGGTTCGGCCGAACCGCATACGACCCATAGATCTTCAAGCCCGCGGCCCCCGTCTCCTCCCCTAAATGCAGCAGATCCACCGACGCCGTGACAAAAGGGAAAAAACGCCGCTTCGAAGTATCCACCAGGCTACTGGCATTCACCTGCAGCCCCGCATTGATATCCAACGCCCGCGCCAGGGTAAGATCCACCGCCGGTGTCACATAAAAAAGACTCCCCTTCTCCCGGCCCGAATCGGCGGACTGTATGGCAGAACTGTCTGTCTGGTATTGGACATAGCTGTTCTTTTCATCGATGTGATGATACGAAATATCCAATGCGGGAACGATCTGCCATTCCCCGGCCCTCGCAGCATAGCTTAAATGATCACGCAATACTACATGGTTGATCATTATGCTTTGCTTATAAACATTGGCGACCATCAGGCCGCCATTATTGAAAACCTGGGTAGTTGAAACATACGCGCTTTGCCCGCTATGCAGATATTCGGCGTCGAGCCTGTTCCGTAATCCCGGCAGCCATCGCCCCTCCCAGCTCAGCTGGGGCGCAGTATAATGGCTACGAATATCCGAGCTTCCGGAATACGGGCCATAATTGGGCTCTACAAAACTTTGGGCGGCCTTCTGCGGAGCATATCCCATCCTGAAACTCACCGTATTCTGCGCATCCGGCCTCCAATCCAGCCAGCCATTGAACCGCCAGCGCTGGAGGTTTAAGGGTATTTGCGTTTGAAAATCCGCATTCTTCAGCTGCGGCATCACATCCCGCTGCCAGTCCGCCGAAACGCCAAAGCTCACCTTGTCCATATTCTTGTACACGCCGGCATAATATTGGTGAACAACCCCGGTATTCGTGGGGTCCCCATTCGAATCGTGGTTGACCAGCCCGGCTTGTGCCGCGATACGCAGCCCCTCCTTGCCCTTCCCCCGCCTCGTAGTGACCAGCACCAGTTCCCGCTGTGTATTGCCATAGGCGGCCGTTCCCACGGCATTGTCGATCCAGGTCACGCTTTCGATATCGAAAATAGGATAGCTGTTCACATCCGCCACGGGATTGCCGTCGACCACAAAAGAAATGGACGCCGGCCCGGTGTAAGCGCCAAATAACCAGGCCCGGATAGCCTCGGTAAGATTCGAAAACGGCATCTTCTCCAGGTCTTCCCCACGGATCGTGACATGCTGGGTAAAAGACTTGTTCAACGTAAGATAACCAATATCATAACGGTTGGAATCGGACTCGGCATGCTGAGCCGAAGCCCGCAGGGAAACGACAAGGAAGGCCAGCAGTATTTTCATTGGAGGTGTTTACTCCGCCAAATATAAGATACTTTTCACTCACTACGCAGACTACGCGCCGGGTTAGCCAGCGCCGCCCGGATGGCTTGAAAACTTACCGTTAAAATAGCAATGCCCACCGACAATCCCGCCGCGAGCGCAAAGACCCACCATTGGATCTGCACGCGGTAATCATAGTTCTGCAGCCATTTGTACATCGCAAGCCAGGCCACCGGCGCCGCAACGGCAAAAGAGACCACCACCAGCTTCAAAAAATCCTTCGACAATAACGTGGCAATACCCGCTACCGAAGCACCCAACACCTTCCGCACCCCGATCTCCTTGACACGGTTCTCCGCCATATAGGTCGCCAGACCGAATAACCCAAGGCAGGAGATAAACACCGTCAACGCGGCAAACAATCCCGCCAGCGTACCCGTGCGCTTCTCGTCGTCAAATTTTGCCGAATAGTCCTCATCGACAAAATGATACTCGAAAGGATACTCCGGATTATACCGCTTGAAGATCGCCTGCGCCTTCTTCAGATTATCCTCCATCAGGTTCTTACTGTTGAGCCGGATATGGATCGTATTGAACCAGCTGTTGGTAGCACCCTTTACCACAAAGGGCCGGATCGGCGAATACGGCGATTCGATGATAAAATCCCTGACCACCCCGATCACATGATAGTGGGTCGTGTCATCCTTGATGATCTGCCCTATTGGGTTCTTGAAATGCATGGCTTTCACCGAGCTCTCATTGAGAATGATACCCACCGAATCCGTAGGATATTGATCAGGATCGAAATCCCGCCCCGCCACCAGCTGTAATCTGGTGGTCTTCACCAGATCCCTGTCCGCACAAAACATTAAAAAATCGGTCTTGTCATCCGGAGCCTTCCCCGCCCATTCGAACCCCCAGGTATCACTCCAGTTCTGCGTGAGCGGCGCACTCGTCTTACACACCGAAACCGCCACCCCCGACCGCAACAGCTCCTGCCGCACGAGCATATAATTCTTTTCCAGACTTCCCGTGAGGGCATGAAAGATCAGATTCCCCTGATCATACCCGCTCTCCCGATCGCGCGCATGATCGATCTGCTGCTTGACGATAATAGTACAGATAATAAGCACGATCGCAAATGTGAATTGCAGCACGACCAGCACTTTACGCGGCGTGACCAGCGCATTCGCGGCCTTGAACGTTCCCTTCAGCACCTTCACTGGCTGGAACGACGAAAGGAAGAACGCCGGATAGCTACCCGCCAGCAATCCGGTAAAAAGAATGAACAACACCCCACTAACCCAAAACCACACACTCCCGAACGGCACATAAAGATGTTTTGACGTCAGCTCATTGAACCCGGGTAATGATAACAACACGATCCCGATCGCCAGCACAGCCGCCAAAAACGACAACAATACGCTCTCCCCGATGAACTGACCGATCAGCCGCCCCCTGGGCGCTCCCACCACCTTGCGAATGCCCACCTCTTTGGCCCGTTTCTCGCTCCGCGCCGTACTCAGGTTCATAAAATTGATACACGCGATCAGCAGGATAAAACCCGCCACGATCCCGAATAACCGCACAAACACGATCCGGCCACCCGTTTCCTCCGCCCCTTCGAAATGGGAATGCAACCTCCATCGGCTTATCGGATACAAAAACATTTCCCAATGCTTCTCGGTATTGTCATACCGCGTCTTGATCACATTCATCTTGGGCGCAATCGAAGCCAGCGTGGCATTGGGTTTTAACAGCACATAAGTCCGCGTGCTGTTGTTCCCCCAATTGGGATCGTCATTTCCCTCCCGGCGCAAAGCAGGCCACGGCAACAAATACTGGAAGTCGAAACGCGTATTGTTCGGCAGGTCCTTCAAAACCCCCGTTACCTGGTAATTATCCTTATCATCGAGCTTGATGATCTTCCCCATGGCATCCTGATCGCCAAAAAGACTCTTCGCCAGTTTCTGCGTCAGCACGATACTATGCCCGTCGTTCAACGCCGTCCGCATATCTCCTTCGATCATTGGGAAAGTGAATACCTGCAAAAATATCGAGTCGACGGCATTCCCCCGGATCATCAGCCGCTTCTCCCCGACGCTAAAAAGGCGGTTTCTTGCCCAGTCCACCCGGCACACATGTTCTACTTCCGGAAAGTCTCGCTGCATAGCCGACGCCAACACCTTGGGCGTCGTATTCCAGCAATGCAGTGCCCCGCTGAACGTCGCCCGGTTCCACACGTCATAGATGCGGTCCTTTTTTGTATGAAAATCATCATAGCTGATCTCATTCTGCATCCAAAGCAGGATCAGGACCGCGCTGGCCATCCCGATGGCCAGTCCCGCTATATTGATAAAGGAAAAACCCTTGTTTTTCCATAAATTCCGGAAAGCGACTTTCAGATAGTTTTTGAGCATGTCTAAAAGGTCGCCCGACGGTGCAAAATGTTGCACATATCTCACAATTCCATAACAATTGCTCCTTTAACAAACCCTTGAACCGCCGGATGCGTTACTTTGTATAGTTAAAATTTAAAGTATGAAAAAAAGCTTCATAGCCCTGGCCGTCATCCTCGGCCTTTACGCCCTCCCGGCCACGGCTCAATCAAAGAAATACCCCGATCCGCCGGAAGCCACGGCCCAAACCCATTTCCCCATGAATCTCACAGCAGATCAGTGGAAGGCCAGGCTCACCCCTGACCAGTATTATATCCTTAGGGAAAAAGGCACCGAACGCGCCTTTACGGGGAAATATGACCATTTTTACCAAAAAGGAACCTATTATTCGGCGGCCTCGCTCCAACCCCTCTTTAGCTCGGATACCAAGTTCAACTCCGGCACGGGCTGGCCCAGTTTCTATGCGCCCATCAACCCCGATGCCGTCCGCCTCGTAAAAGATAACAGCGACGGCATGGAACGCTGGGAGGTAGTGGACAGCAAAAGCGGCTCGCACCTCGGCCATGTCTTCGACGACGGCCCCGCGCCCACCGGCAAACGCTATTGCATGAACTCCGCCGCCCTTATCTTCGTCCCCGAAGGGGGTCAACCTCCCGTAAGCTCAAAACAAAATTGATCATGAACAGAACCCTCTTTATTTCCGCATTCTTCATCCTCCTGGCCGCCTGCGGGCAGTCCCAGCAGGTAAATATTCCCGTAAAAGAATCCGATAAACCTTCGCCAAACGAAGCGGTGGCCGATTTCTCGGAAGGTTGCTTCTGGCACGCCGAGATCGTGTTCCAAAGTCTCATTGGCGTCCGCGATGCCGTCTCCGGCTACGCAGGTGGAACGGATAAACACCCGGATTACGAAAAGGTCTGCACCGGTACCACCGGCCACGCCGAGACCGTCCAGGTCTATTACGATCCTTCCAGGATCTCTTACGCAACCCTCGTCAAGGCTTTCTTCGCCTCGATGGATCCCACCGAGCTGAACCGGCAAGGGCCCGACGAAGGTACCCAGTACCGCTCGATAGCCTTCTATAGGAACGACCAGGAAAAGGCGATCATTGAGGCAGAGATCGGCCGGCTCGACGCATCAAAAAAATATTCCGGCAAGATCGTGACCCAGGTGCTTCCCTACACGACCTTCTACCCCGCGGAAGCCTATCACCAGGAATACATCAAAAACCACCCCGAAAACCCCTATGTAGAACATGTGAGTATTCCGGATTGGCTCGAGTTTAAACGGACCTTTCCAGGTCCGTTTAAAAACTAGCTAGACCTCCCGTAAGGGAGGTCTATTTTTTACCACCCTATCCCATAATCCACCCCATAATTGCTGCTCCCACCCCACAAGGTTCCATGCTTCGTATCGAGATAGATGGCGTTTATAGGACCGCTGGTTCTATCGCCATATGTAGCGATATATCCCATTTTCTGCAGCTCAGCCCGCACATATGGCGGCGTTTCACTATTCAGCAGGATATGCCCCGGCCTCGGCCGCCGGTCCTCCAGCCGCTCGCCGCCCAACGATAGCCATAGCTGGTCGGTATTGATATTCGGTGCCTCCGTGGCCTGCTGTACGCTCATCCCGAAATCCACCATATTGAGAAAGAATTGCAATAGGTTCTGATCCTGGGTATCTCCGCCCTGTACGCTAAAACACAGGTAGGGCTTGCCATCCTTCAACGCCAGCGTAGGCGTCAGCGTCACTCGCGGCCGCTTGTGCGGCGCCACGACATTGTAGGGATCGAGTACCGAATCCAACACAAAACTCTGCATCCGCTGACTCATCCCCACACCTGTATGCCCGGCAACTACGGATGGCGGCCACCCCCCGCTGGGCGTCACCGAGATCACCCATCCATCCTTATCCGCGGCTTCGATGCTCGTCGTACCACGCCAAAGCCGGTCATGATATAGCGCCTCATTCACAGGGCCGCCCGCCGCCGTATGATCGAACGCCAGGTCCGCCGTCGGGACCATACCCGCCGCCACAGCTCCTCTACCACCTTTCCCTGCCTGCTGGGTAAATTCGGCCCGTTGCCTGAGCAAGTCGGTCCAGGGATTCGTCCCACCCTGGTACGGATAGGGATCGCCAGGCGCTATCGCCGCATTGTTGCGATCCGGATCGATGAGCCTGGCGCGTTCCTTCGCATACTCCTTGCTCAACAGTCCTTTCATCGGCTGGCCGCTCTGCACATAGGGATCCCCGTAATAGAAGTCCCTGTCGGCAAACGCCAGGCTCATCGCCTGGTATACCGTATTGATATACCTGCTGCTGTTATATCCCATCCCCTTTAGATCGAAATTCTCGAGGATATTCAGGGCCTGCAGCATCGATGGCCCCTGCGTCCATTGTTGCAGCTTATAGACCTCGACGCCTTTATAATTCGTATGCAACGGCTCTTCCTCGATGGGCTTCCAGGCGGCCATATCCTCCATCGTGATCAGCCCTCCCTGCTCCTGACAACCCCGCACAAACTCCTGCGCGATATCCCCCTTGTAGAACCGGTCCATCGCCGCATAGATCGCCTCCTTCCTGGTCTTATGATGTTTCAACGCATCCTGCTCCGACTCCACCATCTTCGTGAGCGTAGCCAGCAGGTCCTTCTGTTCAAATATCTCCCCCGGCTCGGGTGCCTCCCGCTTCTCCCCCGAATGCGGCAGGAATATCGCCTTGCTATAGGGCCATTGCTCCAACCGTGCCTTGTTCCGCTCAAAGCTATTGGCAACCTGGGCATCGATCGCATGTCCCCTGGCCATCTCCATCGCCGGCGCCAACACCTGCTTGAGACTCATCGTCCCATACTCCGCCAGCATATAACAAAGGCCGCCCGGAGTACCCGGTGTAACCGCCGCCAGCGGCCCGTATTCCGGTGGAAAATTATACCCTTTGCTTTTGAAAAAGGCCGGCGTCGCTCCCGTAGGCGCCCAACCAAGCGCATTGATCGCAATGACCTTCCCGGTCTTTGGATTGTAGATCAGCGCCTGCGTCTCTCCACCCCAGGTCAGTACGATATGCATCGTACACACCGCCCCCAGCATCGCACAGGCGGCATCGATAGCATTGCCACCCTCCTGGAAGATCTGCGCCCCTGCCTCCGCCGCCAACGGTCTGCCCGTGACCGCCATCCAATGATTGCCGTACAGCTGCGGCTTCTCCGTCTGCTGCGCCATAACACCTGTAGATATAAGCAGCGCTGCTGCCCATGTGTAGACATGTTTATTCATAGCAGTATCATTTTTATCTAATGTTCGATATTTCCATTTCAACCCCCGCATCACTCCCCGCTCACTTTTTCCGTAGTGTGTCGTAAGATCAATATTCGCTCAACATCCGTCAAAATCAGATAACCGGCGCCTCAAGATCAATTTAAGAAAAATCCTACATTCACTTTCCAAATATGATCGCTTATGAAATCGATGATGCTCACTTTATTACTCCTCATAGATTGCTGTTTCGCCTTCTCGCAGCTCAACCTCCCCGATTCCACCGAAGTCGATTACGAATTGACCAACTTCACCTTTACCACCGGTGAAACGCTGCCAAGCCTGCGTCTCCACTACACCACCTTCGGCAAGCCGGAAAAAGACAAGAACGGCCGGACTATCAATGCGGTGTATATCATGCACGGCACCACCGGCAACAGCCATAACTTCGTCAACCAGCTCTTCGCCGGCCACCTCTTCGAACCCGGCCAGCTTCTCGATGCAACAAAATACTATATTATTCTGGCGGACGGTATCGGCCATGGCAAATCCAGCAAACCCAGCGACGGCCTGCACATGCACTTCCCTAAATATACCTATGACGATATGGTGAAGGCGGACTATACCGTGCTCACCGAAAAAATGGGCATCAATCACCTCCGGCTGATCATGGGGACCTCTATGGGCGCAATGCATTGCTGGGTCTGGGCCGAGACCTATCCCGATTTCATGGACGCCTGTATGGCCAATGCCAGCCTCCCCGTAGAGATCGCCGGCCGCAACCGCATCTCCCGCTACGCTGCCATCCAGTGCGTCGAAGCCGATCCGGCATGGAAAGGAGGCGAATACACCGAACCACCGGCCGTCGGCCTCCGCGGCGCTTATAGCTCCATGTTCTGGATGACCAGCAGCCCCTACAACCTCCAGAAACACGCGCCTACCCGCGAACAGGCGGAAAAGTACTACGACAGGGGCGTGGAGAGCTTCATAAAGCACCAGGATGCTAACGATATGATCTATGCCTTCGACGCCTCGCGTTACTACAACCCCGAACCTAACCTGTCGAAGATAAAATGTCCTTTCTTCGCCGTGAATTCCGCCGACGATGAGGTCAACCCGCCCGAGCTCGGCATCCTCGATAAAGACATCAAGCTGGTACCAAAAGGGAGATATATCCTCATTCCCTGGTCGGAAAGAACGTCCGGCCATGGCACCCATACCAACCCTACCATCTGGGGCGATGACTTAAAGGAATTACTGAAGCTGAGCGCGCCGAGCGCGCTCGTCCGTCAGGACAGACATTAGCGCCTATCTAAATAGCACGACCGCAAACCCCACCTTGCCATTGGCCGTCCCATTGACATAGATGTCATAGGGGATCACTACCTGGTCCGGTGCCACCTGGCGGGCCTGCTGGAAATCCAGCGTGTTCTTCAACCCCCAGAAGATAATGCCCTCATTGGTGACCAGGTTGCCCGTGGGATCGATCACGGTGGTGGAGGCGTACCGTTTCTCTCCATGTACAAAACTGTTGTACAGGAACACCAGCCGGTCCTGCATCGGGACCATCATATAGGAAAGATTGGGACTGTTCAGCTCCGTGACCTGCTCCTGGCTGATCATCCCGCTCCAGCAGCTGTCCTTGCGGCTCGCGGGGAAAAAATATAGGCTAAGATCGCCCCGGTCGTGCCAGGCAGGGTTTACCGTGGCGTGATACCGCGCATACCCGTACCTCGGCTCCGGCAACCGCGACAAGGAAGGCCCTGCGCCGGGATCGGGAATATCGTTGGAGACAAACAGCATCGTGGGATCATAGCCTTGATCGTAATCATCGTCATTCGCGAGATCATCATCCCCATAAGGTCGCCCATATTCTTTCAACAACAAAAAGCCCCTACCGGGCACCGCCACAAAATTCTCCTTGACGATATTGTCGTTGTGCACCCGCCGGCCGTTCAAGGTCGTAAGCCGGTAGGAAGAGTCGAAGCTGAATTTCTTCGTGACCATCGAATAATGCACCGCTTCCACATTCTTCAACGGTGCATAATGAAAGGTCGATAGCACCCCCGCTACTACATCCCCATTCGAATTGTCGATGGAAAGACACACATCCTCCATCGACGCCGTCCCCGGCAAATTGATCTCCTTGCAGATGATCGCCGTATCCGCCGGCACAAAATGAAAGAGCAAAAAATTATGATTGACCCTCGATGGCGCCAGCATCAGCCACTCTCCATTGTTGGCAAGCTTCAGCGGCCCGCTGTTGAAATCTTCCAGCGGATACGTGGAAAAATCGTCCTGGATCATCGGCTGCGAAAGATGCGGATGCTGGTATACCCGGTTCGACAACAGCTGCCAGTCCGCGTCGAACAACAACGCATGCAGCCGCGGAGCCTTCGATTCCATCGACTCAAAAGCAAGCAGAAGGATGCGGTTCCTGTCCTGCGATCGCACCAGCATAAAACTGTTCCCGTCCTCGCTGAAAGGCAACACCGCCACATTGTGGTCGGGCCCGAATGCCTGCCCATCCGGCAAATACCGCTGGAGCCGGACCTCGGTCTCCTTGTTGTCGCTATTTAACAATTGCACCCGGTCGAAATAATCGTCCGTGGTCACCAGGTATTCCTTGATGGAAGAAGCAGCATATGGTGGATCAGTGATCAGGTTGGATACATTCATCCGTTGATCGTAGACGACGAAATTTCGTTCTTCCGTACTCGCATTTTGGTGCGTGACCCGGCGCTTGCTGATGGCCGATACCCAATAGTAATCCCCTACCTTCCCCAGCATTTCCTGTCGCAAGGTGAACCTGTCGCTATAGGGCTCACAGTACGAAACCTGTTGGGCGGAAAGTAAGGTAGAATGTGCAATAATAAAGAAGTGTAGTGCTATTGTCAGCCGCCATCCCATGAATATTCGCTTCCTTTTAAAGTTACAGCTTTTTTTAATGCGTTCCACAAGGTGTTCCGGCATTGGGAAAATTTTTCCTGCCATGGGAGAAATTCGCCATCCCTGCCATGACTCTTTTTTCGCATAATGGTGGATTAAAAAATGTAACATCTTAGAAATCATTTAAGTAAAAAAGTTTTTTAAACCCCAGGGTCCCGGGAGGCGTTCCGGCACGGCAGTTGAATTATACTACTCGGTTTTTCATAGGATATTGGATTTAAAAACGGGGCTGGATTTCTATCCTGGCCCTTTTTTTTTACCTTGTGGTAGTCTAAATCTAATGATCCTTATACATGCGTATCGCATTGTCCGTCATACTGGGCCTCCTCTTATCCATGCGCGTTCAGGCCCTACCCTATGTTAAAACCGGAGCCCAGCCGGGCTGGCTCTATCCCATCCATCCGGATTGGCATAAGACTCCCGCCAAAGAAGCCATCAGCGACGGACTATATTATGATCTTTTCGACCTCCAGACCAATCTAACCTGCAATACGGACTATACCCATTTTATCCGGACTATCGTCAACGAGTCGGGCGTACAGAACGGCTCGGAAGTCTCCGTCACCTTTTCCCCCGAGTTCCAGCAGGTGATTTTCCACCAGATCGCCATCCTCCGCGACGGGGCCGTCCTGGACCGGCTGCAACCCCGGAACATCAAAGTGGTCCAGGAAGAAAGCGACGCCGACGAATTCCAATACAACGGCCTGAAACGCGCCTTCCTTACGCTAAAAGACGTCCGCAAAGGCGATCGCATCGAAGTCGCCTACTCGGTAATCGGCTTTAACCCGGTATTCGATAACAAGTATTCCGACGATTTTTCCTTTAATGTCACTACTGCTGTCTGCAATTATTATAAGACTATTATTACTGCCGATAGTCGTCCCCTCTATATCCGCACCGTCAATAAGGCCCCTGAGCCGGTACGTCAGCACAAAGGCTCTACGCTGGTCTATTCCTGGGAAAACCCACCCCTCAGCACCGATGACCCCGCCGCAGGTGCGCCCTCCTGGTACGAAGACTTCCCCACCGTCTATATTACCGAATATCCCAGTTGGCGCAGCGTGATCGCCTGGGGTCTCCACACCTTCAACCACTATCATTATTCCTTGTCCGCGGAATTGAAACAAAAGATAGCCGAATGGCAGGCCCGATCAAAAGGCGACACGACTATCTTCACCGGGCTGGCTATTCGTTTCGTGCAGGACGAGGTCCGCTACCTCGGTCTCGAGATCGGCGCCAATACGCATCGGCCCCATCCTCCGGCCGATGTCTTCGCCCAACGCTTCGGCGATTGCAAAGACAAAGCGCTCCTCCTTTCCGCTATCCTTCAACAGGAAAATATTCCGGCTTATACCGCTCTCATCAGTACGGATACCCGTAGTCAGCTGCCTGCCATCGCCCCTTCACCGCAGGCATTCGACCATGCCATCGTCGCGATCCGCAACCCTTCCGGCAGCTACGTCTTCGTCGATCCCACCCGCACGGGACAACGCGGCCCGGTCGCCAGCCTCTTCATCCCCGACTATGGGTACGCCCTCGTTCTGAACGAAAGCGATACGGGACTCCAGCGGGTAACACCCGGCCACATCAACGACTACGCCATCACCGAAACCCTCGACGCCCGGTATTACGATACCTCCTGGTTCTCGATCACATCCATCTACAGCGGTGGCGCAGCAGATGACGTTCGCGGCATGTTTGCCGAAACAAGCGAGAAAGACCTGGAAGATACCTATCGAAAATACTACGGCGCCGTCTTCGACGATATCCGGCAACAGGGTCACATCAACTATAGCGAAGACAGTGAAAAAAATACAGTAACCGTAAGCAAACATTACGCCATCCCCCAACTATGGGATACGGAAAAAACCGGGAAAAGATATTTCGAGTTCCGGTCCAGGATCCTCGAACAAAACCTGCCCGATCCGGCTGACGCGCCGGACAATACACCGCTCGCATTGAACTACCCTTTTAATGTGCACTACACCCTGAACATCTCCCTGCCCGAAGACTGGAGCTTCAGCGATGGGCCTTTACAAATTCACAACGATTCCTATCAGTTCGATTTCATACCGGAGGTGAACGGAAGCAATATGTCCCTGCACTACACCTTCAAGACACTGCGGGACAATATCCCCGCCGCCGATCTGCAGCAATACAAAGCCGATTACAAAAAGATCTCGGACAGGATCTCGTTTCAACTTGTCAACAACATCACCCCCGACAACTCGCCACGGATAGAACCCTCCGCATCGCCGGCCCCTGCACCAGCCCCCTTTTCTTTTCACGATTGGAAGGTCTGCTGGCCCGCGATCTGGCTCACCTTCTTTTTTTTCCTTTTCTTCTCCCGCCTCTTTCAATACCTCAACAGCCGCGGCGAAGAAACACTTTATGCGCCTGGCACAGGCTATCCCCTCGGCGGCTGGATCGCCCTCCTGGGTATCAGCCTCGGCGCGATCATCCTCAGCGAATCGGGGGGCCTGCTCATGGCCGATTATTACAGCAACACCCGCTATATAGAGTATGGCAACGCCGGCGGCCACACCATGCAATACATCTTCCTGTCACAGCTGGGTATCCACCTCAGCTTCATCGCCGGCGCCGCCTCTCTTTTATTTTGGTTCTTTAAGAAAAGAGATATCTTTCCCCGGATGTTCCTTTGGTATACCGGCATACTCCTCGTCGGCCGGCTGTTACTCCTGGGACTTGCCTGCCTCCCGGCCGTTTCGCCACTACTCATCCCCTACCGGCCGGGCCTGCTGCTTGCGCTGGGCTATACCCTGGGCTACACCATCCTCGGGATCATCTTCATCCTTCGGTCCGAACAGGTAAAAAGCACCTTTCTCGAACCCTATCGCGAAGCGGTACGCTAGACCGCGAACCTGTCCGCCAATCATTCTTTGACCAGGTATCCAAAGATCCCATCGGTCTCTTTAGCCGGACCTGCTGTGAAATAAAGTCTCGCCGGATCGATGCTCGTCGCGGTCGATGGCGCGAAACCAATGGCCCACAATCCATCGATGGAGATCGCCTGGTGATGTGATTTCAGCGGGCCGAGAAATTGTCCCTCAGGCGAATACACATTGATCCGCCCATCGCCGAAATTCCCCACGAGGACCACCGGGCCCACTTTCTTGCCATTGCCATGGTCGTCTCCTTTTTCGTCTACCGAATCCATATCCTCCGTCGTCAACCAGCCCGCAGGTGCCCAGGCCATTCCCCACGGCGCATTCAGCGCACCACGCGAAGCGAAGCGGTGAACAAGCGAACCATCCGTAGTGAAGACATCGACAAAACCATTTCCTGCACCCGCTACATCATCAAAGTCGGGGCTTACTTTGGCATACGAAACAAACAACCAGCTGCTTATCGGCACGATATTGAAAGGCGCATAGCCCGCGGGCATGGCCGGATCATGGAAAGGCAGCTTCACCGGCGCCCAACTCGTATCCCATACATCGATGGCCGCCGTCTTGAAATTGGCGGCATATAAAAGATTCCGTCCATTGTCCCAGGCCAGCGCCAAACCCTTGTACTCCGCATTCGCCGAATTATCAGCGACCCGGAAGGCTTTGTTTCCCGCTCCCCCATTCCACGCGGATACGACCCCGTCCTCACCTACGAAAATAAACGCCGCGGCGGAATTGTCAGGCAGCATAAAACCTTTGGTGGAATTGAAAACGATCCCCGAAGGCGTTCCGCCCATCGTATCCGTGGGCGAAGGGATCAGCACCGGCGGCCGCACGATCGCTCCCTCACCGGTAAACAAATTGCTCACGCCAATCGCATTCGAATTCACCCAGGCAATCCCCGAAGGCGCCCAGGCCAGGCCCCAGCCATTCTGCAAAGAAGTATCGATCAGTGGCGCGCCATACCCATCCCTATTGGCAACCAGATCGATCTGTTCAAAATTCCGCAAATCGTTGCTATTGAAATTCATCTTGCGACAAGCAGTCAATAGCATTCCCATGACGGCCATAGCCGTCAGCAATCGGTTTGTAGTAATGTTGTACATGATTTTAAGTTGTAGGAATAACCAAATCTGCAAATAAAAGACCATCGGCCCGCCAGGTACGCGTACCTCGCAGACCCGCTTTCTACGGATGGAGATCATTGCTAGCAAATTTCAGGGAAGCAAGAAGAGAGAACGCTTCCCCTCGACCACCGGTTGCCTGGCCGCCCAAAATCAGCTTCACAGGTGCATATTTTTTTCCGCGATTTTGCTTACCAGTACACATTCGTGAGCGACGGTAAAGAGAGGAGCGAGAAAGTAGTGATATTCGGCTCGACTCCTATACCCAACCTTTTTATCGGCAGCACCTCTAACCGCACGTCCCTTTACGAACGAATCATTAGAAACCACTACCAAAGATTTAGTAACGAATTTATTGTCAGCACTTTGATCCTTGAAAACGGTCTTTATCGGGAAGTTTTGTTCAATCCGGCATCCTGCCTTCAATATCTTCCTACCCTAACCCTCCCCATTCAACACCCCGCGGAAATACCCCACAGACTCCGCAATCCCCGGATAAGGATCATTCATATCCATCTCGAACTCGATACTACAATACCCGCTATACCGCCGCTCCTTCAACACCCGCAACAATCCCGGTATATCCAATACCCCACGCCCCAAGACCGCCGGATGATAATCGCGGCTCAAAACCGCCAGATCCTTGACATGCAGATCAAAGATCCGCGCACCATACTCCTTCACCGCCTTCACGGGATCGGCACCCGCCCGGGCTGCATGACCGATATCCAGACACAGCCCTATGCGCTCATCCAACCCTTTGATACGCCCCCACACATCCGCCGGGCTCGGATAAAGCTTATCTTCCGGCCCATGATTGTGCACGGCTACCCGGATACCCGTCTCCTTCACCTTCTGCTCCACATAGCTCAACAGCTCCGGATTCGGTACCCCGATAATTAGTTCAACTCCCAATAGTTTAGCATATGCAAACGCCCGGTCCACCTCGGGCTGGCTCTTCATATAGATCACCCCCGCTCCATAGATACGAATACCCGCTGCCGAAAAAACACCCACGACCTCGCTGACCTTCGCGGCATCGCTATCCAGCGGCAGATAAAAATCCTTGATGGAGAACGCATCGATGGCCAGCCACTTCATCATCGCAATACTCTGGTCCATGGGTACATGCAACCACGTATACCCCGCAATCCCCAGCTTCAACGCCGTAGGGATCACGGCAGCGCCAGCCGCCCTAGCTTCACCAGCCGCAGCACCAGCACCAAGTCCCGACGTCCCGGCCGCAATCACCTTCCGGTCGCCACCGGCAACGATCCCCACCCCCAATCCCAGCACTCCCGCCGTCTGAAAGAATTTTCTCCGTGTACTCATGACAATTCAAATATTTTCTCTAATATAAGTTATTAAATAGAAAACATGGCCCCTCGCCTTCTATTCTTATCCCTGCTCATCCTGGCAAACACCCACCTGCGCGCAGGCCGATGGCAACTACCAAAAGGTCCGCGGCTCCGACCTCAACCTCTGGCATATCCTGACCTACCTGGCAGCCGATAGCGAAAGATCGACCCGCCAATACTGGCAAACGTGGCTGCTTTGCCCCCTGCAAGCCGGGGCACGCTATCATATCCGCATTAAAATAACAGCTTACAAAAGGATTTCACCGCCACCGGCAACGATCAGGCCCTCATCATCGGCAATTTCTCGCCCGGATCCAACAAACAATTACTTAGAAAACGAGCCAAAAAAACCATCGATATGATCCTGACGGACATCGACATTACCCCGGTGGACTCCACCACTTGCCCCGATTATACCGACGACAAAGGCGCCGAAACCTATAACCTCAACCTCTCACAGCAACGCGCACAGGAGGTGGCCCGCCTGCTTAGCCGGCAATTCGATCTTGCCCCTCCCTGATAACAGCCGAAAGTCGCGGCATCTCTCACCAATACAAAAACGACGCGGCTAATCCTTTACCCAATCGCCCAACACGCCCTGCACAGTGTACCGCTTCGCCTCACGCCCCGTGAGTTGTTTCGACCACGACGCCCGCTGCCCCGCTGCCGCTCCCGGTCCGCTGCTCTCATATTCCCCATAAAAAGCAGTCTTTTCATTCTGCGGATTACGCCAGTTGTCCCAACCTACGGGTGCGATCTGTGCTCCCATCTCCGTCCGGATATAAACCGTCCTGGCATAGGGCCGCCATGGTCTGCCCAAAAAAACTTTTTTGGCTGCCGTATCCGCGATCAACCGGCAATCCAGGAACACAAACCCGAAGGCCTGTCTCGGCGTGGTAGCCGCCGCCGCAATATACGAGTTGATCAGGCTCTTGATGGTACAGCTGTCAAAGACCGCCGTCGCCTCGCCAAAGATAAAATCGGTGGTTCCTTCGATAAAGCAATCCTTATAGTATTGCCGGCTCCCCTCCGTTCCAGCATACAACGTATCCTGGTTCCCCAGCAGGTTGCAGTTCCGGACGACACACCGGTCTCCTTCTACATGCAACGCCACCGCCTGCCCTACCCTGCCCGCCGTATTCCTTATCGTAAGGTTCTCCGCAGAGAAATCATTTCCCTGTACCAGCACGGTATACGATGTATACGTAGTCATCTTCTCTTTGCCAAAAGCGTCCTTGCCTCCGGGCACCGGTTTACCCGAATAATCGTCATAAGTGATAATGGTACTGTCCCTGCTCTCTCCTTCCAGGGTGATCATCGTTTTCCAGCTAGGGATCACCAGCTTTTCGTGATATACGCCATTGCGGATGTGGATCACCACTCTTTGCTGACTCAGATCACGTACGGCATTGATAGCTTCCTGTATCGTCCTGAAATTACCCGTACCATCCTGTGCCACCGTAAAAGAGCTGGGATAGGTTGGCGCCTGCGCCCCCGCCTGCTGTGCTACAACAAGCAACAAAAATAAAAACCTTCGCATGCTTAAAATTAAGGAGCCGGTGTGTAACCACCGGCTCCTTACAACAATTTATTTATCTACCTTATCTGTGATGATGTTCTCCGCCGCCACCACCACCACGGGGAGCACCATGCGGCGCCGGATTACCATGCGGGGCCTGACGTTGCGCCGGAGCGGAGTAGTGCTGCTGAGGTGCCTGATGTTGTACCGGTGCGGAGTAGTGCTGCTGAGGTGCCTGATGTTGTACCGGTGCAGAATAGTGCTGCTGAGGCGCCGGATGCTGCGCCGGGGCGGTACGCGAAGCCGGCGCCGGATGATACACCTGCGGTCTCGGCTGATTGCTCGTATGCATCTGCGGCTGCGAATGGTTCGGCGCGGCCGAAGGACGGTTGCCCGCATTATTCCGCGACGCGGCCGATGTTGAGCTGCCATGCCCTGCATTCGCACCGACATGCCCTGCATTCGCAGTCGCATGATTGTTGAATGCCATCGGTCTTGCCACCGCGGCCCTAGCGGGACGCCCATGGTTCACATTGGCAAAAGCACTCCGATCCTGGTGCGCCGCCTGCTGATGCTGCGTCTGCATCGAAGTAGCCACAATATGCCGGTCATGCATCGCGGCTTCCTGCGCGGCGTTTGGCCGTGCCTGTACGCCACCCGGGCCGCCGTTGAAACTCGTCCGGGTGTTGTTGTTGACGATCACCGTCCGGTTGATATAGGTATTATGGATCACGGTAGTATTGACGCGGGTGACGGCCGTATTATAACGGAAATGCCCGCCATACCAACCCCCACCGACATAGCCTACGCCACCATAACCACACCCATAATTGACGCCACCATAGAACCCCACGTGCGGTCCCCAATAGCCCGCATGCCATGCATATACACCACCACCCCAACCCCAATAACCCGGGGTCCACAAAAACCCTACAGCAGGGGGTGCCGCCCAATACCCGGGCACCCAATAATATCCTTCTGCATCATCCCAGGCCCAGTAACCCGGTACCCAGAGATAACCGTCTATTGGACAAGGCGGCTGTTCATAAACTGGTATAGCTGGAGGTGCAACACGCACCGATATCCCAACACTTATCTGTGCATTCGCTTGATCAGCCCCAAAACCAAGGGCTAAGAATAAAGTGAGTGATAGAATGGCCTTCTTCATATAGTAGATTATTAATGAACGAATACTACATTTGTCGATATATAGGATACAAGATTGTAGCCAGGGATTACTAATGTTCTCTATATTCTTGCAAACTATTTGTTAATCTCATTTTAATTTTTCCCTCAGCGATATGAAAATCAGCGATTTGTTCGACGCCCGGCCTCTGTTCTGCAAATTTTTTGCCATGATTCTTCTCTCTGCTTCCCTTACTACCGTCCACGGGCAAAAAATTCTACGGGTGGGGGTTGCCGGATTAACCCATGACCATGTGCATAATATCATGCACCAGTTCAAAAGCGGCGAAGTGATCATCGCCGGCATCGCCGAATCGGACCCGCAGCTCATCGCCCGGTACAAAAAAAGCTACCAGCTCCCCGACTCTCTTTTCTATAAGGATCTCCCCACCCTCATAGCACACACCCATCCCGATGCAGTGCTGGCCTACAACGCCATCTCCGAACACCTCGGCGTGGTGGAGATCTGCGCCCCCAAAGGCATCTCCGTGATGGTCGAAAAACCTCTCGCCACCACCGTAAAAGACGCCGACCGCATTGCCGCCCTCGCACATCAATATCATATCCACGTTCTCGTCAACTATGAGACTACCTGGTACGATACCAACCAGCAGATCTATGAAATGGTCAATTCGGGCGCCATTGGCGCTACCCGCAAAATGATCGTACACGACGGTCACGAAGGCCCCAAAGAGATCGGCTGTAGCCCCGACTTCCTGAACTGGCTCACCGACCCCGTAAAGAATGGCGGCGGCGCCATCCGCGATTTCGGCTGCTACGGCGCCAACCTGATGACCTGGCTGATGCATGGCAAAGCGCCCATCTCCGTCACCGCCATCACTCACCACATCAAACCCGCCATCTACCCCAAAGTAGACGACGATGCTACCATCCTCCTCGAATATCCGGATGCTACCGGCATCATCGAAGCCTCCTGGAACTGGCCCTTTAGTATTAAAGACTGGGAAGTATTTGGCGTCAGCGGTTATCTGCACGCCCTGAATGATAAAGTGCTGCTCGAAAGAACAAAAAAGACCTACGACAGCATCGCCGTCCATCCCGCGGCTTATAAGGATAATATCACTTATCTGGCCGACGTCCTCAGCGGAAAGACAGACCCCGGCAATGACCTCTCGTCCCTGCCCAATAACCTCATCGTCGTTCGCATCCTGGAAGCAGCCTCCCGCTCGGCACAGGAAGGCAGGCGGATCACGCTATAAGCCGCACCAGGAAACGGATCACCCCAAAGAGGATCACCAAACCTGCCAGGATCGCCATGTCCACACCAGTCACAGACTCCAGCTCGCAGATCAGCTAATTGAAAACGCAGGCTATCGACAACAGCGTCCATAAACCCGTCAATACTAGCCGGGAAGCCATCATGATCATCCCCTTATTTCACTTATTATTGATGGAATAGAAAAAACACTTACCTTTCTCTAAAGATATTATACCCCGACCCATGCCGGCTGGGATACTCCGAAATTTTTCGGCTGTTGTCCTGGTCGGCTTTTTAAAACCCGGAGGGTTTTAAGGACTTAATGATTCCCGGAAGAAAACTATCCGGCTTCAGCCGGCGCCCATGCTCGGCCGCCAGCCGCACCACCACGAGATCGCAGCTGGGTACAACCCATATATATTCCCCCTCGTAACCCTCGCATGCATAACAATCGGCCGGTATGTGCGGATGCCGCCGGACTCCGCCGTCGGCCCGGTTCAACCACCATAAAGCGCCATAGGATGTCCCCGTCGTCGTCCACTTGACCCAACCCTCCGGCAGGATACGCTCCCCGTTCCAGATACCATCGCGCAGATATAACAGACCAAATCTTGCCCAATCCCGCGCCGTAGCATAACAATACGAAGACCCCACGAATGTACCCGAAGCGTCCGGCTCCAGCACCGCGCTGTACATCCCGATCTTCTCGAACAGCTGCTCATAGGGAAACCGGTAATAATATTCATCGCCGATCGCTTTCCGCAGGATCAGCGAAAGGATATTCGCCGTCCCGCTGGAATAATTGAATACCTGTCCCGGCGAATGCATTAGCGAACTGTTTGCCGCATATTCACCCATATTGGCCTCCTTGAACAGCATGTCCGTGGCATCACTCGGACCGCCATAAAACTCCCACCACCTGAGCCCGCTGTTCATATGCATCAGATCGGCCACCGTGATCAGCCTCCGGTCGTCCTGGCTCCAGGCTGGTATCGGCGCCGGCGCGCCTGTATTCAACTTACCTTCTTTGACCAGGATTCCCGCCAGGGCATTCATGACACCCTTGGTCATCGACCAGCCTACCAGCCGCGTATGCCGGTCGAATCCATCGGCATAACGCTCGGCCACCACCTGCCCATGCCAGACTACGACCACCGCCCTCGTGCCCGTTGGCTTGGCTCCCCCTTCACCAAATGCCTGCGCAACGGCCAGCCGCAATTTCATGGTATCCAGGTTCGCCACCCCATTCCCCGAATCATCCAGCCGTAACGCCACATCCCGGCCCATCCGCTGGGAATCGCGACCCGCACCCGCGGCGGCTAACGACGCGGCCGCCCCAAGCGACACCCCGGGCCTAAACGGCCTCAGCCGGTCTCCATTAGGCCAGTCGATCGTATCCGGATTCACCACCGGCGCCGCCGGCCGGATCATATGCTGCTCCCGCAACGTCTCCTCCGTCATCCCATTGATCAACGTGGCGCCTAGCCTCCACCGGTAGATCGCCTTCCGGCTTCCAAGACCCAGCACACTGGCGGTCACGCTGCTGTCCTGGTAATTGACGGAACACGACGCCAGGTTCACCGGGAACGACGCAAGATCATCCCGCAATACCCGGCCAGGCTGCCGCCCGGCTACAAAAATACCCGAACAGGCCACCTTGGCCGCATACCCGCTGATGATCGGCATCGCTTTCCAGATAAATACGATAACGCCCACCAGGAAAACCAAACCCAGGAATTTTAGGATGAGCTGGACCCGCTCCCGCATTTTTTTTGGAAAATATAAGGAAAAAACACCATTTTCCTACACTTTCATCACCGCCGCCTTCTTTCCAGACCAGTCGGGGAACAAGACCTTGTCATTGGAGATTTGCAGATGCGCATCGGCCACTGCACTGAATACACTACGAAAGTCGGTGGTCACCGGCAGATCACGCCGGTCTTCCAGGTTTTCGATCGCCAGCGAAGGCACATCGCCATGTACCTTTCCGCCATCTACCCGGTTGCCCAGGATGAAATTGCACGACGCTCGGCCATGGTCCGTTCCGCCGGTACCATTCTGATGCACCGTCCGGCCGAATTCCGTCATCGTCATCACCGTAACATCGTCCTGGTACACATCCAGGTCCTGCCAGAAAGCCGCAATGCTGTTGCTGAGATCCGCTGCACTGTGCGCAAAGATGCCATTGTCGGTCCCCTGGTTGAAATGGGTGTCCCAACCGTTCGATTCGGTAAACGCTACCTCCAGGCCTACATCCATCTTGATCAGCTGCGCGATCTGCCGCATCGAATTACCTAACGGTGATGCAGGATACACCGCGCCCGCCGCCGGCCGGTAATTGCCCACATCGGCCTGCTGCAAGACCTTCATCGCCTCAAAGCTCTCCTTGCCGGTCTCACGCAGCAAACGCGCCGACGCCTGGTCGTACAGGTCCTCGAAGCTCCGCGCTGCGGTATTGGCAGCCGCAGGATCGCCCTTGAGCTGGATGGCGAAATCATGCAGATTGCTGATGGCCAAAGAAGGATTATCACCATAAAAGGAACGCGGCACCGCGGACGTCAGCGACACCGCCGTAAACGGCGTGATGGCATCATGGCCCAGCAAACCCACCGCCCGGTTCAACCAGCCGCTCGACGTCCCCTTGTTAAAAGGCGTACCGGATTCCATATAATCCTGCGCATCGAAATGCGACCGCGTATTGTTAGGCGAGCCGATCCCCTGTACGATGGCCAGCCGCCCATCTTTGAACAACGGCTCAAAAGCCTTCATCCCCGGATGCAACCCCCAACGCCCGTCCAGGTCGATCAGCGCACTGGTTCGCCCCCCCGCAACAGCGGGTAACGACAAGGTCGGCCGCGCCGCCTGAAAATAAGTATCGGTAAAAGGCGTCACCGCCATCAACCCATCCATCGCCCCACGCTGAAAGATACATACCATCACCCGCCGCCGCTTATAGGGCCGTAGTATCTTATCACTCGCCACGGCCTCCGCCAGGAACGCCGGAATACCACCCATCAGCCCCACGCCAAACAGCGCCAGGCTACCACCCCTCAAAAAAGCTCTACGCGATGCCATAAAATAATTTTTTATCGTCTTTGATATTCAGGTGAACCAATGATGATGCCCACCACCTGGGCCAGCATAGGATCATTGCCGCCATCCCCACCTATCGTCGCCACACTGTCGCGCTCTTGCAACATCGGCGTCAATCGTTTGACCGTCGCATCCAGATTCCGCTCCGGCAGGATCAGATGCCCATAGATCAGGAGCGCCGCCTGTGCACTCCCCGGCTCATGCCCGTTGTTCAACGCCAGCAGATCGACCCGCACACCCGGGATGCGCCCCGCAGCCAACGCCAGCCCAAAATTCATCCGGCTCAACAAACTTCCGGTATTGATCCAATAAGCCCCCTTATCCGGAAAACCGGTGGGCGCCTGATAATAATATTCCCGTTCACCCATCCGCGATATCCAGTTGTACAATTGCATCGGTTGATCGATGGTTGCATGCAGACTGCGCACCGCTCCGATCGCCAGCTCAAAAGGCGATTTCGTTTTCTCCCGCAACGCATCTGCATTCCAGAATTCCGGCGCCGAGACCATCGTGATCAGCACCTGCCGGATATCCCCATTCTTCTCGAGAAAGGTATTCGCCATCTTATCCACGAGCGCCGCCGGCGGATCATCACTCACGAACCTGACGGCTATCTTCCGACAAATGAATTTCGCCGTGCTCGGATGATGCGCCAGCAGATTCAGGAGATCCACGCCTTCCTCATACCCCCCGCCGGCAGGGAACACATGCCCTAATACCACCTTCTCGCCTTTATCATGCCGGTTCGCATTGAAAAAGAAATCCCCGTCGTGCACAAAACCCCTCCGGGCGATCTGCTCGTCGGAGAACTGGTGAAGCCTGGCAGCTTGTGGCCCCTTTGCAAACTCTCCCATAGGATACACCCCCCATCCCGTCAACACCCGCGCCGCCTCCGTGACATCCTGCTGTGTATACCCGCCGTCTACGCCCAGCGTATGCAGCTCCATGACCTCCCGCGCATAGTTCTCATTCAACCCCCGCGCACGGCCCGCGGACATCTTGGTGCTATCGACAGCCGCGCTGCTACTAAAGTTATCCAAATAATACAACATCGCCGGCGACTTCGCCGTCTTCAACAACAATTCATTGAACCGCCCCAACGCATTCGGCCGGATCACATCCCGCTCATACGCGGGAATGAACTCCGCACAGTCGTTTTTCGTAAGCGAGACATTGAAATGATTGAACCAGAAATCCGTCATCACCTCCTGTAGCTGGTTCTCCGAATACGCCGCCCGCAGGATCTTCTGACAGAAGAACTGCCGGAACAATTCCTGCTGCCGCTTATACCCCTTCTCCTCCATGTATTGCTCGATGACCTGCCGGTATTCCTTTCGATCCGCCTTCACCGAATCCTTATCGACAACTCCATCCCGGATCGCCATCCGGATCACCTGCCCATTCCGCGGATAGGTCTCCGCAACCTGCTCGTTGCTTAGCTCAAGGGCATCATACCGACTCAGGATCTGCTCCAGCGAATCGTCGGGGTCCTGCGCCGCCAGCTGCTGGGCAAACCAGTTCTCCAATCCCATCTTCACCACGGCATCCACCTGTCCCGGCATCGCGCCGTAAGTGAACCTGCTCAGCAAATGCGCCGCCGCCTGCCGTTCCGTCAAACCCGCCTGTCTCCAGGGAAATCGCAAAGCCGGCCCAAGCTGTGTCCCGCGCATCGGCAGCGTGCCAGCCAAAAAAGAGCTGAGCAGAACATATCCCCCCATCGCCGCAAGTAGCACTCCCAAAACCTTGATCGCCGCCTTCATGTAAAATAATTTCAGGGTTGGAAGACACAGGCGGAAAAAAGTTTAATAGTCCATACGTATTAAAAATAGATTAAACCTTCTTTCACGTTTATCGTCTAACCGTCAAAATTGACTACTGATGAAGCGAATCCTCCTGTTTGCCTTTCTCACACTATCCCTGCATGCCTTTGTGAACGCCCAGACGCCCGACCCGTATACCCCCATCCAACAGCCCCATCCCCAAAAGGATTCCGCTACGCGACGGGCCGTCCGCCAGCTCAAAATCCTCGAAAAACGGCTTCACCTTAATGAGGACCAGGTCCTTCAGCTCCAGGTCATCCTCATCAATCGCGACGTCGCCATGGACAGCGTCGCGCGTAGGCACTCCATCGGACCGGCAGCGCCCCCTGACTCTGGGCGCGCGTCCGACTTCCGCCGTACAGACAACCGTGCCCGCCGCTCCATCCAGCAGAGTGCGGACCAAAAGATCAATGCCATCCTCAGCGATGACCAAAAGACCCTCTACCAGCAGTGGAAAGAAGAGCAAAGACAGCGAATGGAGCTAAGACGTCAGATGAACCGGGGTAGCGATTCAACGCGCGTTAACAACTGAAATTGGAACAATCCCTTATCTTTAACGCATCTATGAAAAGATCCATCCTGTTTCTAGCCTATGCCTTCATCCTGGCCTTAACCTCGCGTGCCCAATCCGGCGCTAACAACGCCCCCACGGCACCCCCCCATCCACCCCAGCCTACTCAGCAGGCCATCCACCAGCTCGAAGCCCTGCAGGTAGCCCTGGACGACCTGAGCCCTGAACAGGTCATCACCCTCAACTCCATCCTCCTCGATAGAAATATTTCCCTCGACAGCCTTAAGGACCATCCCTCCGGTGATCCCAAAGCCGACAACCAGCTCCGGAACAGCATCTGGCATAATTCGGACGTCCGCATCTACGCGGTGCTCTGGGATAAACAGCAGGTGAAATATGTCCTGTGGAAACAACAACAACGAATAGATAACCTGGAAAAGCAGGTCCAGGCACTCAAAGCCGCCACTGCAGCCCCAGACTCGTCCCAAAACCATTCCTCCACACCCCGTTGAGCTGCGTCTGCTGGACAGAACCCGATTGCAAATACAGCTCGTCGATCCCCGTACCCGTCTCCCAGTTAAAATATTCGCCCTTCAGCGTCACCCCCAGATGCCGGCCTAACGCATAAGTTACACTTGCTTCCCCAGTGAGCCCATACCCATCCGCGCGGTGCCGGAAAGACACGGGATGGGCGAATTGCGCGATCAGGTTCCAATCCGCTACACCCCTATAAAGCACCTGGTCATACCTGGCCCCGAGATCCAATTGCCACCGCGTCCCCACCCGCCATCCTCCATCCACCCGCACAAATGGCCCAAACCATTTCGCATCATACGAACTGTTCAGGCCTGCAAATGGTCCCCCCTCATCCGTCACAGGGAAATGCTGGCCGCTGATCGCAAATCCCAAAGAGGGTGTAAGGGTAAAATGCCCGCCTTCGACGAGCACATATCCCACCCCCAGCGCGCCCGATCCACTGTAACCACCAGTCACCGGAAACTGCCCGCTATACAACACATCATGCCGGTTGTCCAGCCCATAATCCGTATCCGTCATACTGCCCCATCGCGTGAACGTGCGGCTGCCGCGGGCCGCGATCCGCCATCGCTTCCACGCCGTCCATTGCACGTCGGCCCGGACGAAGACACCGCCGGTATTCCGCCATTTCAGTTCGGAATAGATGTTAGGGTCCTGGCCGGCGCTGTTTCCCGCGATCGACCAATGCAGATCATCCCGTTCATATCCGGTAGATACGGCCACCCGCACCTGCCCCAGACACCGGCCAGTCCCTAATAATATAATCAACAGCCAACAGTACCTACCGATCATTGATTGACTTTAAATTCTTCCCATCCCTGCGCCTGCGGACGATTACACGTCATCCAACCCACGCCGTTATTGCTCGAGACATACATGCCATTCGTCCCTTCCAACGAGATCGTCCCATCCGGATTGTTGATCCACCGGAACTGCTCCCAGGCCTGCGGCGTCGACCGGTTACAGGCCATTGCCGAATCCCCGTTGTTACTGGTAACATACAGGCCGTTGCTTCCCTGTAAGGTGATCAAACCATTCCCCGCATCACCCACGGTAAAGGTCTCCCAGCCCTGCGCCGCCGCCCGGTCACAAGCCATCGCACTGTCGGCATTCCCATTGTTGCTCGTGACATATAACCCATTGCTCCCTTTCAACGTGATCGTTTGTCCTACCGGCGGTGCCGCACTCGTGATATTGTAGACATGCACATAGTCGACCAGCATACTCGTAGGCAGCGCGCTGTTATTGACGGTCGAACCACTGAGATCACCGCCGATCGCCAGATTCAGGATAATGAAAAATGGATTCTGAAAAGCCCCGGTATTGTTGATGTTGTTAGCGATGTTCCCGGTAACATACAACGTATTATCCACATACCAGTTGATGCTCTGTGGCGTCCATTCCACCGCATAGATGTGAAAATCGCCCGGCGTGGTAGTCGTACTGCTGCCGTATTGCGTATTTCCACCATCATACCAGTGCATCGTCCCCAGGATCGTATTGGTGGTATTCACATGTTCCATGATGTCGATCTCGCCGCATTGCGGCCAGCCCACCGTACCGATATTGGTACCCAGCATCCAAAAGGCAGGCCAGGTTCCTGTCACCATCGGCAACGCCATCCGGGCTTCGATCCGGCCATACGTAGTCGAAAATTTACCCGAGGTCTCGATCTTTCCCGACGTATACGGTTGACCGCCGACACTCTGCTGCTGGGCCGTGATCACCAGGTTACCCCCCGTCTCCGTGACATTGGATGCCTGATAATACTCCTGCTCGTTGTTGACCCCGGGATTACCTACGTCGATATTCCAGTTGCCCGTGTTGAGGCTTGTTCCATTGAACTCATCCGCCCAAACCAGGTTGTAAGCAATGGCCCGGGGTACCGTCGACGCACCAGCGCTGCCGTCGCCGGCTTTGAGATTTTTCTTACAGGAAGGCATGGTGAAAAGAAGGGCGAAGAGGCCTGCACCCAGCAGTACTTGTAGAGGTTTGTTCATGTGTTTCATACTGGCAAACATTTAGATGATAAGATTTTAAATTCCTATAGTGAGACACCTGAACCGGCATGGGAATACCCTAAGATCGCTACAATTTTGCCGCCTTTTTTTCCGTTATAGTTCCACCTATGATGACTAAGATCCTATGTACTGTCGCCATCCTTGCCCTGACGACAGTCGCCTCCGCCCAAAACAACGGCCTGTATACTTACCAGGACCTTTCCCATTTCTACTATGCCAGGGCCAAAGACTCGATCCGCAAAGCCTGGGTCTGTCCGCCGGTCTTCAAAGACAAAGCCACCCAAAAAGAATACAAAGCGATCTGGGACCAGCGCACCGACGTCCTCACCGCCATGATCAACAACGACGATTATGTGCACGATAAAGACGTCTACGCCTATGTCGAGTCCCTCGTTCGGCAGATCAGCGACGCCAACCACAGCCTCATACCGCAAAGCCCTTTTGTCCTTATCGACCGCAGCGAGTCCGTGAATGCCTACTCTCTGGGTGGCAATATCCTGGCAGTAAACCTGGGTCTCATCACCTTTGCGCAAAGCCGCGAAGAGCTGGCCTTCGTCATAGCTCACGAGATGTCGCACAATATCCTTCATCACACGGAAAACGCCATGGAGCAGAAAGCGGAATGGCTCAGTTCCGACGAATACCGTCAATCCTTGAACGCCGTGCTGGATTCTAAATACGAACGCCTCTCCCGGCTGAAAAAGGTTATTGAGAACTATAGCTTCAGCCGTAGCCGCCATCAACGGTACCATGAAAGCGAAGCCGATTCCCTGGCCATAGTGCTGTTGAAAAGAAGCAATATGCCCTTCGAAGCTTCCTGGTTCCTCCGTCTCGACAGCGCCGATATGGAATATCAACAACCCCTGCACCATTCCCTCTCCGCCTTCTTCACGGCCTATCACCTGCCCTACGAGGACATCTGGTCCGAGCGCCGCAGCCATGGCCTCTCCACGCACACATATTCATTCTCCGATGGCAGCCCCATCGCCGACTCGCTGAAAACGCACCCCGAATGCGTCGAACGCTACAACAAGACCCGCAGCCTCTCTACTGCCAACGCGCGGCTGACACCCATTCCCGCATCGATCTCGGATAAGGCGAACAAGATGCTGCTGTGGAACCTTTATTCTTCCGTAAGCCTAACGCCCTGTCTCTATCGCATCCTGCGGATCAAAGACAAAGGAAATACCGACACCTGGTACGACTTCATGCTCAGCAATGTCTTCGCCGGACTCTACTACTCCGATCGCATGCTCAACCGGTTCAACGCCATCGGCGTGATCCCCAAAGAATACATTTCCCGCGACTACTATTCGCTCCAAACCCTGCTCGAACAGATGCCCCGCGAAAGTCTTATGCAAAGCTGTCGCATCCTCGAAGACGAAGGTTTCTGGCGCAAGCTGGACGAACCGGAGAAAGACCTCAAGGCCCTGGTGTTCACCCTGGCCCTCGACCCCGACAGCTCGGACCGTAACAAGGCCCGCGCCGCACACGTCTTCTTCAGCGGCAACGCTAACAGCATGTATTGTGAATTCGCGAAAAATTTCTTTACCTTCAGGTAATGAGAACCATCTCGGCGCTCATCCTCTTACTTACGGTCAACACCCTATACGCCCAGCCGGACTTCAAAACCCGGCTGGACACTTTTTTTGCCGGTCAGCCTGCTAACCAACCCGGCTTCGCCTGCTCGATCCAAAAAAAGGGCAGCGTCATCTATCGCAATGCCGCCGGCCTGGCCAACACCCGGTCCGGCACTCCGCTCGACTCCCTCACCAATTTCCGCATGGCCTCGGTGACCAAACAATTCACCGCCATGGGCATCCTGCTCCTGGAAAAAGACGGCATCCTGAGCGTCGACGATCCCATCGGCCGCTGGCTCCCCGAATTACCCGCCAGCCAGGGCCAGCACATCCTGATCCGCCACCTGCTCACCCACTCCTCAGGCCTCCTCGACTACGAATCGCTCATCCCGCCCACCCAAACCACCCAGGTCCTCGATACGGACGTACTGCGCCTGCTAAGCGGCAACGACAAAACCTATTTCCCCGCGGGCAGCCGCTTCCAATACAGCAACTCCGGCTATTGCCTCCTGGCCCTCATCATCGAACGTGCATCAAAGGAGTCCTACCCGCAATTCATACAGGACCGCATCTTCGCTCCTCTCCATATGGACAACTCCAGGGTCTATGAAAAGGACGAGCCCATTCCTCACCGGGCCATGGGCTATGCCCGCGACTCCTCCGGCCAGATCATTCCCTCGGACCAAAGCGTCACCAGCGCCACCAAAGGCGACGGCGGCGTCTACACCTCCCTGTCCGACTATGCTAAATGGATAAATGCGCTCGGGCGAAATACCCTGCTCCCGCTCGCAGCCGCCCTTCGCCGCCTCCGCTTTCCGATCAACGAGCTCCACGGACGTTACTACGCGGCCGGCTGGTTCATCGATCTCAACTCCCCCCAACTCCTCTTCCACTCCGGCAGCACCTGCGGCTTCAACAACTTCGTGATCCAGCTCCCGGGCGACGATACGAGCATCGTTTATTTCTCGAACATTGCCGACAACAGCGATCCTTTCAAGACTATTCTCAAGATCCTCCATCAAAGTGGCTACCCCGATCTCTCCTCCGTCATGGTCCTTCACGATCAAACGCGCTAACGTCGATTGCCGTATAAGTAAGTTAGAAATAGTACAAAAACTAATCTCATATTTGTAGTTCACAAGTTCAATTTTTTGGGATGGCGCTTCCTATTAATATAAACGATCTAGTTACAGGGAAAACCGTTGAATGGGATCGGATCGAATTCAAAGAAGGTTGGAACCCAGAAGAAGTATTGCATACAATCTGCGCTTTTGCCAATGACATTAATAATTGGGGTGGAGGATATATTATTATTGGCATTAGGGAAAAAGAAGGCTTACCAATACTTCCGCCTAAAGGGATAGCAGCGAATCAAGTTGATAGAATTCAAAAAGACCTGGTTAAAATAACGCATACAATAGACCCATTTTATTCTCCCGTTACGGAGCCAGTGGAATTTAAAGGACAACTTATTTTTATTATTTGGGTTCCGGGCGGATTAACAAGGCCATACAAAGTTGCAACCACTTTGTCTGTCAAAGGGCAGAAACAATATTATATTCGAAGAGGTTCCGTCACTGTTATCGCCAATCACACGGAAGTAAAGCAATTGATGGATTTGGCCGCAACGGTCCCTTTCGACGATCGGATCAATCACGGCGCCACCATAGAGGATTTAGACATGGGAGTAATCAGGGAATTTTTGCAAACAATTAAGAGCGATCTTTTTGCCCAATCTGCCTCTATGCCTTTTGAAGATTTGTGCAGGCAAATGCGAATTGTATCAGGATCAAATGAGTATGTTAAGCCAATTAATGCCGCGCTGCTATTTTTCAACAAGCGACCCCATGAATTCTTCCGTGGAGCAATTACCGAAATAATTCAATTTAAAGATGATTCAAGCACAGAATTCTCTGAAAACATCTTTAAGGGACCAATTCACCACCAAGCGAATGCTGCTTTAAATTTTATCAGAAATAATATAATCTCTGAAAAAGTTATAAAGGTCGCTTACAAAGCGGAGGCGAACCGATTTTTTAATTTTCCGTATCAAGCTGTCGAAGAAGCCATAATAAATGCCTACTACCACAGAAGTTACGAGCATCAAAGCTCCGTTGAAATAAACATACACCCTGACAAAATCGAAATACTCAGCTTTCCTGGCCCCTTACCTCCAATAAATAATGAATCATTTAAACAAAAAAGAGTAGTTAGCAGAGATTATCGTAACAGAAGGATTGGCGACTTTTTGAAGGAGTTGGATTTAACAGAAGGAAGAGGAACTGGCATACCGAAGATTTTCCGTGAGATGGAAAAGAATGGATCTCCATTACCAATCTTTGAAACAGATAAGGACCGGACGAGTTTCCTTGTTGTTTTGCCCGCGCATAAATCATTCATTCCTAATAAGGTAGAATCTCCTCTATTCACTTCATCAGGCTTAGAAGTACTTTTATTTTGCGCCATTCAGCCGCATTCAAAATCAGAAATAGCTGTCAAATTACATTTGTCTCCTCAAAGTGGTACTTTGAAAAGACTTTTACCCAAGTTGGTGGCCGATGGCGTCCTCGAATATACCATACCCAATAAACCTAACAGCTCCTCCCAAAAATATCGAACCACTCCCTTGGGATATTCCTACTTGGATACATAGTAGGCAACTCCATGGCACCAGTCTGGCACCAGTTAATATTTTACAAGACCCCTTCCCAGCTTGCGTTTTAATAAAATAGGGTTCTCTTCATAGCCTTCTTTTGGCACCAGTCTGGCACCAGTGATTCAGCCGTGATCTACAAGAATGGACACACCAACGCCACCAACCCCTGCGCGTACCACCGCGCCAAATAATCATTGGGATGCAGCGGATTGACAATACAATCCTTCGGCTTCTTCTCCCGGTATAGCACGTCGCTGATATCCGTCATATCCAGCCCTACCACACCCGGCCCCTCCAATCCACGCAACACGTCATGATACCCCGCTAAATTCCCAACATAAAAAGCCTTGTTCCTATCCGTATCGGCGACATACGCCGGATCGAATTTCATATTCGAAAGCAGGACAAACTCCGCCCTGGGATCACCCGCCCTGATCTTCCGGATCATCGCCTTCACCGAATCCCCAAACTCCGTAGGTCGCATCCGCCAGAAATCATTCATCCCAAAATCCAGCAACACCAGGTCAGGCTGCAACGGCGTCACATAGGCAGAAGCATATTGCGCACCCCAGGCCACCGTAGACCCGGGCAACCCGGCATTATACAGCTCGACGGTTGCCCGCGGATAACGCGCCTGTACCGCCCGGGCAAACAGCGCGACATACGTCGGCATATACGGCGCGACGCCATCATAGCCACTCACATCCATGCCCCGCGTGATACTCATCCCATACGCGACAATCCTCAGCGGTTTCCCCATCCGGAGCCGCTCCATTACCCGCGGCAACCGCGCTCCGCTATACGCCGGCACAGGTCCCCGCCACCGGTCATGATGCGTATAGCTCACCACCACCCACTGCGACTGCAGATTGTACCAGGCCAGATCCTTTTTATCAAAAGACGTGTCCGCCCGGAAACGCATCCTTGACCCCGGCAAACGCACGATCCGCCGGCCTTCCAGCCGGTAATCAATCCCCGCCTCATAAACCGTATCGAGCGCATAGTTCCGCACCGCCAGCACCCGGTCCGGTCGATACAACAACCGGCCCTCCGCGCCTCCTCCATCCGCGGAATATAAAAGCACCGTCTCATTATACACCGTATCCCCCTTCCAAAAAGGTCGCAGGTATTCCCGCAGGTCACACAAAGGCGCATGCGGCGCATGACCCTCCCCCACATTCAGTTCAACGTGTAAAGAATCAGCCGTCAACCCCTCACTCACCCCAATCCGCACATACGCCGTCCCCGGCGGCGTCTCGGTATAATTGCCGGAATGTGCGTCATTCACTGCCGCACGATACTCCAAAAGCAAACTATCGCCGGCAGTATAACAGCGCAAAAAAGAATAGCCGCCAACGCCCCCCTTCACACGCATGTCATAACTGATCAGCGCAAGTCCGCCTATCGCAAAACGCTCACCCGTATTCCGTATCTCCACCCGCCCGTTATGCACCGTCAATGGCAGCCACAGATACCCCGATCGTTCGAGATCCGATTTATTCCACCGGTCCGCCATAAATAAAAATCGGTCCTGCGACAAGCGAAGGACAAAGGTGCTCTGTGCGCCAAACGTGGTTCCCGCATCCGTCCCTACACAAGGATTCCCCTCCTGCAGCCATTCTCCCAATAAGCTGTCCGCAACGGCATAGGTAGCGGCATTGGGGTCCCATCCGCTGCATAAGCTGGTGATCAGATAATAGCGTCCCTGCGCCTTGAAAACCGCCGGCGCCTCACGCCGCTGCCCCACTAGTATCCTGCGATAAAGAGAAGTTGGTCGCAGATAATCGTCCGACAACAAACACACCTGCATCGTCTTGTTATTCTCGGAAGCGTAGATCAGATAAGCCCGGCCATCCTCATCCTGGTAGACCGTCATATCCCGCGACTCCTGTCCGTTTGGCCGCATACTCCCCAGATACTTATAAGGTCCCTGCGGCCGGTCACTCACCGCCACCCCCACCCGCGCATAGCTATAGTCATTACGGTCGATATGCATCCATAGCACGAATTTCCTTGTCCGCGCATTGTAGATCACCTTGGGCCGTTCGATCACCCTGCCGGTATCCAGATCGCTCGACGGATCACCTACCGTAGGCGCCAACGCTACTCCCTCGTTCTTCCAGTGCGCCAGATCACGCGAGCTATAGCACGACACGCCACCGGCCGGAACGCGGTAATCTTCCCAGGTCTGCCCCGGCACCAGCCACGTCTTCCCCTTTTTGATCTCGCCGTATAGATAATACACCCCATTGTGAAAAAGCACACCCGCCCCATGCGCATTGATATCCTGCGCCCGAGCGCCTAAACTCAGCAAAAACAAACAAACAAATATCCGCATAATCAGTATTTGATAAGATACACCCTCGCCTCCAACCGCAGCTCGTCTTTTTCCGTCGAGCTACATTCGATCTTCACCGGCACCGCAGGATCATAGCTCCCCTGCCGCAACTCTCCCGCAGCCCACGACAAACCACTCCAGATCATCTTATCATACTCGATCACCAGCGGCAGCTCCCGCCCCGCCTGCGAGCACCGTATTTTCAAAAGCTTATCCATCGTTTGCCCATCGGGCGGCGCACCACCCCAGCTCCGCACGGGAAACCCATCCTTACCAAACTGCTGAAAAAGTATCCGCAACGTCCCGCCCCCTGGAGGCAAAGTCTCGCCTGCCAAAGCCAACGTCCCGTTCCCTGGAGTCACCGTCCCGACAATGACATTTTTCCCGTCCGCCGCAAATTCCACCGCCACCCGGTCCGAGCGCCTCGGCACCCGCACACTCTCATCCGTCCCGAGATCATACGAGCCATATCCACCCGTCCCTACCACTACCAGCTGCTCCGGCCCAAGGGTCAACCGGCCCTCCGCGATCACGGGTTGAAAACCAGCATCGGCATATAACACGCGCGACCCCGCTGGCAAGCCCAACTCCACCGGAATGATCTCCTGCGACGGGTTCACCACGGTATAGACCGCGCCCTTGGATCCAACCCCTCTGAACCAATAGGGCTTACCCGTCCCGGGTATCGCCCCAAAGGCGGCGATCCCATCCCGCTGCTGCAACGGCCGGTACAACGCCTGCACTTTGGCAAACCACGCGGCATCCGCGGAGCTCAGCAGCTCCAGGTTCCCATGATACACATTCATCCACCCACCCCGCGCTAGTTCCAGCAGCAACATCCCCTTCCAGGCATGCGTAGCCCGGTAATAGCAGGTCCCCGTCGTGCCGATCATAAACGCGCAGTTGTCGATCCGCCGTAACGGCAACCCGTTAAAGGCGAACTGCCGCACCATATGATCGGAATAATTATCCTGCGACCGCCAGATATTCATCATCGGCACATCCGAGAACCGCGGATCGCCCGAGTACAAGGTATCGAACACCGTGAGCCAGCGGAGATCGACGGTCTTATGAAAAGGGGTGAACGTATTCTCCATCTCCCCGCCAAAACCATTATACCCCGTGATCAGCACATCCGGGTTCCGATCCCGGAACCGCCGCAGCATCCCCATGAACGCCACTTTATTTTTCTCTTTGACCTCCTCAGGTGTATAGGTATCCTTCGCCGCCGCCGTCACCGCCTCGAAATACGCGAAATCGAATTTGAACAACCGCACCCCGCGATCATACCATAGCTGCAACGTGCCCGCCAAATGAGCCAAATACCCACCTTCAAACAGACAAAGAATATTCGGATCGGTAGCCACAGAACCCGACCATTCAGGAACCGGCTCCAAAAACCGCCCATCATGCGTCGAGATCAGATTCGTAGAGAACCACATCCCCGGCCGGATATGGTGTTCCTTACAAGCCGCCAGCCAGCGATCCGGCCCCTGCGGCCAATGTTCTCGATGCCAGACGCGGTACCCGCCATATTTATCGAACCAAAAGGCATCCATCACATAATAATCGATCTGCACCCCGCTTTTCTTTAGCCTCACGATCTCGCCCAGCTCCCGCATAGCCAGCTCTTCCGTCTGCACGACGTTATCGCTCAGCTCGTCATAAGCGCTCCAGTTGTTGTACACAAACACCGGCTTCCGCGGTCCCGCCACAACAGCAGCAGGCACCCGCAAACCCATCGCCATACCGGCAAGTCCGGTCCGTTTTAAAAAATCCCGCCTTTCCATAGTAAACTCATTGGATCACAGTACAACGCCTTCCCTCCTTCCGCCGCCTCCGCCCGCGCCCTGTCATTCCCGTGGATCACCCACCAGATGTTCCCACGGAACACGTCGACACCCCGATCCCCACGGATCAGGCTGTCCCTGCCGACAAATACATTGTCGAAGAATACCAGATCGCGGTGCGCACTCTTCTCGGAATAGCTCAACGCCGCCTGCTTAGTGTTGTAAATAATGTTATGCGATACTTCGCAGTCATAAAGCTGTTTGGGGTCCCCGCTGCTGTTCCACACATAGACCCCGCCCCGCGCATCCGACACCAGCCCGTCGTCAAAGCTGATATTGTACCGGATGACATTGTGATGCCAGGGGCTGGCCAACCAGTACTGAAAGATACAATAACCCGCCCCCTGGTTGCCATAAGACAGGCAATACTGGATAGTACTGTTAGTGACACCGCCGTCGAGATCGAAACCACCGCCATCGGCAGCACCTGGTGACGTCTTATTGCGATACGACACGCAATGCTCGATGATCACGCTGTCCGCCTCATAACACCAGATGCCCACCGGCCCGTTCCCGATCCGCGGCATGTCCCAGCCGTTATTGGTCGCCGAACAGCTGTCGATCACCAGCCCGGTACAATGCCCCGCCACGATCCCATTTCCGCTGTGATTGGTGAGATTGCTGGGGTCTCCGGGATTATCGTCGGCCCGGCAATCCACGATCCTCAGGTCCCGGGACGATTTTTTATCCTGTCCTTCGACCTCGATGCCCGCAGCGCCATTCTCATGTGCAAAGATGCGACGAGCCTCCACTCCCACCGACGAGTAGATCATCAACCCCGCCTTCTGGAAGCCTGTGATGTCGATATCGTCAAGCAATACATGCGTACATTCATTCAGCATCAGCCCCTCTTTCACATTCCCGGCCTTGCGGCCCGCGCCCTCCAGGTGTAAACCCCGCACCGTCACCCCCTTCACGCGATACAACACAAGCGCCGAAGAATCCCCACTCCGGATCGTCGCCGCCCCATTGCCATATGCGCCCACATAGATCCGCGCCAAATTCTCCAACCGCAACGTTCCGTCAAATACCTGCCCGCCATGCAAGAACACCGAATCACCATCCTTGAGCCGCACCGCGGCCGGTGTCTTCCAGGGATGCTCCCTGCTTCCATCAGCGGAATCACTCCCCTGCACATTCACATAGTAAGCATGCCGCTTCCCGGCACATCCACTCAGCAACACCCCCAGGATGAAGACACAAAATTTATCCATCGTCAAGTAGGCCCGGGGAATCTCACCCCGAGCCCCTTATAGATCCGTACGTGATACTCTCGCATCATACGGCTCTTATTAATTAATACACCTAAGCCTTTCCTTGGCTTAGCGTGTTTTGCCTTTTGTCCTTTGGTACC
>DASYZH010000343.1:0-19170 GCA_035946435.1 Puia sp. | reverse complement strand
TTGTAAAGCATCACAGATAATCAAAGAACTAAATAAATCTTCAGCTTACCTTATGTTCATGCCGCTCAATAGCCGGGATTTTGCGGATACGTATTCGTCAGGCCCTGGATCTCGACAAGTGGAATCGGGCGCAGATAATAGTTGGGGTTAAAGTTGGTGATATCCGGATTATAAGCGGCAATGCGGGTTTGTAGTTTTTGGGTGCGTTTAAGGTCGAACCACCGCATGTATTCGCCGCACAGCTCCCGAGCCCTTTCGTCGAGGATGAAGTCGAGAGTCACCTGCGAGGGGGTGATCTGCATATCGGCAGTATGATCCACGGGAGCCTTTATAGCGGCGCGAGTACGCAGCACGTTGATAAGTTGTGCTGCCTCGGTGGTATTTTGGAGACCGAGGTCGGCTTCGGCGGCCACGAGGTATTCTTCGGCGAGGCGAAAGATGATCACGTCGAGATAGCCGGGATAGGTAGTGGTGCCCACTTTTGTGAGCGAGTCGAGGTATTTCGTCAATACGACATAGTGATCGCCGCCCGTGTTGCTGATGGTACCATTTCCATTATAGGTCGAATCGACACCGAAACAGGCGTAAGGAAGGAAGGCCCTGTTTGGTATCGTGTGTTTGCTGATGAGCATGGCGGTATCGCCGATGTTCATTTTGTGGCCGACGATGCTGGCATCTTTGCCCCACTTTTTAGCATCCGGGGACGTCCACGTATAAGCCTTATTGCATAGCCATACCTGCTGAAAAGAGGCTGCGTAGCGCGAGTCGATGGTATCGTTGTAAAAATTCAGCAGGGCCCGGGTTGGCATGAAACGCCGGTTCTTCTGGTCGTTGCCGTATGCAATGCTCAGGGTCAACCCGGGAATTGAAGTACCCGTATAACCGGAATAATTGGTAAGGAACCACATGTGGGTGCGGTCCGCATTGCCGTTGATATCAATGGAAGTATTTGTCGAGAAACTGGCCCAGAAGATTGCCTCTTTGTTCATTTTCTGATTGCTGTTGGCAAGCCGGTTTTTGGGAATCCACATGTCAGCATAATTGGAATAGAGGCTGAGGTTATAGGCGGTCTGGTTATTGATGACGTCCATCGCCAGGTCATGTGCGGATTGGAAATCGCTCTGCGCGTTGGCAAACGAATAGTAAGCGCGGGAGAGGTACGCGCGCGCTAACAGTGCTTCGGCGGCCGGCTTTGTCGCACGACCAAATTCCCAGTTCCCTCCCGTCACGTGTGGGACATTACCACTCGCTGACGACTGGGCCGGCAGATTGGCGACCGCAAATTGCAGATCGCTGATGATCAGCTTATAAAAGTCCTGCACGGAACTGGGGTTCGCTGTGAGGCTAACAGTCGTTGTCTCTACAGTATCGAGAATAGCTCCGCCGAATTGCTCAACGACCCACCAATAATAGAAGCCGCGAAGGAATTTGAGCTCGGCGAGCCGCATATTCTTCTCGATGGGATCAGTGAAGCCGGCATTGTTGATTCGGCCGATGCCCGCATTACATACATCGATAGCCTTATAAAGAGTGGTCCATACGCCTTTACAGGGATTGGAACCGGAAGTAAAGTTCTGGTATTGTGTGATGTCGATATCATAAGACACCTTGTTATAATTATACCAGAGATCGGTGCCGGGCTCAGAGAGGAACAACCCGTTCTCATCACTGCCATAGAGAAAGGGGATATAGGAATAGGCGCCGTTAACGGCGGTCAGGAACCCGCCGGGTGTCGACCACACAGTTTCGGGGGACGGGTTCGTAGGATCGTATTCCACCAGTTTTTTGTTACAGGACAGCAGGCCTGCAAGCCCCAAAAGGACGGTAAATATGGTGAGCTGTTTATTTTTCGTTTGCATATGTGCTTCGTTAGAATTGTTATTAGAATCCGATGGTGAGTCCGCCGACAATCTGGCGGGAGAGCGGAGAATCTTCGGCTCCGGCTCTCTCCGGATCATAGTCTTTGATGAGGTGGCTCTTTGCCTTTACGAAGATATTGTTGACCGTAATATAGGCGCGGAGATTGGACATAAAGGCCTTTTTCAAAATCCTTGATGGCAGCGTATAGCCCAGGGTCGCAGTTTTGAGCTTCCAGTAAGATCCGTCGATATACTCCAGCGTTGTAGAGCCGGGTATATTGGTAAGCGTTTCATTGGCCATCGGCGCCGGATAATCGTTGGAAGGGTGTGTCGGCGTCCAGTAATTGAAATAGCCCGGAGCGTTATTTCCCTGGCCGGCAGGGTTGTAGCGGCCGGTGATATTATCCTGGATCATTTGACCCCACCGGATGATAGTATAGACAGTTAGATCGAACTGTTTGTAGACAAAAGTATTCTGGAAGCCGAGCGACCACTTGGGGACCTGCGAACCAATGTACGTCCGATCGCTGTCCGGTTTGATGTGGTGGTCGCCGTTGAGATCCTTTAATTTAATCATTCCGGGGGCAAACGGAGTCGTGCCGAAGCTATCGGTGGCGGCGACAGAGGCTTCGCCGTTCTGCCAGATGCCCTGCTTGACATAGTTATAGTAAGAATGTATAGGATGGCCAAGCAGCAGTGAATTTACCTCTGCGTTAGAGCCATCGATGATATTTTTGCCATTGATCAGCTTGGTAAGCCGCTCGCGGTTGGATGAAAAGCTTATGGTGCTCAGCCATTTGAAATTTTGTCCATCGATATTGCGAGTGTTCAACCCCACTTCGATACCGCGGTTTTGTGACGAACCTACATTTTGATAGGTAGTTTGTACGCCCAGGTTGGGTGGCAGGGATCGCAGCAACAGGATATTGGAGGTATTCGTATTGTAGACATCCAGGGACATATCGATACGGTTCTTAAACAGGCCCAGATCGACACCCAAGTTAGCGGTCCTGGAAATTTCCCAGCCAAGGTCTTTATTGCCGATAGTGGTGTTGAAAATATACGCCGGTGCGGCTGTATTCTCAAAACCCATTTGCTGTACAAGCAGGTAAGATTGTGTACCGTAGGGATTGATACCGGAATTACCCGCGACTCCATAGCTAAAGCGTAATTTGAGGTTTGAGACGGCGTTGACATTCTCCATAAACCGCTCGTCGCTGATGCGCCATGCAGCGGCGGCGGAAGGAAAATTGTAGGTTTTGTGCCCTTGAGATAAGACGGAAGCACCATCATACCGGTCCGTGACATCTAAGATGTACCTACCCTTGTAAGCATAGTGCAATCGGCCCGCATAGGACATGTTATTGGTCTGCGTATAACCTGACGAGATGTAGCGGGAGGCCGAGTTCGCAGCGAGCAGGTTGTAAAATAGCAGAGAGCTATAGACAAATCCATAGCCGCTTGCGAAATAGGATTCGCTTATACCCTGGGTGTAGGTGGTAAGACCGGTAAGGGCAAAGGAATGGTCGCCGAAATTCTTGTTATAGGTAACGATATTATCCCATTCATAGAACCGGTTATTCGTATTGGTAGCGCTGGCGTACATGTATTTAGTATTGACTTCTTCCAGTGAGGAGGAGTCGAAGAACTGACCACTGCGGCCCGAGCTGAAATTAGCGCCGAACCGGGTGGTAAAGTTCAGCCCCTTGATCGGGTTGATGTCCAGATGAGCATTGATAGTGGTTTGAGTGGTCACATTGTTATTGGTGGCGATGAGCGGTCCGCGGTTATCGGAAAGCGGGCTCATAAAGCCGGCGTTTCCAGCAATCGGATAGACCACAATGTGACCTGCGGAATCGTAAGGTCTTCCCAGGGGGGTTGCAATCTCGGCCTGAGAGTAAGGGTCGGACGAGCGGGTGTTTATATTGCTGGTAACGAGGGCCGCCTGCACGCCCGTTTTTAGCCAGGAGCTGAGGGTCTGGTCTACGTTGAGCAGCATATTATATTGCTTCATATTGTTGAACTTGACCATGCCGTTATCGCCGTAGAACCCGGCGGAGAGATAGATCTTGCTTTTATCTGTGCCGCCGCTAACGGAAACGTTGTGGCTTTCGCGGAGACCGTTTTGGGTGATGAGGCCGACCCAGTTTACCCATTGGTTTGCCTGAATAGCGGCCAATTCGCCAGAGGTGAAAATAGTGGCGTCATCAGCAGGGGTGTTCCAAAGGCCCTTAGCCTTATAGGCCGCTCGCCGCAGGTCGACATAGCTTTGGCCGCTACGGGGATGGGGATACTGAACGAATCCATTGGTGCCCATGTAGCCGTTGTAGTTGACTTTGACTTTACCGGAGGTGCCATGTTTTGTTGTTACGATAACAACGCCGTTAGCGCCCTGGGAACCATAAATGGCAGTGGATGAAGCGTCCTTCAGGAATTCTATAGATTCGATGTCGTTTGGGTTGAGGTTTTTCGGGTTTCCGCCCTGGATACCGTCGATGATATAAAGCGGAAGTGATGAGCCGCTCACCGAGCGGGTACCACGAATATGGATACTATCGGCAGCGTTCTCTTTGCCGGAAGTTACTGTGATATCGGCGCCGGGGACCATGCCTTCGATGGCAGCTATTGGGTCATTCGTGGGCGAGCGAACGATATCGGCTGCTTTTACCACGGAGATCGCGCCGGTGAGGTCGCGCTTTTTAACCGTTTGGCCATAGCCGATGACCACGACCTCATCCATGCTTTTGTCGGTTTTTTTCATGCCTACGCGAATGGAGTTCGGGTTGGCTCCCGGACGAAGATCGGTAGGTTCATAGCCAATAGAAGAGAATTGAAGGACCACGCGACCTGCTGCCAGGTCTGCGGGTGGGTGTAAGTGAAATACGCCGGAATTGTCGGTAGTAGTAACACTCGTCGGATGTCCCTTAACCGCGACGGTGACGCCGGGGAGGGGCTGTCCTGTGCCTTCGTCGACCACCGTACCGGTGATCGTGCCTTGCTGGGCCATAGCCACGGAGCAGGCCAGCAGTGGGAGGAGCAGCGTCCATAAGAGTCGTTTTGTTGTTGTCAGGTTCATATAGCAATTGTTATAGTTTTAACGATTTAACCGAACCCCGCCTTGTGCGCTGGATTCGTAGGCCGCTTCTATGCAGGCCATGGTATAAATAGCATCTTCTACGGAGTTATCGGGGCGTTCGATGGAGCCCTCCGCTGCCAGCATGAGCTGCGACATCGAGCCGATGAAGGCGTGGGGGAACCAGCTGCCGGCGATCTCGAGCGTTTTCCATTCCCGGGGTTTACCGTTTTCCACCACGCAGTATTCGAAGCTGTCCGGGACACCCTGGGGATAGTTCATCAGCACGCCCAGCCGGATCTTGATCGCGCCGCGGGTGCCTTCGAGCTTGATATAGGAATGTTGCTGTTGCATCCCGAAGTCGTGGCAATGGTTGGTGAGAATATTGGCGCGGATCATGGACCCATAGTCCATGATGATGCCGGTGCGTACCGAAGCGAGCTCGGGCATGCCGGGATGCTGGACGGTCTTGGCGTAGATGCTTTCGGGGTTACCAAAAAAGGTGCGGACCAGGTCGATATAGTGGATGCTGTGATAGAGGATCTCCACCCGTGGCAGGGAGTACAGAAATTTCCATAGATGCCAGGGCGTATATACGTTGACGTTTATCTCGATGTCTACCAGGTCGCCGATGAGACCCTGGCGGATGATATGGCGGGCTGCGTTTACAAAGGGGGCATAGCGGAGCTGGAAGTTGACACCGGCCATGAGGCGGTGGCGGCGGGTGTGCTCCAGGATCTCGCGGGCCATGGCCAGGTCGTCGCCCATGGGTTTTTGGAACAACACGTGCGCGCCATCAGGCAGTTGCCGGAGCACGGGCAGGATCTGTGAGCCTGGTACGGCCACGTCGAAGATCACGGAACGGGGGCTGCGGTCGAGCATGTCCTGCGGGGTCAGATAGACCAGGGGGATATCGAACCGTTCCGCGGTACGGAGCGCTTTTTCCCGGTCGATATCATAGATCCCTGCCACCCAGAAACCGGCGAGCTTATAAGCGGGCAGGTGGGCGTCATTGACGATGCCCCCGGCGCCGATGAGGATGATCGGCTTGGGGTGACGCGGAAGGGGGCTATTGGTTTCGATGATCATGCTGTTCATTTTTCCTAATGACTGATGGCGGCCTGGGCGCCGGCGACGCCCATCATGACCCCGGCGATTACCAGAATGATGATCCCGGCGGTGTTCCACCGGGTGGTCGCAGCCGACACTCCTTTCCACTCTTTAAAATAATAGCCCCACAAATTGCTGGCCACGACCATGAAGGACATGTGAATGGACCAATTTGTAAAGCTGTAGGGGCCCATATAGAACGTGGCCATGCCGTAAAACACGAATTGCAGGTACCAGAGTGCGCCGATAAGGGCGCTAAATGCATAATTGCTGCGGAGCGTGCCGGCATCTCGTGCCCGGCGGTAGTCGGAAAAGGTGCGGTTGCGCCGGTTCATGACTACGCAATAGAGGAGGTTGACGGTGATGCCGCCGAGCAATTCGACGAAGAACACCGGGGATGCCGCCCAAACGGGGCTGGCGCCGGCGGCGATAGCCTGCTGACGGATGGGTTCTCCGGCGCTGATGCCGAAGGCAAAACAGGCACCCAGGACGCCCGCGGCAAAGGCGATGAGGACTCCTTTTTTAAACTGGAAGCCTGCTGAACCTTGTTGCCGTTCCTTATCCCGTTGCATCCCTGCTTTACCGCAAACGACGATACCCACCAATGAGATGGCGACGCTCAGCAGGGTTATCTTTCCCGCGGGGGTGGCGAGGACCTCCGAGATGCGGCCCGAAGCGATGATCGGTACCAAGGTACCGAGGGAAGACAGGAAGCCGGTGGCGATGGTGAAGCCAAGGGCGAGGCCGATATACCGGACGGCCATTCCCCAGGCCAAACCGCCGAGGCCCCAGAGGAATCCGAAAGCGTAGGTGACGGCAAGTGTGGAGAATGGTATCCGATGAAGGACGCTGAACAGGTGGGGCGTGGCGAGCAGGGCCAGCAATAGCGGCAGGAGCAGCCAGGCGACGATGCCCTGGACTGCCCAAAGACTTTCCCAGGCCCAGCCTTTGATGCCTTTCAGCGGCACATAGCTGCTACCGGCGGAGATCCCGCCCAGGATGAGCATACTTAAACCAATGATCAAGTTCATACGGCGTAAAACTGTGTTGCGTTTCTATACAGTATCTTCTCCTGATCTTTCGGGATCAGGTATTTTGTGATAACAGTACGGTAAGCGGTCCAGGTCTTTTCATAGGTTCCGGCAAGGAGGCAGACGGGCCAGTCGCCGCCGCAGCAGCAACGATCCACCCCAAAGTGATGCAAGGCGAATTCGATACAGGGTTCCAGATCGCCTGCCGTCCAGCCCGGCCCTTTGCCCGCAGCGTTACCCAGTCCCGAGATCTTTCCATAGAAATGGTCGTGTTGGGCAGCCTCCTTCATGAGCTCTTCCCAGCGCTTGTCCTGCTTCGAGATCGGCGGTTGGTTGAGATGATCGAAGATCATCCTCAGCCTGGGCCATCTCGCCGCCACTTTGAGCGCCGTTTCGATGTGGGCGGGCAGTGTGCCCACCAGATCATAGGGTATATCGTGATCCGCCAGGAGGCCGAGACTTTCCAGCACGGTATCCTGCAGCAGCCAGCGCGGATCGGCTTCGTCATGGATGAGATGACGGACGCCTTTCAGGAGCGTGCCCGGCCGGTAGTCAGCATCGAGGATGCGGGCCGTGGCGTCGGGATCCTGCAAGGGCAACCAGCCGACTACACCCGTGATCCAGGGGTGTTTTTGCGCCGTCTTGATCATCCAGGCCGTCTCCTCCAAACTATTCGCTGCCTGGACGAGGATGCCGCCGGTGATGCCGGCCGCCTGGCGCCCGGTTTCCAGCGCTTCGAGGGCATACGTTCGGTTAAGGATAGACGTGTTTCCCTTTAGCCAGGGATAGTCTACCTGTTCTACATTCCATACATGAATATGCGTGTCAATGATGTTTTGCATTTCATGAAATTAAGACAATCCGAACTGAGCATCGATCAACTGATTATGTTCGCCCAGCAACGGCGCTCCCCGGTCCGACGCGGCTATCGCACCATCTATTCTGATGGGGCAGCGGGTCGTGCGGATCGATAAGCCGTTACTGGTTTTCACTTTTAGTTCCATGTTCAGAACCTTATAGCCGATTTGTTCCATGAGGTCATGGTAGTCCATCACTTTCGCGCACCAGATGTCGGCGGGCTGAAGGACCGACAGCCATTCATCGGCAGTTTGGGTTAGCAGGTGTCCGGCCAGGATCCCTTTGATCTCATCGCGACGGTCGAACCACTCTGCACTGTTAGTGTACTTTTCGAGCGGAGGGCATTGCAGCAGCCGCGCTAACTTAGGAATATCTCCCATGGCCAGTGACAGGTAACCTTCCCGGGTCTTATATATGCCGTAAGGGGCCGGGATGTAGGCATTGCCATTGCTGACCTGGCTCCGTTGCGGCAGTTGCCGGCCGTCGTTAAAATGACACGTCAGCACTTCGAACTGAAAATCGAGTACGGCCTCCATCATGCTCACCTGTACCAGCGCGCTCCGACCCGAAACGCCGCGGCGATATAAAGCCGCGAGAATGCCCTGGGTGAGATAGGTGCCGGCCAGGATATCGACTACCGATACGCCCATGGGTGTAGGCCGTTCATTTCGGTTATTGGAGAGCCAGGTGAGTCCGGAGAGCGCCTGTACCAGCAGGTCCTGCCCTGGCAGGTCTTTCCATGGTCCTTCCGTGCCATAGCCATTCACTTCTCCATATACGATGTCAGGTTTGATCATCTTTACTTTTTCATAATCCAGCCCGATACGTTCCATGACACCGGGGCGGAAATTATGCAGCACGACGTCGGCATGACGGATGAGCTTTTTTACTTTCTCCAGGTCTCCGGCGTTCTTGAGATCGGCCGCATAGCTTTGTTTGTTGCGGTTGATCGCATGGAAGATCGTCGATTCGCCTTCGATACGGGTATCGGATACATATAGTTGCCGGCAGATATCTCCTGTGCCCGGTCGTTCGATCTTGATGACCCGGGCACCCATATCCGCGAGGCGAAGACCGGCGGAGGGACCCGAGAGGAACTGACTAAAATCGACGACGATGATATCCTGCAATAAATTCATGGACATTGGCTATTTTAAGAATTCCATTACTATCTTTTCGTTGTCCTGCCCCAGCGAGGGGGCGGGTTTCCCGGAGAACAACCGCCGGCCGTCGATGCGTATCGGACAACGGGTCGTCACCAGGCTTTTACCCCTTCCTGTAGTGATCGGCTGTTCCATTTCCAGGATCTTATATCCCTGGTGTGCGGTGAGCTTTTGCCAGTCGAGGACCTCCATGGCCCACATGTCTTCGGCATGAAGCCGCTCCAGCCAGTAGGCTGTCGGATGGGCAACGAGGTGCTTCGCCAGCACGGCCTTGATCTCGTCACGATGGCTAAAGGCCTGTTCCTGGTCATAGACGGCCAGTTCTGCTGAGCCGATAGCCCGGGCTAATTGGGGGATATTGACCATGGCGATAGCGATGTGACCATCCGCTGTCGTATAGATGCCATAGGGAGCGCTCAGCAACGGGTTGCCATTGCTATAACGGCTGCGACGGGGCAACTGACCGCTGCTATGATAGGTCGTAAGGAATTCAAATTGAAAATCCAGCAGGGTTTCGAGCATGGAGATCTCTACCAATGCCCCCTGCCCTGTTTTACCCCGGCGAACCAAGGCAGCGAGGATGCCCTGTACCAGCTGGGCGCCGCAGAGGCTGTCGGCGATCGATAGTCCAAACGGCATGGGGTGATCCTTTTCGTTGCCGGTGGTGTAAGCGAGGCCGCTCATCGATTGCAGCAGCAGATCCTGTCCGGGGAGGTCTTTCCAGGGGCCTTCCTTGCCATAGCCGCTGATGGCGCCATAGACGAGCCGTGGATTGAGGCATTGTACATCGGAATAACCCAGGCCGGCAGCTTCCATGACGCCGGGGCGAAAATTATGGGTCAGCACATCCGCACGGGTAATGAGTTTGCGGATGGTGGCCATGTCTTCGGCGGATTTAAGGTTAGCAGTAAAACTCTCTTTGTTACGATTGATCGTGTGGAACAGCAGAGAATCTCCGTCTATCCAGAGATTTTTGATCGACAATCGCCGGCAGGCGTCCCCAATGTCCGGGCGTTCTATCTTAATGACGCGGGCGCCCAGGTCGGCGAGCCGGAGGCCGGCTGAGGGACCGGAGAGGTATTGGCTGAATTCCAACACCGTGAGCCCGTGAAGAGGTAGTTCGTTCATACAGTCAGTTTCTGTTTGGTGAGGCTTTCCCGGTAGAGTTGGTCGACGGCGGCCAGGGTGGAACCGGCGGACCCGCGTTCTTTCATCAGGTATTCGCGGATGGGGTCACCCCCGTGATCCTGAAAATACAGGTACCCGTCGTAACGGGGGCGCATATAGCCCCTTTCCATGGCCGGAAGCGTGTTGTAGAAGTAATTATATGTTAGCCGGTTAGCTTTATCGTTTATCCAGGCCAGCCGATGTCCGGGCTGACCACTGTGTTCCACGTAAAAGGTGCTCTGGACTGTGGGTGAAACGATCCATTCCGCAAAGGCCAGGGCCTGCTGCGGGTGTTGGCTGTATGACGACACCGCAAGACCTGTTCCTCCGATGGTGCTTCTAAGGCGGCCGCGGTTGCCGAAGCTCACGAGATCAGAATAGATAAGCCGATGTTTTGCGTAGCCATCGCGGGAATAATTTGAGTAGCCGTAAGCGAAAGGGCAATACCAATAGTCGTCGGTCGTCGACATGTATTCGGCTACGGCGATGGGGTTGGCGTGGAAGAATCTTTCGTCGATCAATGAATAGAGCTCCCGCATGGTCTCCAGGACCGCCCGGCCGGTGGCTTCGTCGATGACTTTGGAGTCGGTTTGGAAAGGACGCGAACCGTGGGCGATGCAGAACATATAGAAGTTCATCAGCAGGTCTATGGGAATGGCGGGAACGGCGAGCCGCCCCTGCCGGGCGATTGCGAGCACTTCGTTCCAGGTATCGGGGATGGCGACACCGGCCTTTTCGAGCAGGTCGGCCCGGCAACTGGCGACTGGCGTGGCGGCATCGATGGCCAGGGCCCATTGATGACCATCGTAGTTATAACTATGATGAGAATAGCCTATGGAGTTATCGGCCTGGTCTTTGAGCCAGGCAGCCGGGAGGTGATTGTCAAGTGCGAGTACGCAGCCCAGGGTTGCGGCCTTGCCGACCCAGGGATGATCGATGATGAGCAGGTCGTAATCTTTTGTCAGCGCTTCGATGGGATAGTCGGCGAACTGTTGCAGGGTACGTTTGTCCCAGGACATCGTCACCCCGGGATATAATTCGGAAAATCGCTGGGCGGCGGCGACCAGCGGCGTGTAGCCGCGACTATGCCCCCAGGTGATCCCTCTCAAATGTATTTCAGACATGGCAGTCGTTTAATTTGTGCCGCCCGTGGCGGCTTTAGGTTGTTGCTGCCGTGGTCTTTTGGACCAATAGCAAATGTTCACAGACCATCACCAGTTCCCGGTGCTGGTTGGCCACCTCTACCGACTCTACTACCAGGCCGAAGCCTGGTCTTTTGTGCTCGGCTTTAGACTTGATCTTTACTTCCGCCCGGATCGTATCCCCGATGTACACGGGGCGGATGAACCGGAGGCGGTCGTAGCCATAGGTCATGGAGACTTCGTTGATAAGGTCGGCGGTCAGCCCGATAGCAACGCTGAAAATGAGTGTGCCGTGGGCAATACGATGTTTAAAAGGTTGGGTATTGCACCATTCCTCGTCCATATGATGTGGGAAAAAATCGCCCGTTTGCCCGGCATGGAGAACGATGTCCGTTTCCGTGATCGTGCGGCCTGAGGTGTGGCGGGTGTGGCCGGGCTCGAACTCTTCGTAATACTTCTTCATTTTAAGCAATCGTAGAAAGCAATAGATTGTACAAATGAAGGTAGCGCCGGGCTGTCCGCCGGGCAATGTCAGGTTTGACTATTTTGATGGACTATTTTACTATTTCATCCTGGCTGCCGCTATTTCTCGAAGACCACGGTTTCGGGGGTAGCGCCGAGTGCAGTGAGGGTGTCCGTCAACTCCTTGACCATGTCGTCGGGACCGCAGACATAAAAGGGTTGGTGGAAATCGTCGAGCTGTTCCTGCAGGAATTTTTTGTCGATACGGCTATGGAAATAGCCTGCTGCCGGTTTTTCGTTGGTGATAATGAAATTGGCCCTAACGCCGAGGATGTCGAGCAATTCCTGGTGTTCGATGATATCGGCGACCGTCTTGTTAGAGAAATAAAGAGTGTTACCGCGTGCTTTGTGATCGCGGTGCAGCTGGCGGAAGATCGCCAGGAAGGGCGTGATCCCTGCGCCGCCGGCGAGGAAAACGCCTGGTCCCTGGTATTCGATGGCGCCCCAGACATCGCGAATGATGATCTCGTCGCCTGGATTGAGTTTATGCAGCTGTTCGGTAACGCCGTGATGATCGGGGTATCCTTTGATAGTAAACTGGAGAAACGGGTCGTCGTTCAGCCCGGTGAAGGTAAAGGGATTCTTTCTGTCCTTCCATTCCGGCTGGTTAATGGAGACATCGGTGGCCTGGCCGGGGATGAAATGATACCCTTTTGGTTTTTCCACGCGAAATTGCTTGACGTCGTGGGTGACCAGTTTACTATCGAGGAGTTTGACGATCGCTTCCATACCTACAATTTACAAAAAATCATACCATGCATCGTTAGGATAATGCCGGTTAACATCGATGATCTCGCCGATCCTGGGGGTGGTGATGGGTTGGCCGGCCTTTTGAGCGGCAGCAGTCACCCTGCGGATGGGTTCATTCCAGGGATGTAAAGAAAGGGTGAACTTCCCCCAGTGGACGGGCATCAGGGTGGTCGCCTTGAGGTCTCTGGCAGCCTGGACGGTCTCTTCCGGCATCATATGGATAAAGGGCCAGTTCTCGTGATATTGGCCGCATTCGAGGATGGCCAGGTCGAAGGGGCCGAAACGCTCGCCGATGGTCTTGAAATGTCGTTCATAGCCGGAGTCGCCGCCGAGGAACAGCTTATAACCGGCGGTTTGTAGCACGAAGGAGGACCAGATAGCGCCGCCTCTTTTAAAAGCGCGGCCGGAGAAATGGCGGCCGGGAGTTGCAGTAAGGGTTATCGGGCCGGTGTTGCCGGGCCAGCCTGCACCGTTGGTCGCGCTTCCGGTGTCAGGCCGACCGGTTTCGTCGAAGGAGATGGAATCCCACCAATCCAGCTCGGTGATCTGTTCCGGCGGGACGCCCCAATATTCGAGGTGGGCGCCTACGCCCAGGGAGGTATAGAAATGATTCGCCCGGGTTTTGAGCTGGAGGATCGTCTTATAGTCCAGGTGGTCATAATGATCATGGGTCAGCAGGACGGCTTCAAGGGTTTCCGGCATGTCTTCTACGCCATAGCCATTGGAGCCGGGGAAGGCCTTTGCGAAAAAAGTGAACGGCGAGGCGTTACCGCTGAAGACGGGGTCGACGAGGATATGGGTTTTGCCAATTTTGAGCAAATAGGACGAATGGCCGAACCAAACTATAGAGGCCTGGCCCTCGGGCAGTCCTTTGAGGTTGGTTTGGATGCTGGGAATTGGTTTGGGTGGCACCGTGTCCTTGGGACGGTTGCTGAATTCGCGAAGCATCCTGAAGAACGAGACGCCTTTTCGGGTAACTTCGGTGGGGACCAGGTTGCGGAAAGTCTTTCCATCGTAGTTCGGGGAACGGCGGATACGCTGGAGGCGGGCGCCGGCCGGGGCTTTACCCATGGTAGGGAGGAGTGGCATGTTTGGGAAACAAATGAAAGGGGGATTGGTTGAGCGGTGAGCGATCAATTGTGTATCTTAGGGGGATCATGGAAAAAAACAATCGAAGAGATTTCATCGAGAAAGGGGCAGTCACGGTAGCGGCGACGGCACTTGGCATGCCCGGTGCGTTGGCTCAGGCCTCCGGCAACGGCAGGCCGCCGGTCGTGCACCATGTCTTCTTTTGGCTGAAGAATCCCGCATCCGTGGAAGACCGGGACCAGCTGATCACCGGTCTGAAGACCCTGGCCGGCATCCCCCTGATCAAGGAGCTATATGTCGGTGTGCTTGCGCACACGGAAAAGCGCGATGTGGTAGATGCCAGCTGGCAGGTATCGGAGCTGATGTTCTTTGAAGATCTGGCCGGGCAGGCCAATTACCAGAAACATCAGCTGCACCTGGATTTCGTAAAAAACTGCAGCCATCTCTGGGAGAAGGTAGTCGTCTACGACACGTTGAACCTGTACACGCGGATCGGTTAGCCGGCGGCGTAAGGCGTGCGAAGACGCTAGCTAAACGACAACAGCTCCACGTCGAAGACCAGCGTGCTGTTGGGGCCGATCTGCCCGCCTGCCTGCCTGTCACCATAGCCCAGATGCGCCGGGATATAGAACCGCCATTTGCTACCCGTGGGCATCAGCTGCAAACCTTCGGTCCAGCCTTTGATCACCTGGTTCAGGGGGAAGGTTGCGGGTTGACCGCGACGAACAGAGCTATCGAAGACGGTGCCGTCGATCAGCGTGCCATGATAGTGGCAGGTTACTTTACTGGTAGCAGTGGGTTTGGGGCCCGAACCTTCCGTTAAGATCTCATATTGCAGGCCGCTGGGCAGGGCCACTACACCAGGCTTGTTTTTATTGGCTTCGAGGAAATCCTGGCCGGCCTTGAGGTTGGCGGCGGATTTTTCTTTATTCAGCTGAAAGAGTCTATCGGCGATACCCATGACTATTTTTTGCAAAGATAGGCAATCACGAGGTGATAGCGAGCATATTGAGTTCCTGCCGGCAATACATTCCAGCAGGATACGGGACGTATGTGCGGAATCGGCCATTGTCCTAATTTAGCAGAAAGTTATACAAAAAAAGAAGATCATGATACAATCGGAAGGGTTGAGTAAACGGACCTATGTGACCTATATCCTTATCCTCGGATTAATGACAACGATCGGCCCTTTTTCCATCGACATGTATCTCCCGGGCTTCGACGATATCGCCCGCAGCCTGCATACCGATCCGGCCACGGTGGCGCTTACGCTGTCGAGCTATTTCATCGCGCTGGCGGTAGGACAACTGATCTATGGACCTTTGCTGGACCGCTATGGCAGGAAGAAGCCGCTCTACGCGGGGCTGGGGCTCTATATCCTCGCAACGGCGATCTGTATGCAGGCCAGGGATATCAATACCCTGATCGTGCTGCGGTTTATGCAGGCTCTTGGCAGCTGCGGCGCGCAGGTAGCGGCGATGGCCATGGTCCGCGATCTTTTTGGCGCCAAGGAGAGCGCGAAGGTTTTTTCGTTATTGCTGCTGGTGGTTGGGGCCAGCCCGATGGTTGCGCCTACGGTGGGTGCATATGTCGTAGTCGCCTTTGGCTGGAGGACAGTGTTCCTTATCCTGGGCATCATCGGCGTAATCGTTACGCTGCTGACCATCTTCTTTTTACCGGAGAGCTATCCGGCGGACCGGAATTTTTCACTTAAGCCCGGACCGATCATCCGCAATTTTATTTCGGTGTTGCAGATACGGCAATTCCTGGTTTCGGCCCTGATAGAGGCGTTTGCCTTCGCCGGACTGTTTGCTTATGTCTCCGGCTCACCGATGCTGTTCATGAATTTTTTTCATGTAGACAAGCGGACCTATGGCTGGATCTTTGCCTTCCTTTCGGTGGCTTTTATCGTATTGAGCCAGTTCAACGGCAGGCTGCTTCGTCGCTATAGCAGTTTTCAGATCATCCGGATCGCCCTTGCGGGGCAGGTAGCCGTTGCCGTGGTCTTTTTGGCGGGGGCGATGGCCGGCTGGTATGGGTTGGGGGCGACCATTGCCTTGCTTTTCGTTTTCCTCACATTCTTGGGATTCACCTATCCCAATGCCGCGGCGCTGGCATTAGCGCCTTTCGACAAGAATGCGGGTACGGCTTCTTCCCTACTGGGAACGTTGCAAATGGGGGTCGGGGCATTGGCCTCAGTTGCCGTCAGCGCTTTCAGCAATGGGACGGCGGTACCGATGATCGCTATAATTGCGGTGACTTCGGTGTTAGCGATCTTAATTTTGATTATGGGAGCCTGGAAACAAGGTTTTCGGGCAACAGCCGAAGCACCTGATAGATCAGCTTCCATTTAAAACCCGGGACCAGGACGAAGCGGTTGCCGGCGCCCACGATGGCACGGGCGATGTCTGCGGGTTCCAGCAGCAGCGATTCGGGGAGGTCCAGCCCGGCGGTCATCTTGCTGCGGATATAGCCGGCGACGATGGCGTTTACCACAACTTTTCGGGGAAAGAGATATTGGCGCAGACCGGCCAGATAGGTTGTAAAGGCCGCCTTGGTACTGCCGTAAATGAAGTTGCTTTTGCGACCGCGTACGCCGGAGAGCTAGGAGAGCCCGATGATCCTTTCCAGGTGGGTATTGGCAGCATCCATCACGATGAGGTTGAGGATGGATACCGCGCCGGCGTAGTGGGTATGTATCATTCGATAGGTGCCGGGCCAGTCCACCAGGGCCTGGTCGTTGGTCACCTGGAAACCTGCTGCGTACAGAACGATATGCGGTTTGGCGGGCAGGGCGGCATAGAATGCGCCATGGTCGCCGAAGGCGGTGGCATCGAAATAGCGGGTGGTGATCTTCTCCGCCGGCAGTCCCCGCGCAGCATTAAAGGCATCGATCTCCCCAAGACTGCGGGAGGCGGCAATGACCTGGTAGCCCCTTCCGACATACAGTTGCATCGCTTCTTTAGCAACGTCCGAATTGGCGCCGAGGATGAGGACGGTCTTCATGGTTTGGTAAAGATTTGGAGGCCTTCCGTACCGGCGGTGATGGCCCGATGGGACATGTTATAAAAAAGCGAGTGTTCGAGAATGCCCGGGATCGCAAGAACCCGTTCGTTGAGAATACCCGGTTCGGGAAAGACGGCAAACCAGAGGTCTATGAGAAAGTTTCCGCGTTCGGTGATGACGGCGCCATCTTTTTTATCGCTGAGCCGAAGTTCGGACCTGGAGGGGTTAAAGAATTTTTTTACCCTGTCCGACACATAGGCCAATGCCTCGGGGATGACTTCGATGACGAGGGGATATTTTGCATCGAACCGTTCGACCCTTTTCGAGTCGTCGCCGACGAGAACGAACTGGCCGGCCATGGCGGCCAGCACCTTTTCCGCGACATGGACACCGCCGCCACTTTTCAGGGCATTGAGCCGCCGGTCGAACTGGTCACAGCCATCGAAATACCAGTCTACCCGGGAAAGCCAGCCGGAGTCCAGCACGATGAAGTTTTCCTGTAGCAATTTCTGCCGGGTGGCAAACGATGAGCTCACGGTGCGGAGCGAGCGGGCCAGATCGGGCTGTTCTTTTATCGCACTGATAAGATACCCCATGGTGGAACCGGCGCCGAGGCCAATGGTGTTGCCGGGCTGTACGAGCTTTGCGGCTTCACGGGCTGCTTGTTGTTTAAAATCGGACATGGCCGAAAATAGTCTATCTCCGGCGTTTTACAAATTTCACTCGCAACGCAGGCTTTGCACCGGATTGGCGGTAGCGGCGCGAATCGATTGAAAGCTTACGGTGACTAAGGCAATGACGAGCGAGGCGATGCCGGCCAAGGCGAATACCCACCAGCCGATAGAGATGCGAAAGGCAAAATCGCGTAGCCATACGCTCATACCCCACCAGGCCAGCGGGCTGGCGATCAGGAAGGCCAGCAGGACCAGTCGCAGGAAATCCCTGGACATCAGCGTGGCGATGCCGATGATGCTGGCGCCAAGGACCTTGCGGATGCCGATCTCTTTTGTGCGTTGTTCGGCCATGAAGGCGGAGAGGGCAAAGAGCCCGAGACAGGCGATGCTGATGGCTAACAAGGCAAACGCCGTGAAGATGCCCGTCATGCGTTGCAGATCCACGTACATGTTTGCGAAGTCATCGTCGAGAAAGGTATAACGAATGGGTTGCTCGGGTGCGAATTTTTTCCAGACCGCAGTGATCTGTGCCAGCGTAGCAATCATATCGGCTGTGTTGACCTTTAACGCAAGGATGGAAGGGCTATTATTCAAGCGCATAGCCAGGCCTTTGACCTTGTCCCGCATCGATTCGTAGTTAAAATCGCGGACTACGCCGATCACCGTGTATGTTATTCCATTGTTGTTGATGATCTGCCTGCCAATGGGGTCCTTTAATTGGAGTTTATCAGCCAGGGTTTGATTGATCACGACGGCCAGGCTATCGGCAGCATCAAAATTCCTGCCCGCTACCAGCTGCATGCCCAGTGTAGCGAGATAATCGGTGTCTACGTCCCAGAACTGACCATCGACAGCAGGATCGATGTTCATCCTTCCGGCCTTCCAAAATACATTACCGTTGCGGTTGGCGTCTGCTATGGGTAAGAAGCCGCTGATCGAGGCGTGTTGTACCTGGGGTAGTTGTAACAAGGCTTTTTTGAGATCACCTATATGGGTGCCGAGGGTATGGGACCCGCGGAGAAGAACGACCTGATCCTTGTCGTAGCCTATTGGCCTGTTGAGGATATACTTCGTTTGGCTATAGATCACTATGGTGCTGATGATCAGGGCGACGGAGGCTGCAAATTGGAAGACGACCAGGCCATTCCGAAGCATGGAGTTTTTGCTGCCTCTGCTGATCTCTCCTTTTAGCACTCTGGCAGGCTGGAAAGAGGAGAGGTAAAAGGCCGGGTAGATACCTGCGGCGATCCCGACGCAAAGCGCGGCCAACATTAACACGGGCATCAGCCAGACGGCGGTCCAGGGTATGCTTAGCTCTCTTGCAGCCAGCAAATTGAAATAAGGCAGGATCACCCATGCGAGGAGGATACCGATGGTGAAGGCCAATACACTGTATAGGATCGATTCCGTCAGGAACTGGCGGATCAGGCCGCCGCGTTGGGCGCCTGCGACTTTCCGGAGTCCTACTTCTTTGGCGCGGTTGGCGGCTTTCGCCGTCGACAGGTTAATGAAGTTGATGCAGGCGATGATGAGGACAAAAGCCGCGATGGCGCCGAAGATCCAGATGAACCGAATATCGCCATGCGTGGCGATGCCATCGTGGATGCCGGCGGAGTAAAGATGGATGTCGCGAATGGGTTGGAGGCGGAACGTGACCTGCGCCAGTTCTTTGGCGGCGTTCTTATCGCCGTCTTTAAGCAGGTCCGGAAGATAGTAATTGTTGCAG